>NZ_JAEMSD010000216.1:0-1087 GCF_016462955.1 Bradyrhizobium sp. | reverse complement strand
GGCGATGTGCTCGCTGATCGCCGCGAAGTTGGCGATCAGGCCGGGAAAGCGCCGGCCGAGATGCGTGTCGGAAATCTGGGTCAGGCGAAATTCGGGCATGCGATCATCCTACCCGTCGCCGCGCGTCGGAACGATGACGGCCGGGCTAGGATCACTGCATCGATCGCAAGCGAACAAAGTTTAAAGCACGCGATAGCGGATGGTGTAGCCGTCCTGCGGCGCGACGGCGCCCGCGACCGGCGCCGCGATGCGGTCGGCGAGGTGCCAGGGGCTGAACTCGGCGGAGCGATGCGGCTCGGCCGGAAGGCGGAGGCGGAACTCGTAGGTGCCTTTGCCCGGGAGGTGCACGACCAGCACGCGCTCCGCGGTGCGGTGGTTGAGCGCAACCGCGCCGCGCAGCAGCGCCCGTCCGTCGCCGAGGTCGCGCACGCCGCCGACCAGCGCCAGGGTCTGGTTGCGGTCGGTATGCAGCTCGATCTGGGCGTCGGTCACCGCTGTCAGCGTCTGCTGGGGCATGCGGATCTCGAACTCGACGGCGGGCTTGGACGGATTGAGACCGAGATAGGCAAGGGCAGCGTGGCGCATGTCATAGGCGGCAAAGCCGAACAGGGCGAGCGCGGCAAACGCAGCCAGGCCATGCCGGGCGACATCGCGCCACGTCCGGTAGCTCAGGCGGAAGTACACGGTCATCGCCAGCGCAACCGCGAGCGCTGCCGCGAGACCCGACAGCACCGACATCAGGACGCCGAGCTGGCCGCCCGCGGCTTCGGTGAAGAGGCTGGACAAGGAATTCATGGTGCCATCTCGCCTCGGGCCGGAGGGCCCGAAATCGCTTTGACTGTCGCTGCTTGGTCGCCGAAGCGGGAACGGCGGTTCAAGTCGTTCATTGTCAGCGCCGAGAGTCGCGGCTAATGACGGTCGCGGCATTCTGCCTCCCGGGAAAGTTCCGATGTCCGTTCAAATGGTCCTGCTGCCCGTCTTCGTCCAGGTCGCTCTCACTTTCGCGCTCTTGATCGGCATGGGCGGCGCGCGCCGCAAGACGCTGGTCTCCGGCGAAACCAGGATCCGCGATATCGCGCTGGGCGAG
>NZ_JAEMSD010000215.1 GCF_016462955.1 Bradyrhizobium sp. | reverse complement strand
GCCCGCTTCCGCCAGCACCTCCGTGACCTTCAGGCCGGGCCGCTCGGGCCGTACAGTGGTTTCCTCACGCGCGATCATCGTGCCGGTGGCCTCGACGATGTCGGAGAAGCAGGATTTCGCAACCTTCAGAACCGTCACCGCCGGGCCCTTGGGCGCGTCGTCCTCGGCGGCAAGCCCCGGATTGGGGCCGAGCACGAGCAGGCCGGCGACGGCTGCGGGATACAGGTTTCGAAGGACGGCACGGGGCAAATGACGCATCGGAAATTCCACGAGGGCTATGGCTTCAATCGATAGCAGACGGACGCCGCGCGCACTACGGCCGCGTGGTCCGGAAACAGGATGCGCGGCCGCAGGCGGTCGCGGCAAGTCTTTGATGAGTCGCAGGATTGAACAACAGGTTCGGTCCTGGCAGGCCCGGTTACCCTCGTCGCCCAAGCCACCTGGCGGCCGGCGGCGGTCGCGGTCAGCTGCGCCGGTCACCCAGCAGCTTGCCCGAAGAGCGCTCGATCAAATGGAAGCGCGTGCAGGCCGGACAGGACACGGACACGTGCGTGCGATCGCCCGGCTCGTCGGTAAGCAGATGCTGCACATTCAGGCCGGTCTGAGGGCATTTGAAGACAATTGGTCGATCCATGACGAAGATATGAGGCCAACGGGCAATCCGGCAAATTACGGATGTTTACGTAGGTCCCTCGGCCGCAATTCCTCGCAGCTCCTGATCCTTCCCGCCAGCGAAGGGCCGCGATGTTCCTCATCGGCGAAATACCCGGTGCCGCTTCGAACCAATGCCGTGCCTTTCGCATTGAAGCGCCATGCCCCGTGAAAACGATCTCGAAGGTGAGCCCGACATGGGCGGCAAGCATGGCGGTCAGGCCGGCCAGCCCAAGCCTCCGCCGCGCCCGCGCGAGGGTGAGCGCGATGGCGACGTCGTGGCAAAGCGCCACACCGGCCAAACCGATCGCGCGCCGCCACCGACCAAACCAAAATAGTGCCTCGCCGGACGTCAGGGCGGGGTCGTGCGCCGGGAACGGCGGCATCGCTGTGAAGTTGGCTTGGTGCGGCAGCGAGGGATGGAAACGGAGGCTGGCTCGTGTTTTGGATCTGTTGGAACACCGCCTGGTCGCTGATCATCAGCGGCATCATGGTCGCCACGATCGTCGGCCACCCCGACTCTGAATTCGTCGAAGTGCAGGCGGCCCGACGGCCGATGTGAGCTCCCGCTTCCAGAGCATGATCCGGAAGGATGTCGCGCTTTAGCCTGCCGCCCGCCGGGGCCGGGCCGGCTGGCGGAGGGTCGGGGGCCGGGATTCCGCCACGTAATCGGGAAGCTGAAACTTGCGCCGGTAGTCCTTCGGCGACACGCCGGCCTGCTTTCGAAACAGGCGGCGGAAGGACGCTACGTCCTCGTAGCCGACCTCACGACAGATGTCCTCGATCGCAGCTTCCGTCGTCTCCAGCAGTTGCTTGGCCTCCTCGATGCGCAGCGTCTGCACATAGGCGAGCGGCGAATAGCCCGTCGCAGCCCGGAAGCGGCGATCGAATGAGCGCTTCGGCAATCCGGAGTGTTGCACCAGCGCCGCGATGACGTCCTGCCGCTGATAATTCTGCGCGATGTAGTCCTGGCACCGCGTGATCACGCCGTCGCCGTGATCGACGTTCTGCACCATCGAGGCGAACGGCAATTGTCCGTCGCGATGCCACTGGTAGAGAAAGACCTTCGACATGCGGATCGCCTCTTCCGTGCCGCCGTATTTGGCGACGATCAGGAGCGCGAGATCCTGCCATGACGAGGCGCCGCCGCCGCAGACCAGATTGTGTCCGGGGCCGTTCTGCACCAGAACGCGCTCCATGCGGAGCTTGACCTCCGGGAAGTGCTTTCGAAACACCGGCTCGTAGACCCAGTGTGTGGTCGCCTCGCATCCGTCGAGCAGCCCGGCTTCGGCGAGCACGAGCGACCCGCCGCAGGACCCGTACATCTGCGCGCCCGCCTCGTGCATCTTCCTGATCCACGCGATGAGCCGCCGGTCGAGCCCGGCGGTGCCGGTCTTCACGGTGACGATCACGTTCGGCACGAACACGATGTCGGTCGATGCGACCTGATCGGCGACGTCCTGCGGCAGGATGCTGACGCCGGTGATCAGCGTGATCGGGCCGGGCTCGGCGCCGACCAGCCGCGGCTCGAACAAGCCGTCGGGCGTGCCGCCTTTGACGCCGTCCCATATGCGTCCTGCGCCCCACAACGTGTCGAACACGCCGTAGATGATCGACGGGTCGCATTCGGCAAACACGGGAATACTCACGCGTACACGTCCACGTGACATTCTGCAGCCTTTGGCTCGATTGGCTCGAAGCTGACTATTCTGCCTCTGCATCGCCAAGTCCAGACACCGTATGTCGCACCTTACCGGGCGCATTGTGCGCGCCTTCGAAGGAGCAAGTCATGAACCTGGATGAAAAGAAGCTCGAGCAGCTGCTTGGCCTCGTCGTCAACGAACTCGGCGCCGCCTCCAATGCGGCGCTGGTCGTCCTCGGCGATCGGCTGGGACTATTCCGCGCGCTGGCCGAACGCCCGATGACAGCGGCCGAGCTCGCCGATCGGACCGGGACTCACGAGCGCTACGTTCGCGAATGGTTGTCGGCACAGGCGGCCTCCGGCTTCGTGAGTTACGAGGCGACCGACGATACGTTCAGCATGACGCCGGAGCAGAGCGCGGTCTTCGCCGATGAAGACAGCCCGGTCGCGATGGTGGGCGGCTTCAGCCTGCTGCCGGCGGTCTATCACGACGAGCCGCGCCTCGCTGACGCGTTCCGAACCGGCAAAGGCTTGCGCTGGAGCGATCACTGCAATTGCATGTCCTGCGGCGTCGACCGCTTCTTCCGGCCTGGCTATCGTGCGCATCTGATCGCCGAATGGCTGCCTGCGCTCGGCGGCGTCGTCGAGAAGCTGGAGCGGGGTGCGAAGGTCGCGGACGTCGGCTGCGGCCATGGCTATTCGACACGGCTGATGGCCGAGGCGTTCCCGAACTCGGAGTTCATCGGCATCGACTACGACGATGCCTCGATCGGTTGCGCAACGGCCGAAATCTCCGGCGTGCGGAATCTCCGGTACGAAGTCGCCCGGGCGCAGGATTTCGCCGGATCGGGCTTCGATCTCGTGACGATGTTCGACGCACTTCATGACATGGGCGATCCCGTCGGCGCCGCCCGACACATCCGTGGTGCTCTGAAGCACGACGGCACGCTGATGCTGGTGGAGCCGACGGCGGGGGACAGTCTCGCCGACAATCTCAATCCGGTCGGGCGCGTTTACTACGCGGGCTCCACCCACATCTGCCTGCCGACGTCGCTGAGCCAGGACGTTGGTCTGGGGCTTGGGGCGCAGGCCGGCGAGAAGCGTATCGCGCAGGTGTTGCGTCAGGGCGGCTTCTCGCAGATCGCAAAGGCTGCCGGTTCGCCCTTCAACATGATCCTGGAAGCGGGGCCATGCCGGCCGCGCACAACAAGAGGCGCAGCAGCCCGGTCGCAGTCCGGCCGGATGCTGCGGACGCAAGGCGAGAATTGCCGTGATCGACATCATCTCCCACCTCCTTCTCGCCCGCGCCTCGCTGGTCGCAGGCCGGTCCCGCTGGTCCTGGAGGCGGCTGGCTGCGCTCGGCCGCCTCAGATGGCGCGAATTCTGGACGCTCACGGCGGGGGCGTAACCGAGGCCGACCTGCGTCGAGGCCTAGGGTATTGCGGGGCAGCACCGGTTCATCCCGGGGATGGCAGGAATCATCCCTACGACCGTCTTGCTGCCGCAGCCAAATCGGCGCACTTTGCCGCCGTCGGCTGATTTGCCACCCAAGGTCCCTTCAGATGATCACCGCATCCAAGGCCTTCATCGCCTTCTGTCTGCTCGCCCTTGTCGGCACTGCGCTCGTGGTCGGCCCGACCGAGTTGCGCCGCCTGCTGCCGGACGGGGCGAAGACCGTCGTCGCCGCCAGGCCGGAGGCAAAGATCGAGCCCAGTGTCGAGGCCAAGGTCGAACCCAGGATCGAACCAAGGGCTGAACCCAAGGCTGAGGCCAAACCTGAGCCCAAGCCGGAGCTTGCCGCCGCCGCACCGCCTGCCCCCGCAGCAGCGCCGACGCAGGGCACCGAGCCGAAGGCGGGCGTGCTGGCCGAGACGCAGAAGCAGGTGGCCGCGCTCGGCGATCTTGTGCCTCGCAAGCCGCCGGCTCCGGCCGCAGATGCCGGCCCCCGTTTCGACGTCGGCCGCATCGACGAGCGCGGCGAAGCCGCGGTGATTGCCGGCCGCGCCGCGCCGGGCGCGAGGGTCGAGCTGCTGCGCGACGGCAAGCCGCTCGATACCGCGGTCGCGGACGCTTCGGGCCAGTTCGTGATGACGCCGCCGCAATTGCCTGCCGGTTCTTATGAGCTGACGCTCCGGGCCAAGGCGCCGGACGGCACGGTGGCAGAGTCCGGCCGGACCATGCCCGTGACCATCGCCGAAGCGGCGCGGCCCGCACCGGCCGCGAAGCAGGAGGCGAGACAGGAGACGAAGCAGGCCGAGAAGCCGGACGAGAAGCCGGATATCGTGGCCGCCCTGCCATCCGCCTCGCCGCGCCTAGCGTCGGCGCCCGACAAGCCGGCGGCCCGGCCGCGCTTGACCGGCGCGCCGAAACCGAAAGCGCTCGCCCATGCGCCGGCGCCGACCACGCTGGCATCGGCCTCGCCGACGGACGTGCTGACCGCTCCCCCGGCGGATGGCGGGAGCCGGGTCATCTCCAAGGGCGACAGCCTGTGGGCGCTCAGCCGGCTCGCTTACGGCGACGGCGCCCGTTACGCGGTGATCTTCAAGGCCAACCGGGACAAGATCCAGAACCCGAACCTGATCTATCCCGGCCAGACCTTCGTGGTGCCGCAAACGGCGGAGTGACGCCGCTCCGGCGTTGCCGACGAGCGTTGCGACGCTTTGCCCTGTGCTGCTTCGGAACGTTCGGTTCCCTTGCGCGTCATTGTGACTGCGGCGCATTGCGCGCATGCCACGAGGGAGGGCCAGGACGTGGCCAGGTCGGCGGTCAAGTCGGCAATCATGTCGGGGCGCATGAGACTGGCGCTGGCGGGCGCAGCTCTCGTGATTGGGGCAGTGTTGCTGCCAGACAAGGCCGAGGCGCAGTTCGGGTTGCGCGGCGGTCCGCTCGGCGTGGCGCGCTTCGCCGTCGGCCACATGATGGGGATGTCGCGCCTGCGCCACTCGCGCATGGCGGTGCGCGGCAGCCGCTACCGCTCCGCAGCGCTGAGGTCGCGAGACCCTCGTCAGGATTCCCGCGCCGAGCGCGGCCAACTGTCGAACCCCTACGTCATGCGCGCGGCGCTCACGGCGCAGGCTGCGCTGGCGGGTTGGCAGGGTGGCCGCAAATCGCAGGGCTGGTGGCGCCACCCCGATGGCAGCTATGGCTGGGCCGGCCCGGTGTTCTGGCCCTTCGCCCATGACGATCTCACCAACGCGATCATTCTCGGCGATGCGACCAGCCTCTCGCTCTACGGCTATGGCGACATCTATGCCGCGCTGTTCACGCCCTATGCAGCGAAGGAGCTCGCCGCCTATACCAGGTCGCAGGGCCGGCGTGCGCGGGTGCCGTCCGCCGAGACCCTCTGCGAGGCCAGCGACACCGGCGGCCTGCCGGTCGAGCGCATCGCGGGCGCCGTGCAGCCGAACGAGTTGCAGCGCGCCGCGCTCGACGAGCTGGCGTCGGCCTGGATGGCGGCGGCCGAGGCCATCGGCGATGCCTGCCCGGCGCAGGTGCCCGCGGATGCTGCGGCTCGCCTCGGCCTGATGCGCGAGCGCATCGAGGCCATGATCAAGGCCGTCGAAACCGTCGAAGCGCCGCTGTCGAAGTTCGTCGACCTCCTCAATGATGAGCAGAAGGCCAAGCTCAACGCCCTCGCCAATGAACGCCGCGCCGCGCTAGCCGCGCTTCAGCGCAAGGACTCGCAGGCGGCCGCAGCCTGCAAGCCAGACTACGATCCCCGCTACGACGTGAACGCGCAGCGCCAATACGAGCAGCTGGTGCAGCAGCAATGGCCCGCTGCCGACATCGCCGCGACCCTCCATCTCGACGAGGTCGCCCGCGCCCGCCTCGAGGTGCTGCAGGGCACCGCGCTCCGCACCATGCAGAAGCTCAGCGCCTGCCCGACCGAGCCCGCCGCGACGGCGCAGGCCCGCCTTGCCGCCGTGAAGGCGCGGCTGCAGACGTTGCGCGAGGCGGTGAACGGCGTGGCCGACGCGCTCGACGATTTCCAGGCCGACCTGAGCGACGAGCAGAAGGCCGCCTTCGAGGCGATCGGGCCGAAGCGGGGGGCGTGAGACCCTCGCCGAAACGCTTGGCGCGAAAATCGCTGGAGCATGATCCGGAAAAGCGTGTAGCGTTTTTCCTAAAGGATCATGCTCGAACAAAACCTGAAGCGCGATGACGGTTCATCCAAATCTCATAGCGCCGAGCCAAGCTCGCGCCGGACTTTCGCCGCTGCATCGCACATCGCCTTCAGCTTTCCGAACGCGGTCGCGCGCGGCATGTATTTCATGCCGCAATCGGGCGCCGGGACGAGACGATCCGGCGACACATATTTCAGACCGTTGCGAATGCGATCGGCGACGATATCGACGCTCTCGATCTCGGGGTCCGCGAGATCGAGCACGCCGAGCATGATCTTCTTCGACGACAAATCCTTGAGCACGCCGAGATCGAGCTTCGGCTGCGCCGCCTCGATCGAGATCTGGTCGGCAATGGTGTCGTCCAGTTCGGCAAGGAAGGAATAGCCGGCGGGCTTGTTCGAGCCCGGCACGACGGCGGCATAGCCAAAGCAGAGATGCACCACGGTCGGCACCGTGATCCCTTGTAGCGCGCGATTGATCGCCTTGACGGCGTAGCGCTTGGCGAGCTCCGGATTGTTGCGCACCCAGGGCTCGTCGAGCTGGATCACGTCGGCGCCGGCCTTCTGCAGATCGAGCGCCTCGGCGTTGACGGCCTCGGCGAGCGCCATCGCGAGCTCTTCCTCGTCCTTGTAGAACTCGTTCTTGGCCTGCTGGCTCATGGTGAACGGACCGGGGAGGGTGATCTTGGCCGCACGCTCCGTGTTCTTGCGCAGGAACTGCATGTCATGAAGCTCGACCGGGCCCTTGCGCCGCACGGGACCGACGACGCGTGGCACCGGCGTCTGCGTGTTGCCGGTGCGTGCCACGATCATCGCGGGATTGTCCCCGTCGATGCCGTCGAGTGCGGTAGCGAAGCGGTTGGAGTAGCTCTCGCGGCGGATCTCGCCGTCGGTCACGATGTCGATGCCGGCGCGCTCCATGTCGCGGATCGCGACGATGGTGGCATCATCCTGGGCTTCTTCCAGATGCTCCGGCGGCAACCGCCACATGTCGTGCAGGCGCGTGCGTGGCACCACCTTCGACAGCATGGCGCGGTTCACCAGCCATTCCGGCTGCGGATAGCTGCCGACTACGGTGGTCGGCAGGATGTGCGACGGCATGGGCATGGGGCTCTCTTTCTTCTTGTTGTTGTGGCTTGTCGTTGTTGAGCGCGACCGTTCAGGCCGCGCGCGTTGCCGCGACTGAACCCTCGTCCTTGACCGGGTTGCGCAGGATGCCGATGCCGGAGATCTCGATCTCGACGGTGTCGCCGCCCTTCATCCACAACGGTGGCGTGCGATAGGCGCCGACGCCGCCGGTCGTGCCTGTCACGATCACGTCGCCGGGCGCGAGCTCTGTGAAGGTCGAGCAATAGGCGATCAGGGCGGGGACGTCGAAGACGAGATCGGAGATCGGCGCCTTCTGCACTTCCGCGCCGTTCAGGCGGGTGATCAGCGTCTGCTTGCTGATGTCGGTCAATTCGTCGGTCGTGACCATCCACGGTCCGAAGCCGCCGGTGCCGGCGAAATTCTTGCCCGGCGCGAATTGCGAGGTGTGGCGCTGCCAGTCGCGGATGCTGCCGTCATTGTAGCAGGCATAGCCGGCGACATGGCCGAGCGCGGCTTCACGCGAGATGCGGCGGCCGGCCTTGCCGATGATGACGGCCATTTCGCCCTCGTAGTCGAAACGCTCGGATTCCAGCGGCCGGATCATCGGCTGGCAATGACCGACCTGGCTGTTGGCGAAGCGGGTGAAGATCATCGGATGCGCCGGCGTCGGGTGACCGCTCTCGGCAAGATGCGTGGCGTAGTTGACGCCGATGCAGAAGATCTTGTCGGGATCGGGGACCGTCGGCAGCAATTTAACGTCCTCGAGCGCGTAGTCGGGCTTCTCGCCGCCCAGCTTCTTCAACTCGTCGAGCGAGCCCTTCGCAAGCAGTGCCTTCAGCGTCGGATAGGCCTTCAGGCGCTTGCCGGCGTCGATGA
The DNA here is from genome assembly GCF_016462955.1 of Bradyrhizobium sp. Lineage (GTDB taxonomy): Bacteria > Pseudomonadota > Alphaproteobacteria > Rhizobiales > Xanthobacteraceae > Bradyrhizobium. The sequence goes on along the minus strand of NZ_JAEMSD010000215.1, from coordinate 2,386 downwards.
CACCTTTGTCGGTGACGATGCCATAGCTCGCCGTGCCGGCGATGGTGAAGCTTGCAACTTTCATCGGTCAAACACTCTCTTCGATGGAGGAAACATAGTCGTCGATGGGAAGCGCGATCTCGCCGTTGCGGATCGGAACGCAAGGCGGCGGGAAATCCTGGCGGAAGCGGGCGCCGGCCGCGGCGGCGCGATCCAGAAACCGTTCCAGATGATCCATCGCGCCGGTCGGCAGGTCGTGCAGCACCATCAGCGTCCAAGGCTGCCGGCTGCACTGGTCGAGCGCACGCTCGGTCCAGCCCTCGGGGTCATCCCAGTCGCGAGGAATGGAATTCCAGAGCACGCAACTGTGCTTCTCGCGAGTGAGATGATCGACCACGGACGGCTTGAGCAGCCGCCGGTCGAGATTGCCGCCGCCACCGAACGGCCGGAACCAGCGCTGCGGATGAGCGAGGTTGCCGATCGCGTCTTGCGTACGGCCGATCTCGTTCTCCGCGGTATCGCGCCCGGATTGCTCGCCAAGCGGAATGCTGTGCGTAAAGGTGTGATTGCCGATCCAGTGCCCCTCGCGGTGCGTGCGCTCCGCAAGGCCGCGCCGCTCGGGATCGGCGAGCTTCTCGCCGATGACGAAGAAGGTGGTCTTGATGCCGCGCTGGCCGAGAATGTCGAGCACGCGCGGCGTCACGTCGGGATCGGGGCCGTTGTCGAATGTTAGGGTCAGGTCGTACACGCGCGTACCTCAGGTCGCCGGCTGCATCGCGCCCGATGCGATCTCGTCATTGGACTGACCGCCACGGGTGCCGGTTTGCCAGATCGCCGCCTTGCGCTCGATCCACCTGATGATGGCGTTGAAGCCGATCGCAAGGAACAGCACGAGCAGCACGCCGGCGAACACGTGCGCGCTGTCGAGAATGGTGCGGTAACGCGAGATCAGATAGCCGATGCCGGCCGAGGAGATCAGCATTTCCGAGACGACCACGCCGACGATCACCAGCGCGCCGCCGACACGCAGGCCGGACAGCACCGTCGGAATCGCCGCAGGGATGATGACGCGGACGAGCCGCTGGCTCAGCGTCGCGCCCATGCTGCGGGCCGCCAGCAGCAGCTGCGGGTCGATGGTCTGGATGCCGGCCGCGGTCGCCAGCATCGTCGGCAGGAAGCCGTAGATCGAGGCGAACGCGATCTTGGACTCTGAACCGATGCCGAGCCAGACGGTGAAGACCGGGTAGAGGATCACCAGCGGCACCGCGTAGAGGCTCGATACCATCGGCATGATGAGGATGCGCGGGCCGGGCAGGCTGCCAACGATCGCGCCGAGCAGGATGCCGCCGCCACAGGCAAAGGCCATGGAGACCACGACCTCGTAGAGTGTGACCGCAAGCGCATGGCCGTACTCGCCCGCGTCGGTCCAGCCGGCCATCAACGTGGACGACAGCGACGGCAGGAACAATTCGGCAATGAGCCCGCTGCGCGGCAGCAGCTCCCACAAGGCGATCAAGCCGATCACGATCAGATATCGCAGCGTCTTGGCACTGATCCTTGCGCTCATCCCCGCCTCATGCCGATTTGCGGATGTGCCGCCAGATGCGGTCGCGCAGGCTGCCGAAGGCATCCCCGCTCAGCATCTCGTAGGTCCTCGGCCGCGGCAGCTGAACCTGGAGATGGTCGACGATGCGGCCGGGCCGCGCCGACATCACGATCACCTCGTCGGCGAGATAGACGGCTTCCGTCAGGCTGTGCGTGACGAACACGACGGTCTTGCCGGTGGCGGCCCAGATCCGCAGCAGCTCGTCGCCCATGGTCATGCGCGTCTGTTCGTCGAGCGCCGCGAACGGCTCGTCCATCAGCAGCACCGGCGGGTCCTGCACCAGCCCGCGCGCGATCGAGACCCGCTGCTTCATGCCGCCCGAGAGCTCATGCGGATGGCGCTTGCCGAAACCGTCGAGCCCGACCAGCTTGAGCGCATCCTGCGCCTTGGCCCTCCGCTCGGCCTTGGGAACGCCGCGCAGCGCCAGCGGAAACTCGACATTGTCCTCCGCCGTCAGCCAGGGAAACAGGCTCGCCTCCTGGAACACCACGCCGACCCTGTCGGGATCCGGCTGCGGAATCGGCGCGCCGCTGATCGTGATCGTGCCCGCGGTCTGCTGGCGCAGGCCCGCCATCATCATCAGCAGGGTCGACTTGCCGCAGCCGCTGGGGCCGACCAGCACGACGAAGCGTCCGGGCTTGACCTCCAGCGAGACGTCCTCCAGCGCGACGACGTCCTGCGACCGGGTCTTGAACACCTGGCCGACGTTCTTCACCTCGATCGCGCCGGCGCGCGCGGCGGGCTTGAGCGGGGTCACGTTCGCCAATGGCTGCATCGCGTTTCCACCCATCTGACAAGTTC
>NZ_JAEMSD010000686.1 GCF_016462955.1 Bradyrhizobium sp. | reverse complement strand
CGTAGCGACCGGGGCGAAGCTGCGTAGCAGCGTAGCGAGCCGGCGGGGGCGAAGCCCCCAAGAGGCGGTGTCTTCCGGCGCGTTTTTGCGCCGGGTTTCCGTTAGAAGAGATTCTGTTAGATAAGGAAAGTTAGGCAGTTAAGGTTGAAAAAGTCGCGCCAACTGCCTGAGCAACAAGGGTATTTTGTCCCGGCCGGTTCCTAATACCACGTGCTTCAGTTCCTGTTACCACGTAGGCCGGTTCCTTAAACCACGTGCCAATAAGTTCCTGAAACCACGAGGAAAACGGTTCCTGATACCACGATGTGGACAGGTTCCTGATCCCACGTGCCCTGGGCGACCTCTACGGGCCGGCAGGGTTCCTAAAACCACGATACCAGACGACCTTCGATCGGTTCCTGAAACCACGACAGGGTCAAGGCCGGTTCCTGAAACCACGTGCGCCTCCGATCGGGTTCCTAATACCACGACACCCGCTGGGGGTCGGGTTCCTAATACCACGACAGGTTCAGCAGCCCCCTTTCCCGCCAGATTTGCGCCAGGACTCGCCGAATCGCAGAGAATCGGCGCTTCAATACGGACTCGGCGTCTATGCTGGGTTCCTAAAACCACGACCGAGGGATCGCCGCGCCGACGCCGGTTCCTAATACCACGTGCCTAGCTGGGCATGACGCAACGCGGGTCGCTACAGGCCTTGGCGAACGCTTCAGGCTTGTGGCCGTCCTCCATCCAGCGTGCCCAAGCCCCGTCGAACGCCCTTGGATCCCGCTCTGCGTCGATCCAGGCCGTGCGCGCATCCTCCCAGCCCCGCTGAGCCGTATCGGCCCCACGTCGCTCCCTGGCAGCCTCGACAACGAACGCACGATCCACGAAATGCACGGCCGGACTGCCGTCCGCCGTCGTCGTTTCTCGCATCGCGTAGCGGGGAAGTTCATCGGACCGGCACATCTCGCGGATCCGGAACGTGAACTTCTTGAGCGGCGATTCCGAGCCCGTCTTTTCGTAGAGGGTCGTCATCTTGCAGATCCAGCCGGCCTTCTGATTGCCGGCATGCTTTCGGGCGACGCGGTAGATCGCGCGCTCGATGCCGCCGGTCAGCAGGAAATACTCCCGATCCAGCGTCAGGATGTTGCCGCTCATGATCCCGTCAAGGAGCCAGTCAGGGATCCGTAGGGTCAGCGTCTTCAGCTGCTCGGGGTTGTCGTCCGACTCACCCTCGCCCTCGATGTCGCCCAGATAGTGGAAGGCCGTATAGCGACGCTTGCCGGCCCTGATGTTGGTCTCCACTTCCGTGGTCCGCAGGCGCCGGATCGCGCGCAGCAGCTCGATGTAGTCCTGACCGCTCGTCCCGCGCGCGATGCCCTTCAGCAGTTCATAGGGCGTCGTGTGAATGACCGGCCGGATGTCGTTTTCGCGATTATCGCGCTGCTGCACGATCCGAGAGATGCACCAGATCAGGATGTCCGCATCCCAGATCGTCGCCATGCCATGCGTCGGGTTGGCCGACACCTTGATGTAAAGCTTGCCGTCCGGTGTGGTGTACTGGATCGGCTTGTTGCGCTTGCGCTTGGAGATCGAGAAGAACGGCCGCTCCATCATCTCCGCGCTGTCCTTGGGCGCGTAGTCGATCAGGTCGTTGATGAAGAAGTCCCGCACCGGGTGCGGGTCGTTGCGCGTGCTCATCGCTCACCCATCGGAGGCTTGCCGGCGGCGACGAACAGAAGGTCCAGCCCTTCGCCGATCAGCGCCTGAACGGTGACGCCGCGCTCGACGGCCAGCATCTTCACGCGTCGCTGCATCTCGGCCGAAAAGTAGCCGGCCACCATGCTCTTACCCAGGCGCGCCTTGGGAACGAAGCCTGAGAGCGAACCCTCCTGAAGGGTCTCCGAAGCGGTTGGCCGCGCCATGTCATCTCCCAAGAATCGACCAGCTGACGCCGTGTCCACATGTGGAGTCTGGCGCGCGGAAGGAGCGATGTCCACGGCAAAGAGCAATGTTGGCGACCCTGAAAAAAAGCCAATGGCTCTGCTTGCCTTCACTCGCAAACGCTACGCAAGGTGGAGTGGACGGCTTTGGCGGCTCCATCTCCGATGGCGGCGCCAAGGGATTGTCGTGGCTTTAAATGTCGCATTTCACGTGAAATGCGACATTCCAGTGAGTGCCGAATGTCGGATCGCGTGCCTGAGCTGAAAACTGCATTCCTGACGCTCCCGTCAGGATTGCGCGGCGATCAGGACTGTTGGACTGGCGCCACCGCCCGCGTAGAGGCCGCCCATGCCTGACCTGGCCGTGCTGTTTGACCTCGCTCAGCGTTGCGCGCCCACAGTGGCTTCGGCGACGATGGTCAGCATCGTGCAGGTCGAAAGCCGGGGCGACCCGTTGGCCATCAACGTCAACCGCGCGCCCGATCCCGCGCCGGCCAAGACTCGCGACCAGGCGATCGCCACGGCCGAGCGTCTGATCTCCCAAGGCCAAAATCTCGACCTCGGCTTGGCGCAGATCAACAGCCGGAACCTGACGGCGCTGGGCCTATCTGTACGTGACGCCTTCGACCCCTGCCTCAATCTAGCGGCGGCCGCCAAACTGCTCCAGTCCAACTACCTGGCCGCCTCCCGTCTGGCTCCGCAGCAGCTAGCCCTGAGAATGGCGTTCTCGGCCTATAACACCGGCAACCATCGGCGCGGCTTCGCAAACGGCTACGTCGCCAAGGTCGAGGCCGAGGCGGCCAAGCTGTCTCCAGGCGCATACGGCGCTCTCGACCAAGCCACATCGCCTCTACCGCCGGCAGTCCAGGAAGCGATCGAGGTCGCGGCCGAAAACCTTCAACCCGAGGCGCAGGCGCCCGCCAAGCCATCCCTGGATGTCTTCGCGCGAACCGCCGGCCGCTCAATCATCGTCTTTGGCGGGGGCGGGCAATGATCCTCCACGCCATCATCCG
>NZ_JAEMSD010000685.1 GCF_016462955.1 Bradyrhizobium sp. | reverse complement strand
GGGGTGGAGGAGTTTGACTGACCGCACCCGGAGGAATTTGAAGTGACCCGCGGGGGTCTATCGATGTGTAAGCGTCGGGGCAGGGGCAGCGTCTGCCTTGGTGGCCTTACGCGAGAGTTTCTTGAGTGCGCCTGATACTTTAGACGCCGGGGCCCCGGGAGACCGCAGCCAGTCCTCGAACTGCGTAGCGGCCTCGGCCTGGCGGACACGCTTCATCAATAGCTCTCGCTCGAAGCCGGGGGGCAGTTGCTCTGCGGCGTCCCGAAATTTTGCAGCTTCTTCAAGGAGGCGCTCTTTGAAGGACTTGCTATGTTTGATGCGTCGCCGCTTCCCGACCATGCAAACTCCTTGCTGCAACGCATAATGGGGCATAGCCCGGCCTTCACTCCAGAACAGATATCATCGTGAATAGTTCCCCAAGCGGAACGAAGTAAGATGACGCTGTCCGACCGAGTAAAGTCGAACATCGAAGTTATTCTTGAGAAAGTTTGCCGGCAGCTGCCTAACGCGGCGACCACGAACTACGCAATCGGGTAGCTCAACAACTTCTTGACGCCGCCGAAGCGGGCAAGCACACCCTGACCGAATTACGGTCCGAAGGTCTGAAGGCCTTCGCAGCCAGCGTGAAATGGAAGGGCTCATAGACATCCGGCCAACGTTAGGCCAAAAGCTTAGCGCTAATAGGTTGCGGTAATCCGACCGGATGATCCTTCGGGGGATCCGGATGGCATCGGTACCGCTTGTAGAAGACGAATCCCTTATCCGGATGATGATCGCGGATATGTTGAGCGAACTCGGTCACCGTGGCCGGCGAAGCCAGCAATCTGGCGACCGGCCTGGAGCTCGCTTGCGCAGCCGGCATCGTGCTGCCATTCTAGATGTGAAACTCGGCAACGACAGTTCTGAAGCCATTGCTCAGGTACTAAGCGAGCATGGAGTGCCTTTTGCATTCGCTAGCGGGTACGGCGCGGAGGGTGTTCCGGAGGCCTTCAAGGATCACCTCTCCCTCCAAAAGCCGTCTCCGATCGATCAACTTGCTCATTGTTTATCGCGCCTTTTGGGCTAGCAAACACCTGTGGTCTTTTGCATTACCTGAGCAAGGTCATCTTGCGAAAAAGGTTTTCGCAGCAAAGGAAAGCCATCACGCCGTTTCTCACGTCCCGATAGCTGCAAGACCTTGAGAGCCGGACGCAGCCGCGTGGCCCCTTCTGCAAGCTCGTGTCCGTCCATTTCCGGCATGTTGATGTCGGTGATCGAAATTCGCTGAGTTCTGCGAAGCACATCCAGAGCTTCAGCGCCACTATGCGCACAAATGACTTCGCAGCCCAAGTCTTCCAACATGTCCGCCATTACGTCGAGGACAATTTGCATCATCATCTACAACTAAGACAGTATGTTGGGGCATTGGAGGACCTCTTTCAACAACCCACACAGTGATCGGCCGTTCCGATTCGACCATGGGCATCGCAGGGTGGAACTAGCGCAAGGCTTGGAGGTTGCCACACATCGCTGCTCTGCCGTTGGCTACTCTCGGCGGTAGGACGATGATCGCGCTCGGCCTATCCAGGAACGGAGCAGAGATGTCCGACTCCCGCAAAGAACGCCTGCTTGAAAGAAGCACGTCAACTCAGGGACAAGGCAAAGCTCCTGCCGTTTGGGCGCTTCGCCAGGCGGTACTAAAGCGCGCGCGCCAGGCAGAGATTGAAGCTCACATGAATGATGGTTGAGCTCCCCTGGATTGCAGCCGGATAGACGATATGCCGGCCCTAAACCGGGAATCCCCGATTCAGGTCGACTCCAACTAGATGCCGTAATGGGCCCGGCTCCGAGCAAGGGGTCATGATGGTGGCTGTCCCCCGATAGATGATGAAACGGGGTCAGGACTTGAGTCGGCCCCAAGCATCTGGAGACGGAGGACAGCCGTGGAAAATTATGCCGGAATCGACGTGTCATTGGAACTGTCGAGCGTGTGCGTTGTGGACGCCCAGGGCAAGGTCTTGAAGGAAGCGAAGGTCGCAAGCGAACCCGACGCCTTGGTTGAGTTTTTTGAGACGCTCGGCTTTGCAATGAAGCGTATTGGGCTCGAGGCTGGACCGCTGTCACAATGGCTGCATGCGGGCCTGAAAGGCGCAGGATTTGAGACGGTTCTGCTGGAAACGCGGCACGTGAAGGCCGCATTGTCTGCAATGACGGTCAAGACGGACCGCAAGGATGCGCGCGGGATCGCCCAGTTGATCCGGATGGGATGGTTTCGGCCGGTGCACGCAAAGTCGGTCGATGCGCAAGAAATCCGGGCACTCCTGATCGCACGCAAACAGCTTCTCGGGCGGCTGATCGATGTAGAATTAAGTATCCGAGGGATTTTGCGCGGCTTCGGTCTGAAGACTGGCCCGGTGACGAGAAGGAATTTCGAAGCGCGGATTCGAGAGTTGGTTGCGGGTCAGGCGACATTGGAGCGCATTGCCGGTGCGATGCTTTCGGCGCGGTCAGCCCTGAAGGCAGAATACGGAAGGCTACACAAGGCTGTGCTGGCAATTGTGCGCGACGATGCGGTCTGCCGCCGGCTTATGACAGTCCCAGGCGTTGGTCCCCTAGTTGCCATCACCTACAAATCGGCGATTGATGATCCTCATCGTATCGTAAAATCAAAGGCAGCAGGCGCGCTGTTCGGGCTCACGCCAAAGAAGTATCAATCGGGAGAAAAGGACGTCACGGGCGGAATCACGCTTGCTGGCGATGAGACGGTGCGGACGGTGTTGTATGAAGCCGCGAACGTTCTGCTATCGCGCATCACGCGGTTCTCAAAACTCAAGCGCTGGGGGATGGATGTCGCCAAGCGAAGAGGCTCGAAGCGCGCAAAAGTCGCCCTGGCGCGCAAGCTCGCTGTCGCGCGCCATGGAAAACTGCCCCCTCAGCGTCACAAGGGATTGCCCCCTCCT
>NZ_JAEMSD010000684.1:2390-2943 GCF_016462955.1 Bradyrhizobium sp. | reverse complement strand
CTCACATTTCGCTGCGCTCAATGTGAGCCGACCCTCCCCCTCCAGGGGAGGGTAAACGAAGAGCCCTACACCACCTTGCTCGATCCCTGCGTGATCAACCGCGCCGCGCGCTGGTCGCGGGCGTAGATCCAGAGCCAGCTCAGCGCGACGCTCAGCCTGTGGCGCAGGCCGATCAGGAAGTAGATGTGGGCGATGCCCCAGATCCACCAGGCGATGGCGCCGCGCAGTTTCACCTTGCCGAAATCGATCACCGCCAGGCGCTTGCCGATCTGGGCCAGGCTTCCGGCGTGCTTGTAGCGGAACGGGCCGGTCGCAGCGCCGCGCAGTCGCGCCTTGATGGTCTCGGCGACATAGCGGCCCTGCTGCTTGGCGGCCGGCGCGATGCCGGGGACCGGCTTGCCATTCCAGGCGTTGATGCTGACGGTGTCGCCGATCGCAAAAATCTCGGGATGATCAGGTATGGTCAGGTCGGCCGCGACCTGCACGCGTCCGGCGCGATCGCTCGGTGCGCCCAGCCATTCCGCGGCAGGCGAGGCGCGCACGCCGGCGGCCC
>NZ_JAEMSD010000684.1:0-2380 GCF_016462955.1 Bradyrhizobium sp. | reverse complement strand
GCGGCAAGCTGCTCGAGGCCAAGACACGGATCTGGGCCGCCGAATACCACGCCGTCGCGGTTGATCTCGGTGACGGCCTGGCCGAGCACGACCTCGACGCCGATCTTTTCCAGCGAGGCCTGCGCATAGGCCGAGAGGTCGTCGGGAAAGCCGGCCAGCACGCGCGGCCCCGCCTCGATCAGCACCACGCGGGCCTTGTGGGTGTCGATGTTGCGGAAATCGTCGGGCAGAGTGTGATGCGCCATCTCGGCGATGGTGCCGGCGAGCTCGACGCCGGTCGGGCCAGCGCCGACGATGACGAAGGTCAGTCGCGCCGCACGCCTCGCGGGATCGGCTTCGCGCTCGGCGCGCTCGAACGCCAGCAGGATGTGCCGGCGCAGCGTGGTCGCATCCTCCAGCGTCTTCAGGCCGGGTGCGAACTGCTCCCATTCGTCGTGGCCGAAATAGGCGTGCCGCGCCCCGGTGGCGAGCACCAGCGTGTCGTAGGGCACCTCGCTGCCGTCGTCGATCAGCACGCTGCGGCGTGCCGTGTCGACGCCGTTGACGGTGGCAAACAGCGTCGTCACCTCCGGCCGGTCGCGCATGAGGTGACGGATTGGCCAGGCGATTTCGTTGGTCGCCAGCGAGGCGGTCGCGACCTGATAGAGCAGCGGCTGGAACAGATGATGGTTGCGGCGGTCAATCAGCGTGATCTGGACCGGGGCGCCTGCAAGCCGGTAGGTCGCCTCCAGCCCGCCGAAGCCGGCGCCGACGATGACGACGCGATGGGGATTTGCGGCCATGATGAACCCTCGAATCTCGCTGCTGCTCTCCCTCATTTAAGTGCCGATTGGGTTGCGCGGTCCAATAGACGTCATCAATCGCCGCATAGGCCGCATGTATCAATCCGGCGTGAAAAGGCGCCGCAGCCCCCAATCGGCATTGGTCCAAGTGAGTAGAATTATATTTCTTGCCATCGCCAATCAGGGCGAAATATGGTGCAGGGGCAGGCGCTGAGCCATTGGCGGCTCGACAGATTTTGCGTTCAATAGAAACAGGCTTGGAGCGGCGATCACCCCGCTTCCGGGACCGATAATATGGAGGGAGTGGTTATGAGGACGGCATTTTGGCTGGCGGGCGCAGCGGCGCTCGTGCTGGCAAATCAGGCATTCGCCGGAGACACCATCAAGATCGGCTTCGTCTCGACGTTCAGCGGCCCGACCGCCGTGATCGGCAACGACATGCGCAATTCCTTCGAGCTCGCGCTGGATCATCTCGGCCGCAAGATGGGCGGTAAGCCGGTCGAGGTGATCTACGAGGACGACGGGCAGAAGCCCGACGTCGGCAAGCAGAAGACCGAGAAACTGGTGCAGTCGGACAAGGTCGACTTCATCGTCGGCTATATCTGGTCGAACGTGCTGCTCGCCTCGCTGAAGACGGCGGTGGATTCGCAGACCTTCCTGATCTCGGCCAATGCCGGCCCGTCGCAGCTCGCGGGCGAACTCTGCAGCCCTTACGTGTTCTCGACCTCCTGGCAGAACGACCAGACGCCCGCCGCCATGGGCCTCTACATGAACCAGAAGGGCGTCAAGAGCGTGTTTCTGATCGGTCCGAACTACGCCGCCGGCAAGGACATGCTCGCCGGCCTCAAGAGCACGTTCAAGGGGGAGGTCAAGGGCGAGGAATACACGGTCTGGCCGAGCCAGCTCGACTTCTCCGCCGAACTGTCCAAGGCCCGCGCCTCCGGCGCGGAGTCGATCTTCGTGTTCTACCCGGGTGCTGCCGGCGTGCAGTTCCTCAATCAATATGCGCAGGCCGGGTTGAAGAGCACGATGCCGCTCTATACCGCCTTCACGGTCGACGAGCTGTCGCTGCCGCTGCAGAAGGAGAACGCACTTGGCGTGCCCGGTGCACAGGAATGGGTCAACGACCTTCCCAACGAGCAGAACAAGCGCTTCGTCGCCGACTACCGCAAGAAGTATCCCGGCTTGAGGCCGACTTATTATGGCGCGCAATCCTATGATGCCGCCCAGCTCATCGACAGCGCGGTGGTCGCGGTGAAGGGCGATACCAGCAAGAAGGACGCGATGAGGGCCGAGATGGAGAAGGCCAATTTCAAGTCGCTACGCGGCGCGTTCAAGTTCGGCAAAAACCACATCCCGATCCAGAACTTCTACCTCCAGGACGTGGTCAAGGATTCCGAAGGCCAGCTCGCGCTGAAGACCGTCGCCACCATCGTCGAGAACGACCAGGATCGCTTCCACGAGAAGTGCAAGATGAAGTGAGCTGAACTCGCGCGGAACGAACGCTGCACCTTCTTCCCTCGCCGCAGGGCAATCGCATATGGCGTGAACGATGCTTCGGCATCGGCACTGGGCTCCCTCCCCCGCTTGCGGGGGAG
>NZ_JAEMSD010000214.1:4418-10804 GCF_016462955.1 Bradyrhizobium sp. | reverse complement strand
AAGCCGACAAGGAGGCGACGACGCGTCTGGCCGACAAGGTCGCCGAACTCACCGGCATCGACAAGGCGGTCAGCCGCCGCCTCGCCGGCCGCTTCGACGTCGGCGAATTCCGCCGCGAGCTCGACCGCAAGACCGGCAAAGTGACGGGGCGCTATGACGCCTCGGTGCGTGGCTTCGACCCCTATCCAGATTCGAGCAGCTCGCGCTTCGGCGATCCCTCCGGCGATGCGCTCCAGGCGCCGCTGACGAGTGCGGCGGTCGACGTCTCGACGCGCAAGCTCAACTGGCGCCCCGACGGTTCCTACGAAGTTCTGAACGGCAGCGTTGGGGAAGGCTGGGATTTCGGCCGCGGCATCAACCCGCCGCAATCGGTCTCCGAGCTGCGCCAGATCCTGGCCACCGACGCCAAGCTGAACGTGCTGGCTGCGCACGGCCTGTTCGATCTGGCCACGCCCTATTTCGGAACCAAGCGGGTGCTCGATCAGCTACCGGCTTTCGTGACGCAGCGCGTGAAGTTCGTCGTCTATCCCGGTGGCCACATGTTCTACTCGCGCGACGGATCGCGGCAGGCGTTCCGTGGCGAGGTCGAAAGGTTGATCAGGGAGTAGGCCGGCGCTTGCGCGGCTTGTATTTGCGCGCGATCTCGCGGGAGACGACCTTCTCCGGCTTCACATTCGCCCCGGCAATCCAGATGTCGCTGATCTTGCCGCGCTTGTCGCGGACCCGGCGCACCGGCTCGCCATGGCTGGCATAGCCGGCCGTCCAGGCGAGCTTGCCGCTGTCGCGGCCGGTGACCTCGATCTCGGCGGCGTCCATGAATGGGTTGTTGAACTGCGGGTTGGCGACGAGCACGCGGTTGCCTGCGGGCACGAGATCGGTCGCCCCCCAGATCGTCCACCAACGACCGGTCCAGTCGCGCAGGCGCCGGTCGGGCGCGCCGCGGGTCTGGAAGACGCGCAGGATCTGCATCGCGCCATCCATCCAGAACGGCGCCGCGCCGTCGATGGAGTTGCTGAGGATGCTGATCGACAGCTCGCAAGCGGGGATCGAGCAGGTCCGGGAGATGTAGCCCTGAAAGCCGCCGCTATGGCCGAACCAGTCCCAGCCGTCGGTCTTGCCGGCGTTGACGCCGAGGCCGTAATAGCCCTCGACGCTCTGCGGGATGCGCCAATGATGTCGCGTCATCTCGCGGCGGCTCGCGACCGAGAGCACGCTCGTCTTCGCATTCGGCGACAGCTGCGCGAAGAAGCGCGCGGTGTCGGCGGCGGTGGCGACGAAGCCCGCGGCGGAGGCCATCGCATGGGCAGGATTGTCGCCGGGGATCACGCAGCGCTCGCCGAACGGCACTTTTCGCGTGTGGCCGCGCGCGAACCGGGCGCCCCTCGGAAGCGGTGCGTCCGGCTCCGTTTCACGCAAGCCGGCGGGCCCGATGATCTCGCGCCTGATCCAGCTCGCGTAGGGCTCCTTCGTCACCGCCTCGATGACCAGACCGATCAGCCCGAAACCGTGATTGGAATATTTGAAGCGCGTGCCGGACTCGATCGCGGTCGGCCGTTTCAACTCCTCGCGCAGCTCGTTCGCGTTCAGATAGGCGCGCCGATCGATGAACTGGCCGGAATCCGCGCCGTCGCGGGTCAGCCCGGCGCTGTGCGACAGCACTTGCGCGATCGTGGTCTCCGCGACACGCGGATGCAGCCCGCCGACATACTGGCCGACCGTGTCGTCGAGCCGGATCCTGCGCTGCTCGCGCAGCTTCATGATGCCGGCCGAGGTGAAGCTTTTCGAGTGCGAGGCGATGCGGAAGCGGTGGCGCGGGGTCAGCTTCTCGCCGGTATCGAGATTGGCAAGGCCGAATGCTTGCTCGGCGACGACCTCGCCACGATGGACGAATGCGACGAGGACACCGGGCTGCTGGATCGTCGTCATCTGGAATTCGATCCAGGAGCCGATGTAGTCGATCGCGGATCGCAGCCAATTGTCCATTGCGCACCCAAATGCGAGGGGGAGAAAGGTGCGCGAGGCTAGCCGAGAAAGCGGAACGGGCACAACCCGGAGGTTGCGCCCGTTCGCTTGCATGCAGAGTTGCGATCGTCAGTAGACCAGCGTCGCGCCGGTCGGCTTGTCGAGTGCTTCGGCGAGCGAGCGATACTCCGAGCTGCCGGTGCCCGCGAGCGAGGCGATCTTGTCGAGGTGATACTGCGCCTGCTCGCGGTTGCCCTGTTCGAGCTGCCAGAGGCCGTAATACTGCCAGGTGCGGACGTGGTTCGGATCGTCCTTCAGCGCCAGTTCGTAATAGGCTTTGGACGACTGGTAGTCGCCGAGCTTGCGATAGGAGTAGCCGATCAGGTTGGCGACGTCGGCGACGTCGTCACGCCGGAGCGACTTCAACTGGCCGATCGCGCCCGTGTAGTCCTGCTTGTCGTAGATCGCGGCGTAGGCGGTGCGATAGGCCGCGAGGAATTTGGGATCGCTGACGGAAGAGCTCTTCTTCTTGCTCTTCTTGGTCGAGGTGTCCGATTTCGGCGGCGACGAAGGCTCGTCGCTGCCCGCGGCATACGCGCTGGACAGCACGGGCGCGGCCGCCAGCGTCATGGCGACCAGTCCCGGCACAAAAAGCGTTGAGAGTTTGCGCATCTAAATTCTCCCGTATGGAACGTGGCGATCCTACACGATTGCCTGAAGACCGGAACACCCTCCGGGCAAAAACATTCCCGCTTCGCCCGGTCTATTCGCCCCTGCGCGGATGACAAACTTGTCATCGAGATGAACGGGAGCCTGCAAGAGGCTTCAGACAGGGTTCAGTGCGCCCCGCCTAGGCTCCGCCCCATGATCGACGGGGAGGCGAGAGGGCGCCGCCTCGAGATCCTTCCAAGAGGAGACCACCATGTTGAAGACGATCTCTGCAGCCTTGCTCGCCACGTCCGTGATCGCCGCCCCGGCCTTCGCCGCCGAGTCCGGAAAGACCGCCACGACCACCCCGGTGATCAAGGCGGACCAGAGCCAGACCAAGGCAGCGACCACGGCCGCGAAACCCGACACCGGCGTCAAGGCCGACGCCAAAGCGGACGCGAAGGCGGATGGCAAGTCGAAGGCGATGGACGCCAACGCGGCGGCCACGGCCGACGAGCAGAAGACGGTGGGCAAGCATCGCAAGCACGACAACCAGGTCTCGGCAAAGGAATCGCAGAAGGCGCAGCCGGATGTGACCAAGCCGGTGACATCAGACAAGCGCAACTGACGACTGATCCCGCGCGGCGGCATCCCTGGCATTGCCCCGCCGCCGCGCGCGGAACTCGGGCCCGGTCCGACCGCAACGCCTCGTGCGAAAGCCCGAGGTGCGGCGGCGGGCCGGTGCGCTGTTTGCGCAATTGCAAGCGAATTCCCTTCGTGCAGGCTTGCGGCTAGAACATCGCTGAGTCCAATCGAACGGAGCGCGGGCCTGTGGGACGTGTGGCGAGATGTGCGGTGATCCTGGCGTTGCCGCTCGCGCTTGCGGGGTGTTTTGGCAGCGACGGTGACCGTCCAACGCTGTTCGATGGAAGCCAGGCCGGCGGGCCGCAGCCCTTTCCCGACAATTTCCGCAGCGACACGCTGGCCCTGATGCGGACCTACCTTAACAACCCCGTCGGAGTCCGCGAGGCCAGCATGGCTGAGCCGGTGCAACGAGAAGTCGGCGGCCGGCAATTCTATGTAAGCTGTCTCCACTTCACTCCGCGCGAGAGCGACGGCAGCTACAAGGCCATGCGCGAACGCGCCGTGGTCTTCGTCAACGGCCGGGCGGACCGCGTGGTCGACCGCACCACCGACCTCTGCGCCGGTGCGGTTTACGCACCCTTTCCGGAACTGGAAAAGATGACGCGCTAGCGCAAAGGCGGCCTTCATCGCCGGGTGCTAGATGGAAAGCCGCCGGAGCCGCGGGATCACATTTCGGGGAGCTTTGAACGGGTAGTTTTGTCTTGCGACAAATCGATGCGGCAGCCTTGCGCAGTCGAATTGACGGAACAAATTCGCGTTGTTGCCGCGCCGTCACAGTTACGAACGATCAACGTTCCGGCATCGCCGCGAAGCAACCCAATTCACGCCACGTTGTTTCCTGAGTGTCGTAAATGAAAGAACGGGGATGATATGAAATCGATCTTGCTGGGTGCAGCAGCTCTGCTTGCGCTGGCCGTGCCGGCTGCGGCCGCGGACATGCAGCCGCGCACCTACACCAAGGCTCCGGCCTATACGCCGCCGCAGGTGATCTACAACTGGACCGGTTTCTACATCGGCGGCCATATCGGCGGCGCGTTTGCCGGCGACAGCAGCTTCCAGTCCAGCGACGCCCGCTTCCTGGGCGGCGTGCAGGGCGGCTTCGACTACCAGTTCGCGCCCAACTGGGTGGTGGGTATCGAGGCCCAGTATTCCTGGCTGCCGACCAACAACAACGGCGCCACCTTCCCCCTGGGGACGCAGGTCACTTCCAACACCGACCAGATCGGGTCGGTGACCGGCCGCATCGGCTACACCTGGGGACCGACGTTGCTTTACGCCAAGGGCGGTTACGCCTGGCGGAATAACAATCTCGGCGTCAACATCGCCGGCGTGCCGCAGGGCTTCACCACCACCGGCAACGGCAAGGACGGTTATACCGTCGGCGCCGGCCTCGAATACATGTTCGCGCCCAGCTGGTCGGCCAAGGCCGAGTACCAGTACTACAATTTCGGCAGCACCACCTTCACCTCCGGCCCGGCCGACGTCGTCGGCGTTCGTGGTCGGGAAGACGAGCATACCGTCAAGGTCGGTGTGAACTACCGGTTCGGCTGGGGCGGCCCGGCGGCCTCCCGCTACTGACCGCCCAGGCGGCGATTCAAGACCCGACAAAGGCCGGCTCCGCCGGCCTTTCGTTTGCCGGTTCTTCCGGGGCTGGAGCCTGTTCGCTTTGCGCGAACAATTTGGCGCGTCATTTGCTTGCAAACGATGCTGGCGCGCTTTCTCACGCGCGTCATGGGGCTGGAGTAAAGCAAAAATAATTTTTGCGATTTACGGAACTCGTGCTCCGGAACGCGTTATTATGTGAATTACCGGGCTGGTGGGACGACGGACATGCGTATCTTGGTGTCGGCAGTGGTGCTCTCTTGCTTCTCCTGCCTGCCGTGCTCTGCACAAACAATCCTCAGATCCGAGCCTCTGATGTTGGCACCTTATGAGGTGGCCTTCGTCAAGGACGCGTCTTGCCCGTCGGGCAAGGTGATGAAGGTCACGGGCGCCATCCGCGGGCTGCATCGCCGCAAGGCCTGCGTGGTCATGCCGGGCGAGCAGGCCTCGCTGGCCGCCGCGACGCCCTAAACTGCCCCGAGTTGATCCCCCGACCTCTCAGGAATTCAGCTCGAGCTCCATCCTCGACTGCTGCTCGGCCTCGGCCTTGTTCCTGGCGGGGTCCTCGCCCGCGGCGGCCTGGCAAGGCGCGATCGCATAGTCATTGTCGAGCACCCGGCGTGGTCCCGGCCGCTCGTCGTCGGCCGACGCGTCAACGACGAGTCCGCTTCGCTGCGCGAGCTTCCAGACGTCGGCCTCGGTTGGATAGGCCTTGCTGATCTGGGCGTCGTTGCAGAACAGGGCGTAGGGCATTCTTTCCGCTCCAGGAAAGCCTGTTAACGAGTTCGCGCGGCAACGGGTTCCGGGGCGGGCCCGTTCACGGAGCCGTGATCGATCCGGGGGTCCCTGAGTCCTTAACGAGTCCTGAATCCCGGAAAAAAGAATCCCTGGGACTCCTTGGCCGGAATCAGCGGATGTTTTCCGCCATGACGAGCGACCTGAACACATCCTGTGGGCACATGCTGCTGCCGCTGACGCTGGCGCTGCTCGGCGCCTGTGCGGCCAATCTCTGGCTGGTTTGGTCCTGGCTGTAGCCCTGGCGGGGCGGGCTTATTTTTCGGCCGGCGGGCTGGAGGCGTCGCGGATGGCGGCCCGCAATTTGGTCAGGGTCGCCGCGCAATATTCCTCACGCTCGCGCTCGAAGCGCTCCTGATGCTTGCGGAAATTGGCGATGCGGGCCTGCATCTCGGTGCGGAAATTGCCGCTTGCGGGCGGTGGGAGAGGGGCAAGACGCGGCGGAAGGGAGGCTCGCGGTGGTTCGAAACCGACAGCGACCTCCTCCACGGCAAGGATCTCCACTGCGACAGTCTGCCCAGCCGCAGGCGCCTCCGCCTGGAGCAAGTCGTCCTTCCTGCCTGTCACCGATTGCACGAAGGCCGTTGTTTGCGCGATCAATGCGTCGCGCTCCCTGATCCATTTCATGATCCACCTCAGCCGCGCGCATTCCAGCAAAGCGGCTGCGTCGAATCAAGGCTGTTTGCAGGGGATTGCAGATTTTTCCCGATCGCTCGACATTGGGCGAATGGATG
>NZ_JAEMSD010000214.1:0-4408 GCF_016462955.1 Bradyrhizobium sp. | reverse complement strand
GACCGCCCCAACGAGGCCGACGGCTTGAGGCTGATCCGTGCGTTCCTGTCGCTGCCGCCCGGCAAGCGGGCGGAGGTGATCGCATTTGCGGAAGGATTGGCACGTGCCCACGGCCGGTCCGCGGAGGAGGGTGCGAACGCCTGCCCGAAATAGCGCTACCGCTCGCGTGGATTGACGTTGGGCTCGAACGGTGCGCCGACAACCCGAACCGGTATCTGGGTTGGCGTGGTGTCGCCCGTCACGGCCGTTTCGGCCACCAGCTTGTCGGCCGCCCGTCCCGGCACCGGCTCAATCATCGCCAATACGCCGGCAAAAGCGCTACAGCACAGCGCCACGGTTGCCAGCAGAACCATGTTTCGGTTTTCTTCCCGGATCAGCATGGGTCGAGAACGAGCGACCCACGCTGTTGGTTCCGGTGCCGTCGCCTTTGAGCTGGACCGGATCGCTGGCACGGCGATGCATCGCCTGTACACTGGCTCGCGACTTCGCACAGGCTCGCCCGATGATCTCCCGTCGTCCTCCCGTGGTCGCCCACGAACGGTTCCTGGCGGACCGCGAGAATTTCGCAAGTCTCGATCTCGCCGCCCGGTTCGAGCGCATCGCGCGGACCAACCTCTGGGGCGCGGCGACTTCGGTCTCCGGCCTCGGCTCGGAGGATCCCGCGACCGACGCGATCCGGGAGGCGCTTCCAGCGCTGCTGCAACGGCTCGGGGCGCGCTCGCTGCTGGATGCGCCCTGCGGCGATGCCGGCTGGATCGGCCGGCTGGAGCTCGGTGTCGATTACACCGGCATCGACATCGTGCCCTCGCTGATCGAAGCGAACGTGCTCCGCGCGTCCCGCGGCGAACTGAGTGGCCGCTTCCTGGTCGGCGACGTCACGCGCGATGCTCTGCCGCGTGCCGACGTCATTCTCTGCCGGGACTGTCTGGTGCATCTGAGCTTTGCCAACATCGCTCGCGCCCTTGTCGGCTTTCGCGCGAGCGGCGCACTATTCCTGCTCGTCACGACCTTTCCGGAGTGGGAAAACAATGAGGATTGCGAGGACGGCGACTGGCGCGCGCTGAACATGGAGCAGGCGCCGTTCAACTGGCCGCCGCCACGCGAGCTGATCAACGAGCGCTGCGAGGAGGGCGGTGGCGGCTGGCGCGACAAGAGCCTTGGCCTGTGGCGGCTGGACGAGTTGCCGTCCCGGAGCTGCGTGCCCTGAAGCTGGTGCCGGCTGAGGGGATTGAACCCCCGACCTTCGGTTTACAAAACCGCTGCTCTACCGCTGAGCTAAGCCGGCGACGCGCGAGGACGCGGAACGGGCTCGACGTGTACGCCGGGCCGTCCGCCCGTGCGCGCCGCAATACCAGACTTGATGGCAAAGTGCCAGAACCGGAAGGCCGCCGTCGCAAGACATGAATCAGGCGGCCTTGCGGGCCGCCTGACATGTCGCGTTCGCCTCGAGCCGCCTTACTGGCAGAGGTGCGGGCGGCCGTCCTGGCCCTTGAAGTAGGTGCCGGGCGTGCAGACGAAGCCGTTGCGCTGGGCATAGGTACGGGTGTCCCAGCCACGATTGTCCCAGCCGCGGTCCCACGAATTGTCATAGGCGTAGGAATTGTCCCAGGCGCGGAAGGGTGCGGAGGCGATCGCGCCGGCCGTGCCGATCGCGGCACCGGCGACGCCCGCCGCGACGTCGGTCGGCCAGAAACCGGTACGGCTCCTGTTCCAGTCGTTATTCCAGTCGGAGCTGCTTTGCCGGTAGGCCCGACGATTGCGGTAACCGCTATCGGTGTACGGGTTTCCGGGGCCGAGGTTCTGGCAGTTGGCGTTGGGGAATTGCGCCGCGCAGCGGGCTGGATTGGTGACGACCGCTTGCGCCATGGCGGCGCCGCCCAGCATGGTCGCTGCGATCGCGGTAGCTCCGAGAAGCTTGATGTTCATGGTTCTTCGCTCCCAATTTGTTTGACGGGAGCTAAACGCCGAGGGCGCGTGACGTTCCGATGCAACCCCAGGATTTTTGCAAGCGACAGTCAAACGGATGTGAGCACGCGGGGCTCGGTTCCACCTGCAAGGATCCGCCGTTAACGCTTCGCTAGTTCGCCGTACAGCATTTGAGCGGCGCGCAGACCTTGCACGTTAGGCTTACCGGAATTTGGCGGGCGGGCCTTAACTCTCTCTGCGTTGCGATCGGCTAGGTTGTTGCCGGACAACCGGGATCACCTCATGCGTGCCGTGACGCTCGCCGCCCTTCTGATTGGATTGCCTGCGACGGCGACGGCCGGCGAGGGCTTCGATATCGTCATTCCCGGCCGTCCCGGCGTGCCGATCATCATCAACAACATCGACGCCAACTATGCCGTGGTCGAAGGCACCTGGGGCCTCGGCAAGAACCAGCAGGTGCAGCCCACGATCTATGGCGGCCGCTATATCGCCGAGCGGCAACCCGACCATGTCGGCCATTATTATCCGACGCTGGGCCATCGTCCGGGCTACGGCCGGCTCGAGGTCGAGCCACCTGCCAACCGCAAATTGCCGAAGCCCGCCGAGAGCTATCACGAGAGTTGGGGCGCCTCGTCCGCGCCGCTGCCGGCGCAGATGGACCCGCCGGTCGATGCGCCGCCGCTGATCTACGCGCCCGAGATCAACGAGCGTCCGCGTCCGCGGCCGCGCACAGAAATACCCGGCAGGCGGCCGGGCTGAGAAACGTGAAAATCCAAGAAACGGAAATCAACAGGAGAGAGTCATGCGTCAGATCATTTCGGGATTGGTTGCGGCAGCTGCCGTGACGTTCGCCGCCACCGCGCCCGCCGCGGCCTGCGGCTTCAGCACCTGCGCGCCGGTTGCGCCGGTCTATTCCGGCTGCAACACCGGCTGCGGCGGTTATAGCTACGGGTATGGCTACGGCTACGGCGCCTATGAGCGTCTCGCCGCGCCGACCACGCAGTATTACTACGTCAACCAGGGCCCGACCTATACCGGTCCGGGCGCCTTCGCGCCCTATCCGACCTATCGTGAAGATGCGGTCGTCGCGCCTGCCAATTACGGCTATGGCTATGGCTATCGTGCCGCTGCGGTCGCGCCGCCGGCCGCTTATCCCTATCGCCGCCCGTACTACCGTCCGTATCGCTATGGCTACGGCCCGCGCTACGGCTATCTGCCGCGCGTGCAGTACGGCCATGCTCATCGTTACGGTTACGCCCATCGCCACGGCTACGCCCACCGTGCCGCGCCGCATTATTACGGCGGCCACCGCGCCCTGCGCCGCCATTACTGATCTCTGATCGGCGAAAGCCAACGGGGACGCCCGTCCGCATAATGCGGGCGGGCGTTTCGTTCTGTCAGCGCTTCATCAGGCCGAGCCGGCTTGCGCCGACATAGAGCGCGAGCACGGCGGCGTTCGAGACGTTGAGGCTCTTGATCTCGCCGGGCATGTCGAGCCGTGCCACGACGCTGCAGGTCTCGCGGGTCAATTGCCTGAGGCCCTTGCCTTCGGCTCCCAACACCAGTGCCAGCGGCTGCCGCAACTCGACGTCGCTGATGTCCTCGCTGCCTTCGCTGTCGAGGCCGACGGTCTGGAAGCCGCGCTCGTTCAGCGCCGTCAGCGCGCGGGCGAGGTTCTGCACGGTGATCATCGGGACCAGCTCGAGCGCGCCGGAGGCGGCCTTGGCCAGCACGCCGGTCGCTTCGGGACTGTGGCGCGCCGTGGTGACGATCGCCTTCACCGCAAACGCCGCGGCCGAGCGCAGGATGGCGCCGACATTATGTGGGTCGGTGATCTGGTCGAGCACCAGCACCATGCCGTCCTGCGCCAGGGTCTCGATGTCGGGCGAGGGCAGGTGATCGGCCTCGGCGAGCAGGCCCTGGTGCACGGCGTCGGGCGACAGCAGCCGGTCGATCTCCTGGGGGCGCACGATCTCGGGCGTGACGCGGGTCTCGATGTTTTCGTCCGCAAGACGCCTTGCGGCGTTCTCGGTCAGCGTCAGCTTGCGGATCCGCCGCTGCGGGTTGGCGAGCGCCATGGTGACGGTGTGCCAGCCATAGAGAATGACCGGCCCGTCAGTTTGCGAATCGCGGTCGCGCCAAGCCGGCCGGCCGCCAGATTTTCCGGGTCTGTTGAAGGGCTTAGCCCCGCCGCGAGCCCCCTTGGGGCCGAATTTTCGATCCTTCATGGGCTCGCTTCTGTCATGGGTTCCGGAATATGGCAATTTCGCTGCCGGCGGGGGCCATTTTAGCTGCTTGCCTCGGTTGACTTTGCCCCACCGCATCGCCCATAAACGCGCCCGGTCGCGCCCCGATCCGGGTTGTCGCGGCCTTCACGTTCCATGGCCGACTTCGGTCGCCGGCAAGGTCCGGCCCGATTGTGCTGCCGTCGAGCGGGGGAGTGTCCCGAGTGGCAAAGGGAGCTGACTGTAAATCAGCCGCC
>NZ_JAEMSD010000013.1:37150-37957 GCF_016462955.1 Bradyrhizobium sp. | reverse complement strand
CCTTGCTGCCTACGGCATCGCCATGGAGGACCTGCGCACCGCGATCGCCAATGCCAATGTCTCGGGGCCGAAGGGCTCGCTCGACGGCGCGCAGCAATCCTACATCATCGCGGCCAACGACCAGATCGCCGCGGCCGACGCCTACAAGCCCGTCATCATCGCCTATCGCAACGGTTCGCCGGTCACCATCGGCGATGTCGCGCAGATCGTCGACGGCCTCGAAAACGATCGCACCGCCGGCTGGTACCAGGGCACGCCGGCCGTCATCATCGACATTCAGCGCCAGCCCGGCGCCAACGTCATCGACGTGGTCAGCCAGATTCGCGCGGAAATCCCGAAGGTGCAGCGCGCGATCCCGGCCGGCGTAAACCTCACCATCGTCTCCGATCGCACCGTGACTATCCGCGCCTCGGTGCGCGACGTGCAGTTCACGCTGGTCCTTGCCGTCGTGCTCGTGACGCTGGTCGTGCTGCTGTTCCTGCGCTCGTTGCGCGCCACCGTGATCGCGGGCGTCGCCCTGCCGCTGTCGCTGATCACGAGCTTCGGCATCATGTATTTTGCCGGCTTCAGCCTCGACAATCTGTCGCTGATGGCGCTCACGATCGGCACCGGCTTCGTCGTCGACGACGCCATCGTCATGATCGAGAACATCGTCCGTCACATGGAGAACGGCGACAGCGCGATGGAGGCCTCGCTGAAGGGCGCCAGCGAGATCGGCTTCACCGTGATCTCGCTGACGGTGTCGCTGATCGCGGTTTTCATTCCGCTCTTGTTCATGTCGGGTCTCGTCGGGCGCATGTTCCGCGA
>NZ_JAEMSD010000013.1:35119-37140 GCF_016462955.1 Bradyrhizobium sp. | reverse complement strand
GACCTCGGCCGTGGTGTCGCTGACGCTGACGCCGATGATGTGCGCGCGCCTGCTCAAGCATGCCCACGAGGAGCTGGCGGTGCCGGGACTGGCCGCGGTCAGCCGCTTCATCGACCGCACGGTCGAGGCCTATCACAGATCGCTTCTGTGGGTTCTGGAACGCCAGCGCGCCACGCTGGTCGTGACCTTCGTGACGCTGATCGCAACGCTGGTACTCTATGTCGTGGCGCCCAAGGGCTTCCTGCCGCTGCAGGACACCGCCTCGATCACGGCCGTGACGGAGGCGGGGCCGGACGTGTCCTTTGCGGAGATGACGAGACGGCAGACGGAGGCGGCGGAGGCGATCAGGGCTGACCCTGATGTGCTCGGCGTGGTCTCGGTGATCGGTGCCGGCTCGGTCAACCCGACCACCAATGTCGGCCGGCTCGTCATGAGCTTGAAGCCGCGCGGCGAGCGGCCTGACGATGTCGCGGGCGTCGTCGCCCGGTTGAAGCAGCGGGTCTCGGACATCCCCGGCATGACCGTCTATTTCCAGCCGGTGCAGGACGTGCAGATTTCGACCCAGTCGAGCCGCTCGCAATACCAGTACACGCTGACCGGCACCGATGCGGCGCTGGTCTCGGAATGGTCGCGCAAGCTGGTTGCGGAGATGCGGCGCGATCCCCTGTTTCGCGACGTCTCCTCCGAGGCGCAGGAGGGCGGCCTGCGCGCGCAGCTCGACGTCGACCGCACTCGCGCCGGCCAGCTCGGCGTCAACCTCCAGGCCATCACCGACACGCTGAACGACGCCTTCGCGCAGCGGCAGATCTCGACCATTTACGGGCAGGCCAACCAGTACCGGGTGGTGCTGGAGGCGCTGCCGATGTACCAGCGCGATCCCTCGATCCTGTCCAAGCTCTATCTGCCGGGCGCTGCCAGCACCACCGCCGGCGCACCCGCCGCTCAGGTGCCACTGTCCGCCGTGGCGACGCTGAAGCGGACCACCGCGCCGCTTGCGATCTCGCACCAGGCGCAATTCCCTTCCGTCTCGCTCAGCTTCAACCTGGCGCCCGGCGCGGCGCTCGGTGACGCCGTCGAGGCGGTGAAGACCATCGAGACGCGGATCGGCATGCCCAACAGCATCGTCGGGATCTACGCCGGCGATGCCGCCGAATTCGCCAAGGCGCTCGCCGGTCAGCCCTGGCTGCTGCTCGCCGCGGTGATCACGATCTACATCGTGTTGGGGGTGCTCTACGAGAGCTACGTCCATCCGATCACGATTCTGTCGACGCTGCCATCGGCCGGCGTCGGCGCGATCCTCGCGCTGATGCTGTGCGGTCAGGATCTCTCGGTGATCGGTCTGATCGGCATCATCCTCTTGATGGGCATCGTCAAGAAGAATGCGATCATGATGATCGACTTCGCGCTCGAGGCCGAGCGCCGGCAGGGCATGTCGCCGAACGAGGCGATCGTGCAGGCGTGTCTGTTGCGCTTTCGTCCCATCATGATGACCACGCTTGCGGCGCTGTTCGGCGCGCTGCCGCTCGCGATCGAGAGCGGCACCGGCGCCGAGCTGCGCTTCCCGCTCGGGGTCTCCATCATCGGCGGCCTGCTGCTGAGCCAATTGCTGACGCTCTACACCACGCCCGTGATCTATCTGGCACTCGACCGCATCAGCCGCCGGCTCGAACAGGCGGTGCCGCCGGCTGAATCCGGCGGCCCGCCGGTCGCCGGCGCCACCGAGGGCATGCAGTAATGCCATCGATCTCGGAGCCCTTCATCCGCCGCCCGGTTGCGACCACGCTGCTGTCGATCGGGTTGTTCCTGCTGGGTGCCGTCGCCTATCATTTCCTGCCCGTCGCCTCGGTTCCGAATGTCGATTTCCCCGCCATCTTCGTCTCGGCCAGCCGGCCCGGCGCCGACCCGTCCGTGATGGCGGCCACGGTCGCCTCGCCATTGGAGCGGCGGCTGGGTGAGATCGCGGGCATCAACCAGATCACCTCGACTTCGACCCTCGGCACCACCAGCATCCAGCTCCAATT
>NZ_JAEMSD010000013.1:22466-35109 GCF_016462955.1 Bradyrhizobium sp. | reverse complement strand
ATCGACAAGGCGGCTCGCGACGTGCAGGCGGCGATCAACGCCGCGATGGTCGACCTGCCGAGCGACCTGCCGACGCTGCCGCGCTTCCGCAAGGCGAATACCGCCGGCGCGCCCGTCTTCGTGCTGGCGCTGACCTCGAAGACACTGTCGGCGAGCGCCATCTACGACGTCGCCGACACCGTGCTGGCGCAGCGCATCTCGCAGGTGCCGGGCGTCGGCGACGTCACCGTATCCGGGGCCGACCAGCCGGCCGTGCGGGTCCAGCTCAATCCGGTCGCCCTGTCAAACGCCGGCATCGCCACCGACGACGTACGGACCGCGATCATCAACGCCAACCCGCTTGGACCGGTCGGAATCTTCGAAGGCGAACGCCAGAGCGAGACGCTGGGGCTCAATCGGCAGATGCGCACCGCGAAAGAGTTCCGCGACATCATCGTCAAGAGCTCTAACGGCAATTTCGTGCGGCTCTCGGATGTCGCCGACATCGAGGATTCCGTCCGTAACGCCCGCTCGATCGCCTGGTTCAACAAGCAGCCCGCGGTGCTGATCCAGATCACCAAGCAGGGCGATGCCAACGTCATCGACACCGTCGACAGGGTCAAGGCGCTGATCCCGGCGCTGAAGCAGTGGATCCCGGCCGGTGTCGAGATCTCCACCCTGGTCGATCGCACCGGCACGATCCGCGCCAGCGTACTCGACATGCAATGGACCCTGCTTGCAACGTCGTTGCTGGTGATGGTCGTGGTGTTCGTGTTTCTGCGCCGGCTGACCCCGACGATCGCGGCCGGGATATCGGTGCCGTTGGCGCTGGCCGGCACTTGCGCCGGCATGTGGGTCGCAGGCTTCTCGATCGACAATCTGTCGCTGATGGCGCTCGCGATCTCCGTCGGGTTCGTGGTCGACGATGCCATCGTCATGATCGAGAACATGTATCGCAACCTCGAGCACGGCATGCGGCCGTTGCAGGCCGCGCGGGAAGGCGCCAGGCAGATCGGCTTCACGGTTGTCTCGATCAGCCTGTCGCTGATCGCCGCGTTCACGCCGCTGATCTTCATGGACGGCATCGTCGGCCGTCTCCTGCGCGAGTTCTCGCTGACGCTGACCTTCGCCATCCTGGTCTCGACGCTGGTGTCGCTCACGGTCACGCCGATGATCTGCGCCCATTACATCCGGCAGACCACGTCCAGCACCGCGACGTTGTTCGACCGCATCATCGAGGGCTCGCTGTCGCGCATTGTCGCCTTCTACGCCCGCACCCTGCGCACCGTGCTGGAGTTTCCGCTGCTGACGCTGCTGGTATTCTTCGCCACGATCGGCCTCACCGTGACGCTCTACATCAAGGTGCCCAAGGGCTATTTCCCGACCGACGATTCCGGATTCGTCATCGGCGCGACACGCGCCTCGGCCGACATCTCGTTCCAGTCGATGCTCGGACTCCAGCAACGGCTGGCCGACATCGTGATGCAGGATCCGGCCGTGGCCGGCATTGGCTCGACCGTCGGCAGCAGCGGCGGGCCGGGCGGGGCGACCTCGAACCGCGGCACCATGTTCATCAGCCTGAAGCCCCCGGAGGAGCGCGGCCACGTCTCGACGGAGGTCGTGATCGACCGTCTGAGAAGGGCGCTTTATCCCGTGCCGGGCATCCGCCTCTTCATGTTCGCGGCCCAGGACGTCCGTGCTGGCGGCCGGCAAAGCGATTCCAATTACCAATACACACTGACCAGTACCGACCTCGGTCTTCTCCAGAAATGGGCTCCGATCGTGGCCAAACGGCTGGAAAGCGTCGAGGGCATCACCGACATCTCCAGCGATCGCGATCCGGGCGGGCTTCAGCTCACGCTTTCCATCGACCGCCAGAAGGCGTCGGCGCTCGGCGTCAGGGTCCAGGACATCGACAACGCACTCAACAATGCATTCGCGCAGCGGCAGATATCGATCATCTATACCCAGCGCAACCAGTACATGATCGTGCTGGAGATCGATCCGAAATTCCAGGTCGATCCCTCCAACCTCGACCGCATCTTTGTCGCCGGCGCCGGCGACGTCCAGGTGCCGCTTTCCGCGGTGGTGCATGCAACGCGCGGGGTCGCCCCACTCGCCGTCTATCACTCGCAGTCGTTCCCCTCGACCACGGTGTCGTTCAACCTGCTGCCGGACACGCCGCTGCAGACGGCGACGCAGAACGTTCAGCGCGCGGTCGAGGAATTGCACATGCCTGAGGGCATCCGAGGCAGCTTCGACGGCAATGCCGGCGACTTCGCCAGGACCAGCGGCCGGCAGCCGCTTCTGATCCTCGGCGCGCTGGTTGCGATGTATATCGTGCTGGGCGTGCTCTATGAGAGCCTTGCCCATCCGCTCACGATCATCTCGACGCTGCCCTCGGCCGGATTGGGTGCGCTGCTCGCACTCCAACTCACCAACACGCCGCTGACGGTGATCGCCTTCGTCGGCATCATCCTGCTCATCGGCATCGTCAAGAAGAACGGCATCATGATGGTGGACTTTGCGCTCGACGCCGAGCGCCGGCGCGGCCTGTCCTCGGCCGAGGCAATCTTCGAGGCGTGCCAGGCGCGCTTTCGCCCCATCCTCATGACGACCTTGGCGGCGCTGTTCGCCGGCATTCCGCTGGTGGTCGCGACCGGCCCCGGCACGGAGCTGCGCCGCCCGCTCGGCATCACCATCATCGGCGGCCTGTTCGTCTCGCAGATCCTGACCCTCTACACGACGCCCGTGATCTACCTCCTGATCGACCGCCTGCGCCGCCGTTCCGAGCCGCGTCCGCTGGCCGTACCCGCGGAATAGGTTGGCGAGGCGCTGCTTCAAGCGTATAGCGGCCCCCATGTCCAAGCCGTCCGAGACCGCCGCCGCGCCGGCCGAACCGATCCCCGAATGCCCTCATTGCCAGAAGCCGATGCCTCTCTGCATCTGCGACAGCGTCACGCCCATTGAA
Organism: Bradyrhizobium sp.; assembly: GCF_016462955.1. Classification (GTDB taxonomy): domain Bacteria; phylum Pseudomonadota; class Alphaproteobacteria; order Rhizobiales; family Xanthobacteraceae; genus Bradyrhizobium. The sequence continues at coordinate 32,159 of NZ_JAEMSD010000013.1, read as the reverse complement.
AATCGTCTCTCGCTGTTGATCCTCCAGCATCCGCAGGAGCAGGACAGGGCGCTCGGCACGGCGCGGCTGCTTGCCAGGCATTTCGCCGATGCGACGTTGCGGGTCGGCCTGTCCTGGCCGAGCCTGTCCAAGGCGCTCGGGCGCCCGGTCGACAACGCCACCCACTGGGCCGTGCTCTATCTCGGCTCGGCCCGCGCGGCCGATCTCGATGTGGAAGGCGAGATCGTCGCGCTCAACCGCAAGGGCGAAATCGCTGAGAACCAGCGCGCGATCCTCGGCAAGCTCGAAGGCGTCGTGCTGCTCGACGGTACCTGGAGCCAGGCCAAGGCGTTGTGGTGGCGCAATCCCTGGATGCTCAAGTGCCAACGCGTGATCCTCAACCCGAAACACCCCTCGCGCTATGGGCATCTGCGCAAGGAGCCGCGCCGCGACGGCCTGTCGACCATCGAGGCCGCGGCGACGATCCTTGCCGGTCTCGAGCGGCGTCCCGACATCGCCGAGACGTTGCACGCGAGTTTTGAACGGCTGTTGACGCGCTACCGCGAGGTCCAGGCCGAGATGCCGGAATTGGCGCCCAAACCTGTCCGGAAGGGCGGCCGGCGCGACTTCCGGCGTCGTAAACGCGCCTGACGCCGATCCACGCTGGAAAAGCCCTGCCGCCGCCAAGGTCGGACGAAGGCGGTTGCCTAAACGCTTCATCCCCTATATTGGTCCGCGCTTACGGGGCCACGTGGCGGAGTGGTTACGCGCCGGTCTGCAAAACCGTTTACTCGGGTTCGAGTCCCGACGTGGCCTCCATCATAAAGCTCTGGAACTGCTAGCTTAAGGTGTTCGTTGGCTGTTCTGGTTAATTCCGACTTGCCACGGCATTGCAACCTTCGCTCCCCATTTTTTGAGCGGCTCCTTCAAGGCCGCGTCGACCATCGCCGCAGTGCTCTTCTCTGCCCCATCGAGGCTGGTCACGCTGACAGCAGCGGTTATCCGCCGCACTTGAAACGGTTAAAAGCGAGGCCTCCCGATTAACGTTGGCGTGTATTGCCATGGAACCGGAATAGATCCATCATGGTTCCGTCATCGGTTCGAGTTGCGTCAGGTGAAGCAGCGTCGCCCCTTTTTCATCAAGCTTGACAGGATCGCGCTTGCGATCGTCGGGGCCGTGGCCGCGTTAGCGGTGTTCTGGGGAGCGGCAAATTCGGGGCTCGAGCCCGCGAAGGGCGCGCCAATCAAAGTCGCCGCACCCACGTGCTACGCGATCGGTACCTCGGTTGCGTCCGGGTGTACTGAAAGAGCCAAGTGACCCAACGAAGCAGCTGCGGCAGGGCGAGCACACCGGGTTTGTCCGGGTTCACCCAAGTTAGCGATTAAGGCGCGCTGGCATGGAGTTCGCATCGGTCAGGTGAGATGTCCCAACCACCGAGCGCTGGAGAACACGTGGGCGAGATTGTCCGGCTTGTACCGAAATCCGAACAGGAGCGCGCTCGTCTCATTCGCGAGGCGCGCGCGATCTATGACAGCATCTTCCCGCCGGCTGTCCCTGAGCGGGCGCCCCGAGACGGCGACGAACGCGCCAAGAATTGATTATTGTTGCGCCTGGGTCGGCAGCCCGATGATGTCGGGCCGAAGCCGGCCTCAGCAGGCGGCGTACCAGCCGTCGGGAAAGGGCAGGAGAGGCCAGGCGCCCTCGTTGTCGTTGGCTGCTTTGGCCGGCGCGTCGAAACTCCACGAGCGGGGCACAAAGGCCTGCTCCGGCAAGGACGCGAGGTCTTCAAAGTCCATGGCGTCCCGGACAGCATCCAGCAGCAAGTTGAATTCGGCTTCGCTCATCACACCCTCGCAGAACGCGATGGCGCAATCTCGCAAAACCGGTTTGTTTCCCGATTGACCCGATCGTTCGTATTTTAACGATCAGGCGATCGGGACCAGATTGGTTAGCAATTCCTAAACGATCGCCGTCGCGCGCTGCGGGACAGCTTGTGTGCGAGAAATCACATCCCCCTCGGTCCACTTCTCCTACCTCTTCCACCACGCCGGCCAATGCAGGCCGGGGCGGGCAGAGCGGGAGACCGGGCATGAAGGCGAGGTTCTTGCGGTTTGCGGGCGTGAAAAGCCGGGCGCGTGGCGCTTCAACGGTCGGGCTGTTCCTGACGCTGTTTGCCTCCGCCGCTCACGCACAGGGAACGGCGGAGCAGCGGCGGGCCTGCACGCCGGACGTCTACCGGCTATGCGCCGGCGAGATCCCCAACGTCCGCGCCATCACCGCCTGCCTGCGCCGCAACCGCGCCAGCCTCAGCGAGGCCTGCCGGTCCGTGTTCGATCAGGCCGGCGGCTGAACCACTCTCCTTGTGGGTTTGTGCGCAGCAAGTAGTAGCACCGCCTCGCGAATCCGTCCTCGCCGCTCTGTGGATATGCTGCGGACAGGTTGTGGAGAAACGGTTGATGCGCTGCGGAGATCGGCCTGGCCGCCTGTCATATCCATGTCTAGAACGGCCTGGTCTGCCAACAGCCCTTACCGTCGTTGACACGCGGTCGCGGCTCTCCACCGTCACGCCTACAGCTCGGGATGGAAGAGCTTGCATTTCGCGTCAAATTGCAACCCCGACGTGCAAGAAGTCTTGATTGGCCGTAATCTAGGATGATCGGGGCGGCTTGAACGCAGTCCCGGACTGCGGCGACTAACCGATAGAGTGCACAGGGATCAGTTGAACGTGATCGCATCTCCTCTTCCTAAAGCACTAAAATGGTGCTTTAGTGCTTTCCATGAGCTCGTCGCCCAAGAATGCTCCATCCGCGCTGCGATACAGGCTTGCCCCTGATCCGGCCGCCAATGACGCCATCGAGGCGACGTTCAAGGCTTACGACCGCATGATGGAGATCCTCGACGAGGTCGCGCGGACCCACAATGTGGGCTCCAACGTCGTCCTGCTCCACGCTCATGCCTATGAGCCGATCCGCAAGCAGACCGCGCTGCCCTCGCGGCTGGTGACGCTGGGCCTGCGCGACCGCGCCGAATATCGCGCCGCGCAGGGCCGCAGCCTGCCGCTCGACGACAAGCTCGCCAAGATCAAGGGACCCGCCACCATTTCGATCGCGACGGTGCAAGGGCGCTTCAGTGTGCCGTTCGACTACGCCGGCTATGTCGAGGGCTGGGGGCAGAGCGTGCCGGCACGCCTGGTCCGCACGGGCGAGGGTTTCGAAGTTCACTACGGCGTCACGCCGAACAGCCTGCCAGAGGAGGAGAACGCCATGGATAACATCGCTGCCGCTCCCGACAATTTCCTGTCCCGGGTCGGGCGCCTGATTGCGGGGATCGCATACGACGCGATCGAGCAGGCCGAGGGCAAGAACAAGCTGAAAGTGGTCGGACAGGCGATCCGCGAGATCGAGCGTGCCGAGAGCGAAGCGCGCGATGCGCTTGCGGCCGCGCGGGCCGAGGAATACCGCCTCAACGCGCGCCGCAGCGAGATCGAGCGGGCGATGACCGATCTCACCGCCAAGATCGAGGGCGCGATCGCGGACGGGCGCGACGATCTCGCCCGCGCCGGCATCGCGCGACAGATGGACCTGGAGGCGCAGTTCGAGGTGCTGTCGCGGGCCATCGACGAGAACAACGAGAAGATCGAGCAATGCGTGACGTCGCTGCGCGCCGTATTGTCGGCGCTCCAGGATGCCGAGCAGCGCCGCGCCGATCTGGAGAAGAGCGAGGCCATCGCAAGCCAGCAGTCCTCGACTTCATCCAAGAAGCAGGGCGGCAGCTCCGCAGCGACGAAGGCGCTGCGTGCGGGCAGGGCGGTGGCGCGGGCTACCGGCGTGCCGCCCGGCATCCCTTATTCGAGCGACATCGACGAGCTCAGCACGCTCCATCGCGACAAGGAAATCGCAGCGAGGCTGGCCCGGTTGAAGTCGGGCTCCTGAGTGCCCGCGTCATGAGCGCGCTGCTCGAACACGTCATGGCGCCGGAGGTCAGGCCGTTCGCGATCGCGGCGGCCATGATCGTCATCGTCGGCTCGATCGAGGTGATCTCGATGCTGGTCGGCGCCTCCTTGAGCGAGATGCTCGGCACCAACATCGACTTCGCCCATCCCAGCGACAATGGTGTCGTCAACGCCATCTCCTGGATCAACGTCGGCGGCGTGCCGCTGCTGATCTTCCTCTTGCTGCTGCTCGGCGCCTTCTCCATCACCGGCTTCCTGATCCAGGACGTCGCGCGGATGGTGGCGGGTCCCTTACCGGCGGCGGTCGCCTCGATCGGGGCCGTCGCCGCATCGGTCCCGCTGGTCCGCGTGACCAGCCGTGCCATCGCGCGGATCATTCCCAAGGACGAAAGCTACGTGGTCGGGCTCGGCGATCTCGTCGGCCGCATCGGCGAGGTCGTCGTCGGCCCGCTCGACCAGGGGCCGCCCGGCCGCGTCAGCGTTGCCGACGTCCACGGCAACCGTCATTTCGTCTCGGCCGTCGCGGCGCCGTCCTCCGGGCCTTTGCCGCAGGGAACCTTAGTCCTCCTTGTCGACCGCGACGACACGCGCTTCGTCGCGGTGAAGGCGGACGATGAACTGAAGCCGTCCAAGCCCACTCTAAGCCCTTAGCAAGTCCCACCAGCGGAGAAAGCCATGTTCGACATCGCAGTCCCGGCCTTGATCGGCGTCGCGCTGATCGTCGTCCTGGGGGTCGTCTTCACCATTCTCTACAAGCGCGCCACTCGCGACGAGGCCTTCGTGCGCACCGGGCTAGGTGGCAAGAAGGTCGTGCTCGACGGCGGCGCCATGATCCTGCCGATCTTCCACTCATATGCTAGCGTCAATCTGAAGACGCTGCGGCTCACCGTCGAGCGCAAGGAGCGAGAATCACTGATCACCAAGGATCGCCTGCGCGTCGACATCGTCGCCGAGTTCTACGTCCGGGTTCGTCCCGATGACGAAAGTATCGCACTGGCGAGCCAGACGCTGGGTGCATTGACCAACGATGCCGAAGCCTTGCGCAACCAGGTCGAGGCCAAGTTCGTCGACGGCCTGCGGTCGGTTGCGGCGACCATGACCATTCTCGAGCTGCAGGAAAAGCGCAGCGACTTCGTCAAGCACGTGCAAGCGACCGTGGAATCCGACGTCAAATCCAACGGTCTCGAGCTGGAATCGGTCTCGCTGACCAAGCTCGACCAGACCGACGTGAAGTTCTTCAACCCCGAGAATTTCTTCGACGCCGAAGGCCTGACCCAGCTCAAGACCATCACCGAGACCCGCCGCCGCGACCGCAACGCGATCGTGCGCGACAACGAGGTGGCAATCGCGCAAAAGGACCTCGAGGCGCGGCAGCAGACCCTGACCATCGAGCGCACCAAGAAAGAAGCCGAGCTCTCGCAGGAGCGCGACATCGCCAACAAGACCGCGAGCACCCGCGCCGAGGTCGCAACCGCGACGCAAACCGCGCGCCTGACCGAGGAGAATGCCCGTATCGACACGGACCGGGCGGTCGCCGAAAAGGAGGCCGGCGCCAAGCAGGTCAAGGAAACCGCGGTGATCGAGTCGGACCTGGCCATCAACAAGCGCAAGACCGACGCCCAGCGCGAGATCCAGATCGCCACGCAGGAGAACGAGATTCAGATTGCGGCGAAGAGCAAGGAGACGTCGGAAGCCGTCGCCGAAGCCAAGACCGCCGAGGCGCTGGCCGTTTCCGCGGAGGAAAAGGTCGTCACCGCGCGTGCGATCGAAGTCGCCGATCGTGCTCGCCTCACCCAGGTGCTGGCCGCGCGTACCGAGGCCGAACGCAAGTCGACCGAGCTGATCGTCGCGGCCGAGGCCGAGAAGAAGGCCTCGCTCGACCGCGCCGAGGCCGTCAAGACGCTGGCCACCGCCGAAGCCGAATCCAACAAGATCAAGGCGGTCGGCGTCCGTAACATCGGCGAGGCCGAAGCTGCCGTCATCACCATGAAGAACGAGGCGCAGAACAAGCTCGGCAGCAACGTGATCGATTTCGAGATCGCCAAGAAGCGGATCGAGACCATGCCGGCCGCGCTGGCCGAGATGGTGAAGCCGATCGCGAACCTCAAGGACGTCCGGATCCTGCACACCGGCGGTGCGTTCGGCGGCAACGGAGCCGGCGGAGGCAATGTCGGCTTCGGCGAGGGACTCGCCGGCGAGCTCCTCAAGGTGCACGCCTTGCGTCCGATGATCGACGAGATCCTGCGCCAGAGCGGCTTTGCGCCCGGTGATGATCCGGTCAAGGCGCTGGTCGGCGCCGTGACGGGCAAGAGCAATGGCGCAGCCGTGCCGGCGCCGGTCCCGGAGAAGGCCAATTCGGCCGATCTGTAGAACGCCGGTCCGAGGCTGCGGAGAAGTCGAAGCGATAGACAGGCTGACGGCTTGGGCGCCAAGCCACCTTGTTCCTCGCCCGCGGATTCGGAGGAGGGAGCCGTCCAGCCTTTCGGGAGCACGTTTCGGATGATGACGAATTCGTCCTTTGCAAGCGCAAGCGGCTTTGTTATACGCAGCCGCGCGCGAACGACTGGTTCGCCTTTTCCTCGGTAGCTCAGCGGTAGAGCATCCGACTGTTAATCGGATGGTCGCTGGTTCGAATCCAGCCCGGGGAGCCAAATATTTCCGATAATTCAACGATTTATGCCCGCGCCCTCATCCTGAGCGCGATCTTCTTGCCGTGATTTCTGAGCTTGCAGGCGCGCCCAGCCAGGGGAATCGTCCTCGCACGTGTCTGTGAGCAGCGCGGTCGTGCCATTGGGCCGGCGCCAAATCGACTCATTTCACACTGAGCATGCGGTTGCCGGATATTCACGGAGCTAATTTCCATGCCAGACATCCAGCTCGACCGTGCTGTTGTGGCCCCCTCGATTCTGCCGGCCGACGTTCCCGAACTCAGTGACGATGAATGTCTCGCTTGTCTCGCCCGTGCGGTCGAGACACCGGATTCGGCACGGCTGGACGAGGTGGCTGCCTTGATCGGCCGCCTCGCGGTGACGATCGAATAAGGCTGGTCTGCGTCGGACTCGCAGCGATGGCCTGATCTCTGACGGCCAGCGGCCATATTGCGTTTTGACCTTGCATGCTCCAAAGATGCCGCGATTTTTTCGCGGCATCGTCCGCAATGCAGGGTCCGCCAATGTCCGGTTTTTCGACCGCGCGCCAAAAAATGGTCGATGGCCAGGTGCGCACCAGTGACGTCACCGACCGTCGTGTTCTCGATGCCATGTTCGCGCTTCCGCGCGAGGCCTTCGTGCCGGCCAGCCGGCAGGCATTGGCTTACCTCGACCTCGATCTCGACGTGAGCGAAGGCGCCGCCAAACGGTTCCTGATCAAGCCGGCGTTGACCGGGAAGCTGCTTCAGGCTGCCGAAATCGGCGAGGGCGACAACGTGCTGGTCGTGGGCTGCGCCACCGGCTACCTGGCCGCGCTGACCTCCAAGCTCGCACGGCGGGTGACCGCGACCGAATGCGATTCGGCATTGGCTGCAAAGGCCAAGGATATCCTCGGCAGCCTGGGGCTTGCCAACGTCACCTGCAAGGCCGCTTCTTGCACGGATGGAGAGCCGTCAGCGGCGCCCTATGATGTCATCGTCCTCAATGGCGCCGCCGAGGTGATACCGGAGGCGGTGCTCGGGCAGCTGAAGGAAGGCGGGCGTCTGGTCGGGGTGTCGGCCGAATCCAGGCCGCCTCGCGCCGTGATCGTGACCCGTACCCACGGCGAATTCGGCCATCGGGCGCTGTTCGACGCAGCAGCCCCGGTCCTTCCGGGGCTGGAACGGGCGGCTGCCTTCGTCTTCTGACGGCCCAAAGCCCGTTAAAATCCCGTTCTGAATCAGAAGTGTGGCCGGGATGCTGCACGTCTAGAGTTTCCACCGGGAACCACCTCGGGGTAGTTCCGTCGCGCGTGACCGCGTCCTATGTTGCGGAGGGGCAACGACTCCAGTGGTAGACGGTAACCCGGCTCGCGGGCACGAGCCGGACGTTAGAATGAACGGAATTTCAGGGATGCATGGGGTGAAGCTCTTCACCGGAGCTGCGGTTTCGGTCCTGCTGCTGGCGCTTGCAGGGCCGACGCATGCCTTGGCCGAGACGATCGACGGCGCGCTGGTGCGCGCCTATCAGAACAATCCGCAACTCAACGCGCAACGTGCCCAGGTTCGGTCGACTGACGAGAACGTGCCTCAAGCCTTGTCGGGCTATCGCCCAAGAGTCTCACTCTCGGCGAGCGGCGGCTACCAGTACTCGGACTTCAAGAGCGCTACCAACAGCGACCCGATCAACGGGCCCGGCATCCCCCGAAGCGTGGGGATAACGGCTTCCCAGACCTTGTACAACGGCAACCAGACGGCCAATCGGACACGCGCCGCCGAGAGCCAGGTGTCGGGCGCCCGCGAGGCTTTGCGCAGCTTGGATCAAAGTGTGCTGCTCCAAGCCGCCACGGTTTACATGGATTACCTGCGCGATGCCGCCACGCTTGAAGTCCAGCGCAGCAACGTGCGCGTGCTCGAGCAAACGCTGAAGCAGACGCGAGACCGTTTCAACGTCGGTGAAGTGACCCGTACCGACGTCGCTCAATCAGAAGCGCAACTGGCGGCCGGCAGGACTCAAGCGCTCACCGCCGAAGCGAATCTCACGACGACACGTGCGAACTTCCGTCGCATCATTGGCAACGAGCCAACGAATCTGGCGCCCGGTTCGCCTGTCGATCGGTTCCTGCCGTCAACACTCGCGTCGGCTATCGAACTCGGTCTGATCGAGCACCCAAACGTAACGGCCGCAATGTTCGGCATCGACGTCAATTTCCTGCAGGTCAAAGTCGCGGAAGGCGCTCTGCTGCCGACCGTCACGTTGCAGGCGAGCGCCACGCAGTCATACGAGCAGTCGCTGATTCAATACAGGGCGTTCAACGCCGCCGCTGTCGCGCAGATCTCGGTGCCGATCTATCAGGGTGGCAGTGAATATTCGCTGATCCGCCAATCCAAGGAAAACCTGGCGCAGCAGCGCCTCAACCTCGAAACGACGCGCGACCAGACTCGTGCGACCGTGGTGCAATGGTGGGGCTCGTTGCAGGCCACCAAGGCGCAGGTGCAGTCCGCCCAGGCGCAAGTCACGGCGTCAGAGATCGCGCTGAACGGCGTGCGCGAAGAAGCCAAGGCGGGGCAGCGCACGACGCTCGACGTCCTCAACGCGCAGCAGGCGCTGGTGAATGCCCGCGTCGCGCTGGTGACCGCACAGCACGACCGTGTCGTCGCCTCGTACAACGTCCTCGCTGCCGTCGGCCGTCTGTCGCCCCAGGTGCTCGGCCTTGCGACCACGACCTACGACGCCAGCGTTCACTACCATCAGGTCCGCGACAGCTGGGTGGGCGTGCGTACGCCCGACGGGCGCTAATTCCCGTAATCATACGGTCGACCTTGCGAACGGCAGAGGTCGACCGGTGCTTTGCTTGCAATCGTCAAAATCCCTGACATAGCCTTGCCAAGATGATGCGGGTCGATTCGCCCCGCAATGATGTCGTGTGCGTAACGCTTGAGTGCCGGGGGCAGGGGCGCACCGCCTGCACATTGAGCCGTGATCTGGGGACAAGTCGGGCTGCCGCGACGAAAATGTCGGGGCGCTCGTTGCGGAACCGGCCAATCCTGTCGTGCTTGGTGTAAAACAACGCATGCGAGGGCGTTGATGATGTGGAGTCGGAGATGACGCAGCCTGCAAAGGTCACAGAACCC
>NZ_JAEMSD010000013.1:1423-22456 GCF_016462955.1 Bradyrhizobium sp. | reverse complement strand
CGATGGAGGAGATTCTGGCCTCGATCCGGCGCATCATTGCCGACGATGAGGCGAAGCCGCCGCCGGCCGAGGCCGCCAAGCCCGAGAAGGCAGCAGCGCCCGCCGCGCCGCCGAAGCCGCAGGCCATGAACGACATTCCGCCATCCAAGGTCGCTCCGCCCAAACCCGCCGCCGAGAAGCCCGTACCGCCCCCGGCCGCCAAGCCGGCGCCGCCACCGCCCGCGCCGGCGGCGGATGCATCCAACAGCCAGGATGATATCGACGCGCTGCTGGCCGGCCTCGACTCGGCCACGCCGGCGCCGGAGATCCGTGCGCCTGAGCCGGAACCAGAGCCGGAGCCCGATGTGCTCGAATTGACGGACGACATGGCGGTGGATCCGACACCGCCTCCGCCGCCACCGAGCTTCCGCAAGGTCGAACCGCGCGACGATCTCGAATTCGCCGAAGCGCCGCCGCGTCCGACGCCGCCACCGTCTTATGCGCCTGTTGACTTCGACGCCCCGCCGCTTCCGCCGCAGCAGCCGATGTTGGCGCAATCGACCGTCTCGGCCGTCGAATCCGCCTTCAACTCCCTGGCCCATACGGTGCTGAGCAGCAACGCACGGACGCTGGAGGATCTGGTCAAGGAGATGCTGCGTCCGATGCTGAAATCCTGGCTGGATGACAATCTGCCGGGCCTCGTTGAACGCATCGTGAAGGCGGAAATCGAGCGGGTTTCGCGCGGCGGCCGGTAGGGCAGGCTCGCGGCCGGCCCCGATAAAGCCCTGCTCCTGCGTCACAATCGGCTTGCGGCTGGGCCAGCGACGCCTGCCGTCGAGCTTCCCGTTGACTTGAACCGCGCACGCGGCTTTCTACATCCCATGATCGAGAAAAATTACCAGCCCGCCGATATCGAAGCCCGCATGTCCGTGGTGTGGGAGGACAGCCTTGCCTTCAAGGCGGGCCGCCCCGACCGCCGTGACGCGGTGCCCTTCACCATCGTGATCCCGCCGCCGAACGTGACGGGCTCGCTGCACATGGGCCACGCCCTCAACAACACGCTCCAGGACATCCTGTGCCGGTTCGAGCGCATGCGCGGCCGCGACGTGCTGTGGCAGCCCGGCACCGACCATGCCGGCATCGCCACCCAGATGGTGGTCGAGCGGCAGCTGATGGAACGGCAGCAGCCCGGCCGCCGCGAGATGGGTCGCGCGAAGTTTCTCGAGCGGGTCTGGCAGTGGAAGGCCGAGAGCGGCGACACCATCATCAACCAGCTCAAGCGGCTCGGCGCCTCCTGCGACTGGTCGCGCGAGCGCTTCACCATGGACGAGGGGCTGTCGAAAGCCGTCGTCAAGGTGTTCGTCGAGCTGCACCGCGAGGGGCTGATCTACAAGGACAAGCGGCTGGTGAACTGGGACACCAAGCTGCTCACCGCGATCTCCGATCTCGAAGTGCAGCAACTCGAGGTCAAGGGCCACCTCTGGTACCTGCGCTATCCGATCGAGGGCAAGACTTTCAGTCCCGATGACCCATCGAGCTTCATCGTCGTCGCCACCACGCGTCCCGAGACCATGCTCGGCGACACCGGCGTGGCCGTGCATCCCGATGACGAGCGCTATCAGAAGCTGGTCGGCAGGAACGTGATCTTGCCGCTGGTCGGCCGCAAGATCAAAATCGTCGCCGACGATTATTCCGATCCGGAGAAGGGCTCGGGCGCGGTCAAGATCACGCCGGCCCACGACTTCAACGATTTCGAGGTCGGCAATCGCCACGGCCTCGCCCGCATCAGCGTGATCGACCGGGAAGGCTGTCTCGATCTCGTCGACAACGAGGACTATCTGCGCGACCTGCCGGAAGGCGCTTCGCAATTTGCGGAGGAGTTCCACAAGGTCGACCGCTTCGCTGCGCGCAAGCGCATCGTCGAGCGGCTGGAATCGTTCGGCTTCGTCGAGCGGATCGAGCCGCACACCCACATGGTGCCGCACGGCGACCGCTCGAACAGCGTGATCGAGCCGTATCTGACCGACCAATGGTATGTCGACGCCAAAACGCTGGCGAGACCTGCGATCGCCGCGGTGCGCTCAGGCGAAACCACCTTCGTCCCGAAGAACTGGGAAAAGACCTATTTCGAGTGGATGGAGAACATCCAGCCCTGGTGCATCTCGCGCCAGCTCTGGTGGGGCCATCAGATCCCTGCCTGGTACGGGCCCGACGGCAAGGTGTTCGTGGCCGAGACCGAGGAAGAGGCGGTCAGCCACGCCCTCGGCTATTACGTCGAGCAGGAGGTCATCACCCCCGAGCAGGGGCGCGAGATGGCGCTTGACCGCAACAAGCGTGAAGGCTTCATCACCCGCGACGAGGACGTGCTCGACACCTGGTTCTCCTCGGCGCTGTGGCCGTTCTCGACGCTGGGATGGCCCGACGAGACGCCCGAGGTGCAGCGCTATTACCCGACCAACGCTCTGGTGACGGGCTTCGACATCATCTTCTTCTGGGTCGCCCGCATGATGATGATGGGCCTGCACTTCATGAAGGAGGTGCCGTTCTCGACTGTCTACATCCACGCCCTCGTCCGTGACGAAAAGGGCGCCAAGATGTCGAAGTCGAAGGGCAACGTCATCGATCCCCTCAACCTGATCGACGAATACGGCGCGGACGCGCTGCGCTTCACGCTGGCGGCGATGGCAGCGCAGGGGCGCGACATCAAGCTCGCCACCAGCCGCGTCGAGGGCTACCGCAATTTCGCGACCAAGCTCTGGAACGCGTGCCGGTTCGCGGAGATGAACCACTGCGCCGTTCCTGATGGTTTCGAGCCGGCGAAGGCGAAGGAAACCCTGAACCGCTGGATCGCGCACGAGACCGCGCACACCACGCGCGAGGTGACCGAGGCGATCGAGGCCTATCGCTTCAATGACGCGGCCGGCAGCATCTACCGCTTCGTCTGGAACGTCTATTGCGACTGGTATGTCGAGCTCGCCAAGCCCGTGCTGCTGGGGCCGGACAGCCCCGCCAAGGACGAGACCCGCGCCATGGTCGCATGGGCGCGCGACGAGATCCTGAAGCTGCTGCATCCCTTCATGCCCTTCATTACCGAAGAGCTGTGGGAGGTGACGGCCAGGCGTGATGGGCTGCTGGCGCTGGCGCCGTGGCCCTTGAAGCCGGCCGAGCCCACGCCGGAGCAGATTGCGATGCTCGCCGCGACGGCAGGGCCGACAGATGCGCTGGTCTCGCCGGTCTGGGTGCTGCCGATCTTCGATCATGCCGACTTCACCGATCCCGCGGCGGAGGCCGAGATCGGCTGGGTCATCGATTTGATCACGCAGATCCGTTCGGTGCGCGCCGAGATGAACATTCCTCCGGCAACGCTGACGGCGCTGGTGCTCGCTGGCGCTTCGGCCGAGACCAAGGAGCGCGCGCCGCGCTGGGCCGACGTCATCAAGCGCATGGCGCGACTGTCGGAGATCTCCTTCGCCGACCGCGCGCCTGATGGCGCCGTTCAGCTGCTCGTGCGCGGCGAGGTGGCTGCCCTGCCGCTCAAGGGCGTGATCGACGTGGCTGCGGAGCGCACGCGTCTCGACAAGGAGATCGGCAAGGCCGACGCCGACATCAAACGCGCGGACTCCAAGCTGGCGAACGAAAAATTCGTCGCCAACGCCGCCGAGGAGGTCGTCGAGGAGGAACGCGAAAAGCGCGAGGCGGCGCTGGCCCGCAAGGCCAAGCTGCTCGAGGCGGTGGAGCGGCTGAAGCAGGCGTCGTGAGACTCCCGTCATTCCGGGATGGTCCGAAGGACCAGACCCGGGATCTCGAATTCCGGGTTCGATGCTGCGCATCGCCCCGGAATGACGATCATCTCGGAAACGGCTTGCTCAAAAACTTCGAGCCCTTGACGCCATAGCGCCAGGGCAGCTCGACCGCCTTGGTGATGCCGATCCGGATGCCCGTTGCGACCTCCACATCCTCCGTCCGCGCATGCAGCGCGATCGGCGGGCGGTCCAGCGGCAGGGCGTTGTGCGCGATGGTGATGCCGAGCGCTTCGGTCAGCTTGCCTGGGCCTGAGCACAGCGAATGGACGTCCTGCAGATGCCTGCGTCGGCGCATCGCAGCCAGGCCGTGTGTCGGCTCCAGCGCGCGGATCAGCACGGCGCTGGCCGAGCCTTCCTGCTCGCAGACGAAGTTCACGCACCAGTGAATGCCATAGGAGCGATAGACATAGGCAAAGCCGGGCGGGCCGAACATCACTTGGTTCCGCGGCGTCGGCCCGCGATAGGAGTGCGCCGCCGGGTCGGTATGATGATAGGCTTCGACCTCGACGATGATCCCGCCGACGCTATCGACCAGCAGGGTGGCGCCGATCAGGTCGGGCGCGACCTCGTGCACGCTGCGGTCGAAAAAGGCACGCTTCAGCGGCTTGCCGAGCCGCTTGGGTGAAGTCTTCGGGATTGGAGCCATTCGAGGTGAGAATCGCCTGAGAACAGAGCAGGATATTGCCCATATCTGCCATGTTCCCTGAAGCGGGGCGAGCCGGGTTGCGATGCCATGCCAGACCGACTAGGTAGGACCTGAACAGACCGGACACCCCATGGTCGTTATTGTCGATACCATCGCGAACCCGCTGCGCCCGCGCCACCCCGAAAAGGTGAATCGGCCCGATTCCGCTTCGCCGCCGAAGCCGGACTGGATCCGTGTGCGCGCGCCCAACACCCGCGGCTATGCCGACACCCGCAACATCGTGCGCGCCAACGGGCTGCACACGGTGTGCGAGGAGGCGGGTTGCCCGAACATCGGCGAGTGCTGGGACAAGAAACACGCGACCTTCATGATCATGGGTGACACCTGCACCCGGGCCTGCGCCTTCTGCAACGTCAAGACCGGCCTGCCCAATGCACTGGATGTGGCCGAGCCGCAGAACGTTGCCGAGGCGGTCGCCAAGCTGGGCCTCGCCCACGTCGTCATCACCTCGGTCGACCGCGACGATCTCGCCGACGGCGGCGCGCAACATTTCGCAGAGACCATCCGCGCGATCCGGGCCGCATGCCCTTCGACCACGATCGAGATCCTGACGCCGGACTTCCTACGCAAGGAGGGTGCGCTCGAAATCGTCGTCGCGGCGAAGCCGGACGTGTTCAACCACAATCTCGAGACCGTGCCGTCGCGCTATCTCACGGTGCGGCCCGGCGCGCGCTATTTCCACTCGATCCGGCTGCTGCAGCGGGTCAAGGAGCTCGACCCCACCATCTTCACCAAGTCCGGCATCATGGTCGGCCTCGGCGAGGAGCGCCACGAGGTGCTCCAGGTGATGGACGATCTGCGCTCCGCCGAGGTCGATTTTCTCACCATCGGGCAATATCTGCAGCCGACCCGCAAACACCACGCCGTGATGCGCTACGTGCCGCCGGACGAGTTCAGTTCTTACGAGAAGGTCGCCTATACCAAGGGCTTCCTGATGGTGTCGGCGAGTCCGCTGACCCGTTCCTCACATCATGCCGGCGAGGACTTTGCGAGACTGAAGGCCGCGCGGGCCGCGAACGCCCGCTGAACCGCCATGCCCCGTTTTTCGAGCAAGCGCCGTGTCAATCACAGCGCATCCGAGATGTTCGATCTGGTCGCCGACGTTGAGCGCTACCCGGAATTCGTTCCGCTGTGCAGCGCGCTCAGGGTTCGCCAGCGCATGGCCAAACCCGACGGCACCGAAGTGCTGGTTGCCGACATGACGGTGTCTTTCAAGCTGGTCAGGGAATCCTTCACCAGCCGGGTGACCCTCGACCGCGCCAATCTGAAGATCCTGGTCGAGTATCTGCAGGGTCCGTTCAGCAATCTGGAAAACCGCTGGACATTCGAGCCCAAGGATGAGGGCTCTTGTGACGTCGGTTTCTTCCTCTCCTACGAGTTCAGGAGCCGCATGCTGGCCATGCTGATGGGATCGATGTTCGACGCAGCCTTCGCGCGGTTCTCGACCGCGTTCGAGAAGCGCGCGGATGCCATTTACGGCCGGCCGAAGCTGGCATCGACGTAGGTTACTCTCGCATCCCGGCTCTGCAGCGCGCCGCTGAAGGAGCGCTGCGCTGCGTCCGGGGCACGAGACCCTTCGTCAATCCACCGCCTTCACCACGTCCGGTGGCTGCGAGGCGTAATACGACGCGGCCTGATCAATCTCCTGTGGCGTCATGGCGCGCGCGATGTTGCGCATCTGCTGGCTGATATCGTTGCGCCGTTCGCCCGAGGCGAAGGCCTGGAGCTGCGCCTTCATGTAGGCCTCGGACTGCCCCTCCAGCCACGGGCTGCCGATCTTGTTGTCGAGGCTGCCATGGCAGGAGCCGCAGGGCGCGATGCCGCGCATCGGCGCGCCATAGATGACGATGCTGGGCTTCGGCAGCTGCGGCGTCGGATGGTAGGCCGGGAGCCGCGGCAGATAGGCGTAATAGTGAGAGAGATCGGCGATCTCCTGATCCGTCAGATTGACGGCGAACGGCGACATCACGGCATTCGTCCGCGCACCCGAGCGGAAGTCGAGCAATTGCTTGTAGATCACGGCGGCATATTGGCCGGCGAGATTGGGCGAATCCGCCCGGCTGACGCCGGTCGGGCCGTGGCAGATGGCACAGCGCTGCGCCAGCGTGGCACCGCGACCGATCCCCTCCTGGCTCGGGCGGGCTAGCGTGGACGAGGTCAGGACGACCTCCGACAGGCGCGTGCTTTGCTCGGGCACGGTCACCTTTGGCGCGCGCTGCGGCACGCCGGCGGCGCTGCAGATGGCATCCCAGACGTTTGCGAACTGAACCCAGGGCTGCGCGAAGGGCAGCACGAGGAAGCCGGCAATCGCCGTCACGATCAGGATCGCTGCGGTGATACCCACCGCGAGCGAGAAATGTCTGTTGCGGAACGTGAAGAGCTCGGACGTGCTCATCACTGCGCCCCCACATAGACGGCCGGCACCGACGTGCCTTCGCTCAGTGCCAGGGTCAGGATCGGATAGCCGTAATTGGTGAGTGTGAGCGCGATCATCAGCGCCACCCAAAGCCCGTGCGTGTTGAGTGCGACCGGCACGGTTGTGGGTTGATGCACGGCGAGCGCAAACTGGTAGGGACCTGCATCGGCCCGCGGCGCGCGCATGCCTCGCGCCAGGATGACGATGAACAGGATTCCGGAGGCCAGCAGGATGAATCCGCCGATCGCCGAGAACGTGACCGAGAGCGCTTGCGGTGCAATCGCGGGATCGCCGAAATCGAAATAGGCCATGCGTCGTGGCATCCCGAGAATGCCGACCCAGTGCCAGGGAAACGTGGTGACGATCATACCGACGAACCACAGCCAGAGCTGTGTGCGGATCAGACGCAAATCGATCAGCTCTCGGCCGGTCAGATGCGGCCACAAATCATAGGCGATCGCGAAATACATGATGACGATGGCGCCGCCGAAGATCAGGTGGAAATGGCCGGTGATCCACTGCGTGTTGTGAATGGACGCATCGAGCTGATAGCTCATGTTGATCAGGCCGCCGGCACCGCCGAAGCCGAGCATGACGAAGGAGAACGCCAGCGCCAGCATCATCGGATTGTCCCAGGGCAGGGCCCTGATCCAGCCGAACAGGCCGCGTCCGCCGCGCAGGCGCGCGGCGATTTCGACCGAGGCGCAGATCGTGAACACGGTCAGCAGCGTCGGCAGCGCCACCAGCGCGGTGAAGGCCGAATGGATGAACTTGAATCCGGCGCCGACCTGCGGATCGGCAAAGGTGTGGTGCATGCCGATCGGCATCGCCACCACCAGAAACAGGATGAAGGAGATCCGCGCCATGCTGTCGGAATAGACCCGGCCGCCAATCGCGCGCGGCACGATGGTGTAATAAGCGATGTAGGTCGGCATCAGCCAGAAATAGACGATGGCGTGCAGCGTCCAGGAGAACAACACACGGGCAAGGCCGGCATCAATCGTGCTCTTGAGCCCCGCCGCGACGGGAATGATCTGGAGCAACAGCTCGAGCGCAGCGCCGACGGCAGTCCAGGCCCACAAATAGGAGCCGGCGACATTGGCGAACATGGCCAGCGGCACCGGCGCGCCGGGATGCGCCTTGCGCCAGACCCGCAGATTGACGGACATCAGCGCGACCCAGATCCACGAACCGACGACCACCAGTACGACGCCGAGATAGTAAAAGACGTTGCCGATCAGCGGCGGGTAGAACGTGTACAGCACCGAAGCGCGGCCGAGCGCGATCGGGATCACCGCCATGACGCTGCCGGCGACGATCAGCCAGAAACCGGCCCAGGCCCAGCGCACGCCGACCAGGCGCTGCTGCAGGGCAGCCTCGCTGATGGCGTAGCCAAACCCCATCGCGACCAGGGTCGGGAAGACGTAGCCCATCACCGTGCCGTGCGCGGTCAGCGAACGGTAGTAGAGCTCGGGATTGGACAGCCAGGTGCCGATCGGGCTGCGGATGAACATCTGCCAGGCGCCGAGCGTGAGGGCGATGCCGAACACCGCGAAGGCCAGCCAGAAATGGGCGAGGATGAGCTTCCTATTGACCAACACAGCTCAGCCTCCCGCCACCCTTGGCTCGACCTGCGAATTCGGCCTTGTCGATCACCTTGACCTTGCCCCACATGCCCTCGTGGCCGAAGGAGCAAAACTCCTGGCACGGCATCAGATAGTCACCAGTCCTGGCAAACCGCATGGGCTGCTCGGAGATGTAGCCCGGCACCAGCATCGTGTTGACGTTGGTGCCTTGAATGAGGATGCCGTGGACGACGTCGGCGCTGGTGGCGCGGAGCGTGATCGGCGTGTCCGCGGGCACCAGGATGCAAGCCGGCGTGAAGGAATATTGCTGGCCGATCGCACGCACCGTGACGTTGCCGTTGGCCTCCAGCACGCTGCCGAGATTGCTCTCGACGAATTCGCCGGACAGATGCAGGCGCGCTGGATCGATCGTCTCGACGCGCGGCTGCGGCATGGTCGCACGATGGATGCCGGCGAATGCCGCGAGCAGCGCCATCATCACGATGATGATCACGGCAATGGTGGCCCAGCGCCGCTCGACGCGGGCAGCGACTTCGGCGCTGCCATGGGCCTGTTCGGTGCTCATTGCAGTGATCCGCGCGGCAGGAAGACGAACAGGTAGAAGGCGAACCACATCGCGACCACGCAAGCGGTGGCGATGCCGGCGAGCACGATCGCCCCGGATGGCCCCTGCGCGACGACTTCTTCGACCGCTTGGTCGGCGGCTGCCGGGGTGGTCGGCGGATCGGAATTGATCATGGCAGCCTCATTTCAGCGGGGCGGAGCGCAGCTCGTTGGCTTCGCGCGCCGAGACCGGTGCGCCGCGATTACCCCAGGCAGTGCGGATGTACGAGACGACGGCGGCGACCTCGTTGTCGGAGAGGAGGCCCGCGAAGGGCGGCATGCCGTAGGGCATCGGATTGCCCTTGGTGCCCGGCGGATAGCCGCCATTGAGCACCATGCGGATCGGATTGACCGCGGACTGCATCTCGATCGACTGGTTGTTGGCGAGCGGCGGCCAGTGCGGCGGCTTGCCTTCGCCTTGGGCGCCATGGCAGCTCGCGCAGTGCTTGTCGTAGACGGTCTTGCCAAGGCTGACGAGCAGGCTGCTCTCTGTGGTCGACAGGGTCGTCCGCGCCGGCGGCGGAGGCGAGGGCTGTGAGATGCTCTTGAGGTACACGGCCATCGCCCTGGTGTCCTCGTCGCTGAGGTATTGCAGGCTGTTGTGCACGACCTCAGCCATCGGGCCATAAACGACGCCCCGCATGGAAACGCCGGTCTGGAGCAGGTCGGTGATGTCCTTGATGCTCCAGTCGCCAAGCCCGGCCTCGCGGTCGGATGTCAGCGAAGGCGCGTACCAGTTCTGCATCGGGATCAGGCCGCCCTTGAAGGCCTCCGATTGCGAGGTGCCGCCGAGCGCGTTGATGGGCGAATGGCACATGCCGCAATGGCCGAGGCCTTCGACCAAATAGGCGCCACGATTCCATTCCTCCGATTTTTTCGGATCCGGCTTGAACTCGCCTTCGGTAAAGAACAACGTGCGCCAGCCGAGGATGAGCTGGCGGTTGTCATAGGGAAAGCGGAGCTCGTGCGGCTTGTTCTTCTGGTCCACGGCGGGGATCGAGCGCAAATACGCGTAGATGGCATCGCTGTCGGCGCGCGTGACCTTGGTGTAGGACGCGAACGGCATCGCCGGATAGATCAGCCCGCCGTCGGGGAAGCGGCCGCTGTGCATGGTCTTGTAGAAATCGTCCGCGCTCCATTTGCCGATGCCGGTGGTCGGGTCTGGCGTGATGTTAGACGTGTATAGCGTGCCGAACGGGGTCGGCATCGCGCGGCCGCCGGCGAACAGGCGGCCCTCCGGCGCGGTATGGCAGGCGGTGCAATCGCCGGCGCGGGCAAGATATTCGCCGCGCGCGATAACGTCATTGGGATTGTTCTGGGTCTTGTCCTGCGCATGCGCGGCCGTCGTCAGCGCAAGCAGGGCAAGAAGTGCAAACGACAGTTTCGAGCCCATCATCCGCCTCGTCAGTTGGGCTGGCTGCCGCAGCCGAAGGGCAGCGCGTAGGTGCCCTTCGGGACGGGGGCCGGATTGGCCGGAGCCGCCTGTGTCGCGAGCCAGGCCGAAACAGCAGTGACGTCGGCCTCGGTTAGATGGCCGGCGACGACCTGCATGCAGTCGGGGGACTTCGCCGTGCGTGTCCCGTAGCGCCATGCGCCGAGTTGGGCGCTGACATAGGCGGCGCGCAGACCCAACAGGCCGGGAATGCCGGGCTGCATGCCTGTCAGTCCCGGACCGTGGCAACTGACGCAGGCCGGAATGTTGCGGCTGGCATCGCCACTGGTAGCGAGCGCCTCTCCCAGCGCCAACACGTCCTTGCTGACGTCGCTCGGAGCCGGCGGCGGCAGCGGTGGATGTTCGCCCGCGAAATATTCCGCCATCGCCGCCAGATAGGGATCAGGCAGAAACTCCAACAGGTAATTCATCGGCGGATACTTACGCCGGCCGCTGCGGAAGGCGAGGAGCTGGTTGTAGAGATAGCCGGCCGGCTTTCCGGCAAGGCGCGGGAAATAGACGTCGCTGGTGCCTTCGCCCCTGTTGCCGTGGCAAGGCGTGCAGGCTTCGACCCGCGCCGCCATCGTGTCCGGCGGTCGGTTGGTCGTTTGCGCGGCCGCATCCTCAATGCCGGCCAGAGCGATGATCACGGCGACAAAGGCCGCAGCGCGAGCGAACAATTTCGTCGCCCTCCACAATGTTGGTCCGGCTGATTTCAAAGCACAACGTAAGGGGGCATTATTACGCCAATATGGTTTCGCGCAAGATCGGTCACGCATGATGACGTTTGGTCGCGCCCTCGTATCTGCGATCCCGATCGAATTTGCCAAAACTCGCGTGTTTCTTGCAAACTGCACATAACTCTGCAGTTTCGCGCAGTTCTGCCCGAGCTTTGCTTATGTCACCTTCCTTCTCAAAAAGCGCACGAAAGAGCAGGTGCTGGCCGGGCACCCGCGAGCCACTGCGCGGACGCCTCGCAGATCTTGGGCGTCAGGACGACGCGGCTTGGCGCACGCTAACAGCGCCCGGGAATGCAACAGTAGGCTTGTAGCCGGATGAGCGCCGTGACATCCGGGCTCATACGAGAGGTGGTCCCGGTCGCTTCGCTCATCCGGCTATCGTCTGGGCTATCCGACCTTGTTCCCCATCGACACCCACCGGGATCATTTCGCATCGCGGCGCGTTCTCAACCTGGTTGGAGCCGCCATGACCGTCAATTTCGACACGCTGCAAGCATCTCTCGTCCTATATGGCTTGAACGCGATCTACGCGGTCCTGCTGCTCGCTGTCGGCTGGTACCTTTCCGGCGCCATGCAGCGCTTGGTCACGCGCCTGCTGAACGTCACGCACCGGGTCGATCCGCTGGTGACGCTTTTCTTGGGCAGTCTGGCAAGCTATGGCGTGCTTGCGGTGGTCGGCATCGCCGTGCTGCAGCTCTTCGGCATCCAGACCGCAAGCCTCGTTGCCGTATTGGGCGCGACATCGCTCGCCATTGGCCTTGCGTTGCAGGGCACGCTGTCTAACCTCGCCGCCGGCGTGATGCTGCTCTTATTCCGGCCCTTCAAGATCGGCGATGATGTCGAGGTCGCCGGCAAGGCGGGCAAAGTGAGGTCGCTCTCGCTGTTCATGACCGAGCTGGTCGCGTCCGACAACACGCAGATCCTGTTGCCCAACGGGCAGGTGTGGGGTGCAGCCATCATCAACCACAGCGCCTATCCCGGAACGGGCGAGATCAAGGTGACGTTTCCGGTGCCGGCGAGCGCCGCTTCGGCCCTGGCCGATCGCATTCTGACGGAGCTGCGCAATGATTCCCGCATGGATGATCAGGCTGCGCCTGCAGTCAACATCTCCAGAGTCGTCGACGTCGCCAACCCGGCGTCGCCGATCCTGGAGCTGACGGTGAGCGCGAAGGCAAAGCCGTCGGAGGCGAACGCGGTCAGGCAGTGCGTGCTTGATCACGCCAGCGCGCTGCTCGCAGCGGCGTAGACGTTTCGAAGGCGCGGTCGTTCACCCCCGCGGCGAGCGCGGCGGCCTCCGCTTCACGACGTGCCGGCGCGGCGAGCGGGTCACGCGGGGGCGCAGGCGGCTTGCGGCGGCACGTTGCGGTTTGGCCGCGACTTGGGGGCCGCGGGCGAGGTCCATCAGCATGCGCAGCGCCTCGACCACGGAGCGGGCGCGCACCGCGCTGCGGCCGATTGCGCCAAAGCGGTGCTCGCGATGGATGATGCGGCCGTCGCGCGCGGCGGCGGCGAAGTGCACGAGACCCACCGGCTTGCCGGGCGTGGCGCCGCCGGGGCCGGCAATGCCTGTGATGGCAACGGCGAGATCGACATCGGCGCGCTCCAGCGCCCCGATCGCCATCGCGGTCGCGGTCTCCTTGCTGACGGCACCGAAATTGGCGAGCGTGCTCGCCTCGACGCCGAGCATGGCGCGCTTGGCCTCGTTGGAATAGGTGACGAAGCCGCGGTCGATCACGTCGGAGGAGCCGGGAATGTCGGTCAGCGCGCCGGCGACGAGCCCGCCGGTGCAGGATTCGGCGGTCGCGATCGTCAGCTTGCGCATCCGGCACAGGTCGAGCAGCGAGCGGGAGAGGGCGCGTGCGTCGCTGCCGCCCATGGCTTAGACGCTCCAGGGGAGGCGGATGGTGGCGCTCGCGGTGGCTGCGATGCCTTCCTCACGGCCGGTGAAGCCGAGCCGCTCGCTGGTCGTCGCCTTCACCGCGACGCGCGAGATGTCGACGCCGGAGATCTCGGCGATGCGCGCACGCATGGTGTCGCGCAACGGACCGATCTTGGGTCGCTCGCATATCATGGTCACTTCGAGATTGGCGACGCGACCGCCGCGCGCCGTGACGCGCTCGATGGCATATTTCAGGAACTGATCGGAAGAGGCGCCCTTCCACTTCGCATCGCTCGGCGGAAAGTGCGAGCCGATGTCGCCGTCGGCGAGTGCGCCGAGGATGGCGTCGACCAACGCGTGCAGGCCGACGTCGCCGTCGGAATGGGCCAGGAAACCCCTGGTGTGCGGCACGCGCACGCCGCAGATCATGACATGATCGCCTTCACCGAAGGCGTGCACGTCGTAGCCGGTTCCGGTCCTGATGTCGCCGAGCTGGGCCGCCAGGCGCGCTTCCTCGCGCACGAAATCCTCGGGAGTGGTGAGCTTCATGTTCGCAACATCGCCTTCAAAAGTCGCGACCGTCAATCCCGCCCATTCGGCAATCGCGGCATCGTCGGTGAAATCCGAGCGCCCGTCCTTCGCCGCGCGACGATGCGCCTCCAGGATGACGTCGAAACGAAAGGATTGCGGCGTCTGCGCGATTCGCAAGGACGCGCGGTCCGGCGTGCCCTCGACATTGCCGCCCTCGCCGGTGACCTTGATGGTGTCGGTGACGGGGACGACGGGAATCGCGGCCCCGGTGCGTCCAGCGGCCTTGATCGCGCGCGAGATCACGCCGGCCGACACGAAGGGGCGCGCGGCATCGTGGATCAGGACGATGTCGGGCGCGTGTCTGGCGAGTGCCTCGAGGCCGGCGAGCACTGACGCCTGTCGGGTGGCGCCGCCCTTCGCGGGCGGTTCGTGCTTGAGCCCTGCAACCGCGGCGGCAAAGATTGCGCTGTCGTCGGGGTTCACCACCGGCTGCACGGCCGATACCTCCGGGTGGCGGCTGAACGCCTCCATGGCGCGATAGATCACGGGCACACCGCCGATCTCGCGATATTGCTTCGGCCCGCCAGCGCCTGCACGCAGCCCACGACCGGCTGCGACGAGGACGACCGCGGTGCGCTGTGATTTCGCCATGGGACTCGAATATTCGCTTGGGGATGCAGACCCGGGACGGGTGATTTGACGGCAAGCCTCTAGCACGGCAGGCCCGCAAAAAAAGGGGGTTTCCCCGGATTGTGGGAAACGGCATTTTGCTGCACTGCACTTGAAAGCTTTGCAGAATTGTCTAAACTGTAGGCATGACGCTTGACTGCACAAGAATTGTGCGCAAGATAGATCATGGCAGGCGCGATGAGGCCCTGCCCAGTCAACGAGACTCCTGTGACCGGCTCGGCAGTATCTGGCTCTAAGCCGTTGAAAATCGGCGATATTGACGTCGCCACCCCGGTCTTCCTGGCGCCGATGTCGGGTGTGACTGACTCGCCCGTTCGCCGGCTGGCGGCCGAGCTTGGGGCCGGCCTTGTCGTGTCCGAAATGACTGCAAGCGATGAGCTCGCCAATGGCCACCGAATGTCCCGGTTGCGCTGCGAAGCCACGGGCATCGGAGCTCATGTGGTCCAGCTCGCCGGCTGCGAGACGCACTGGATGGCGGAGGGCGCCCGGATCGCCGAGGCCGAAGGCGCCGATATCATCGACATCAACATGGGGTGTCCCGCCCGCCACGTGACCGGCGGCCAGTCCGGCTCGGCGTTGATGCGCGACCTCGACCATGCCGTCAGCCTGATCGAAGCGACGATTGCGGCGGTGAAGGTGCCGGTGACGCTGAAGATGCGGCTCGGCTGGGACGACCGCACGCGCAACGCGCCGGAGCTGGCGCGGCGCGCGGCGGCATCGGGCGTCAAGCTCGTCACCGTCCATGGCCGCACCCGCTGCCAGTTCTACAAGGGCGAGGCCGATTGGGATGCGATCCGCGCGGTGCGCGATGCCATCTCCATTCCGCTCGTCGTCAACGGCGACATCACCTCCTACGACAAGGCGGTCGCTGCACTCGCGGCCTCGGGCGCCGACGCCGTGATGATCGGCCGTGGCGCGCAGGGCCAGCCCTGGCTGCCCGGCCAGATCGGCCGCCGGCTCAAGGGCGGGACCGAGGAAGCCGTGCCCTCCCTTGAAACCCAGCTGCATTATGTCCGCACCCTCTATGACGGCATTTGCGCACTCTATGGTCTGCGCATCGGACTGAGGCATGCCCGCAAGCACCTGGGCTGGGCGCTCGACGTCGCAGCGCAGGCGAGCCGTGCGCCGGCCGAGAAGCTGAAATCCTGGCGCCAGAAGATCCTGGTCTCGGAGGATCCGCGCCTCGTTCACAGGTCACTGCAAGACGCTTTCGACGACTTCGCATGGAGCGCTGCTGCATGAGCTCAGCCGCTGACCATCGTCGGCCGCTTCCGTCCGACAGCGACGCAATCCTGGACGCCTTGCCCAACCCCGTCCTGATGATCGGGCCGGACGGCAAGATCGTCGCCGCCAATATCGCGACCGAAGCCTTCTTCGAGATCTCGACGCAGTTCCTGAAGCGGCATTCGCTCAAGGAGCTGGTGCCGTTCGGCAGCCCCTTGCTGGCGCTGATCGACCAGGTGCGCTCGTCGAATGCGCCGGTCAACGAATACAAGGTCGATCTGGGCACGCCGCGCATGGGCGGCGACCGCCAGGTCGATCTCCATGTTGCTCCGCTCACCGAGCGGCCCGGCCACATCGTGGTGATGCTGCAGGAACGCACCATCGCCGACAAGATGGACCGTCAGCTCACCCACCGCAGCGCCGCGCGGTCGGTGATCGCGCTGGCGGCGATGCTGGCGCACGAGATCAAGAACCCGCTCTCCGGTATTCGCGGCGCGGCGCAGCTCCTCGAGCAGCAGGCCTCGTCCGAGGACCGCATGCTGACGCGCCTGATCTGCGACGAGGCGGATCGCATCGTGACGCTGGTCGACCGCATGGAGGTGTTCGGTGACGAGCGTCCCGTGGTGCGCGGCCCCGTCAACATCCATTCCGTGCTCGACCATGTGAAGCGGCTGGCGCAATCCGGTTTTGCCCGCAACATCCGTTTCATCGAGGATTACGATCCCTCGCTGCCGCCGGTGCTGGCGAACCAGGATCAGCTCATCCAGGTGTTCCTCAATTTGGTGAAGAACGCCGCTGAAGCGCTGATCGACGTGCCCGACGGCGAGATCCAGCTCACCACGGCGTTCCGTCCCGGCGTGCGCCTGTCAGTCCCCGGTCAAAAATCCCGGGTATCTCTCCCGCTGGAATTCTGCGTGAAGGACAACGGACCCGGCGTGCCCGACGATCTCTTGCCCAATCTGTTCGACCCGTTCGTGACCACCAAGCAGACCGGCTCGGGTCTCGGCCTTGCGCTGGTCGCCAAGATCGTCGGCGATCACGGGGGCATCATCGAATGCGAATCTCAGCCGCGCAAGACCACCTTCCGCGTGCTGATGCCGATGTATTCCACATCGGTCAAACATGCCGATCAAAGCAGCCGCGACGGCTCTGCCGGGAAATCGTCGCCTGCGTCACAGGGGGCAAAATGAGGATCAACAATGCCCGCAGGTAGCATTCTCGTCGCCGATGACGATACCGCCATCCGCACCGTTCTCAATCAGGCACTGTCGCGCGCCGGCTACGAAGTGCGGCTGACCGGCAATGCCGCGACGCTGTGGCGCTGGGTCAGCCAGGGCGAGGGCGATCTCGTCATCACCGACGTGGTGATGCCGGACGAAAACGCCTTCGACCTGTTGCCGCGGATCAAGAAGATGCGGCCGAATCTGCCCGTCATCGTCATGAGCGCGCAGAACACCTTCATGACCGCGATCCGCGCCTCCGAGCGCGGCGCCTACGAGTACCTGCCCAAGCCCTTCGACCTGAAGGAGCTGATCGCGATCGTCGGCCGGGCGCTCGCCGAGCCGAAGGAGCGGACCTCGTCGCCGGACGAGGACGCCGAGATGGAGGCGATCCCGCTGGTCGGCCGCTCGCCGGCGATGCAGGAAATCTACCGCGTGCTGGCGCGCCTGATGCAGACCGACCTCACCGTGATGATCACCGGCGAGTCCGGCACCGGCAAGGAGCTGGTGGCGCGGGCGCTGCACGATTACGGCAAGCGCCGCAACGGACCGTTCGTCGCGGTCAACATGGCCGCGATCCCGCGCGACCTCATCGAGTCTGAGCTGTTCGGCCATGAGCGCGGCGCCTTCACCGGCGCCAACACCCGCGCCTCCGGCCGCTTCGAGCAGGCCGAGGGCGGCACGCTGTTCCTCGACGAGATCGGCGACATGCCGATGGAGGCGCAGACCCGCCTGCTGCGCGTGCTGCAGCAGGGCGAGTACACCACGGTCGGCGGCCGCACGCCGATCAAGACCGACGTGCGCATCGTCGCGGCCTCCAACAAGGATTTGCGCGTCCTGATCCAGCAGGGCCTGTTCCGCGAAGACCTGTTCTTCCGCCTCAACGTCGTTCCGTTGCGGCTGCCGCCCTTGCGCGAGCGCATCGAGGATCTGCCGGATCTCGTCCGGCACTTCTTCACGCTGGCCGAGAAGGACGGCCTGCCGCCGAAGAAGCTCGACTCGCTGGCGCTGGAGCGGCTGAAGCAGCATCGCTGGCCCGGCAACGTACGCGAGCTGGAAAACCTGGCCCGGCGCCTCGCAGCGCTCTATCCGCAGGACGTGATCACGGCCTCGGTCATCGACGGCGAGCTCGCGCCGCCCTCGGTCAGCCCGGGCGCCGCGGTCCAGCAGGGCGTCGACAATCTCGGCGGCGCGGTGGAGGCGTATCTGTCCTCGCACTTCCAAGGCTTTCCCAACGGCGTGCCGCCGCCCGGCCTGTATCACCGCATCCTCAAGGAGATCGAGGTGCCGCTGCTCACGGCCGCGCTCGCCGCCACCCGCGGCAACCAGATCCGCGCCGCGGACCTGCTCGGCCTCAACCGCAACACGCTGCGGAAGAAAATCCGGGATCTCGACATCCAGGTGTACCGGAGCGGGGGGTAGACTTTCCCGCGAGAATGCTGAACGCGGTTGCGCGGACGCGACAAACGCGGAAGCGCGGAGGTGGCTCAGCTCCCCCTACCAAGGCAGAGCTGAGCCTGTCCGGATCGCGCTGGCCGTTGTGGCTGACGCGGTGAGCAGAAGTCCTGATCGGACTGGAATGTTCCGCACGCACATTCAAATTGGTCGCTTCGCCGCGGCACGCGGCATCACATCTACCTGACCGGCCGGCCGAATGCCGGCATCATGCCGGCGACACTGATCGGGTCCTGCTGAAGTCCGCGGCCGTTGACCAGGAGGTCGGCGGCCACGATCAGCAGCAGAACCGCCGACACCATCGTTGCGAGGAAGATCCTGTCCATGCCGGATCAAGCCGGAATGGCGGGAATCCGTTCCGGCCAGCGATCATGTTGCTGTGGATGGCGCCGGTCCGCCTGTGCGGTCGCGCCGCGGAATTGTCGCAATTCGGCAACAATGTGGTACGAATACATCAGTATCCGCGCGCCCGCGGATCCGTTTTCAGCACCACCATTGCCGGAATGACCAGCGCAGACACCTCGGCCGCACACTTTGACACGGCCCCAGCGGAAGAGTCCCGGCGTTGGTCGGTGCGCCGCTGGCTGGCACCCGTTGCCGTGGCGCTGGCGCTGCTCTCGGCGTTCCTGACCTTTCTGGTCCTGACCGGCCTCTCCACGATCGAGCCGACGCCGGAGGTGGTCCGCTCGTTCTACCTGATCAACGCGGCGACGATCCTGCTCCTGGTGGGAATCATCGTCCGGGAGCTCTGGCAGCTGATTCTGGCGCGGCGGCGGGGCCGGGCGGCGGCTCGCCTCCATGTCCAGATCGTCAGCCTGTTCTCGATCGTGGCGGTGCTGCCGGCGGTGCTGGTCTCTGTCGTGGCCAACGTCACCATCGAGCGCGGCCTCGACCGGCTGTTCTCCGGCCCGACCAAGGAGGTCATCCAGAATTCGCTGAACATCGCGCGCGCCTACATGCAGGACCACGCGCAGCTGATCCGCGGCGACATCCTCGGCATGGCCAACGACATCGCCCATGCGAGGCCACTCTACGATCAGGACCGCCGCTCGTTCCGCGAGATGCTGACGGCCAGCGCCAGTTCCCGCAATCTGCCCGGAGCGATGATCATCGACAAGAACACCAACATCCTGGAATCCGCCGACACGGGCATGCGGCTGGCCTATTCGCCGCCGGCGCCGGACTTTCTCAGCAACGTCAACGAGAACGAGCCCGAGATCGCGGTGCTCCCGGACACGAGCTATGTCGCCGCGGTGATCCGCCTGCGCGCCTTCAGTGACACCTTCCTCTACGTCGCCCGGCCCCTCGATCCGAACGTCGTCAACCAGCTCAAGCAGACCGAGGTCAGCGTTGCCGAGTATGGCCAGATCGAGTCACGGCGGCTCGGCATCCAGGTCGCCTTCGCCCTGATGTTCGCGGTGATCGCGCTGACCATCCTGATGGCCTCCGTGCTGATCGGCCTCAACTTCGCCAACTCCCTGGTGTCGCCGATCCGGCGGCTGATGAATGCGGCGCAGACGGTCTCGACCGGCGATCTCCACGTCCAGGTGCCGGTACACCAATCGGAAGGCGATCTCGCCCAGCTGGGTGAAACTTTCAACAAGATGACGCAGGAGTTGCGCAGTCAGCGCGACGAGCTCGTCAACGCCAGCGACCTCATCGACAGCCGTCGCCGCTTCATCGAGGCCGTGCTGTCCTCGGCGAGCGCCGGCATCATCGGCGTCGATGCCTCCGGCAGCGTCGGCATTCTCAATCGCTCCGCCGAGAAGCTGATCGGGCACGCCGAATCCGAGACGCTGGGTCACCCACTCTCCGAGGTACTGCCCGAGCTCGACGAGATGATGAAGACGGCGCGGGAAGGAACCCAGCGCCTGGTGCAGGGCCAGATCACGATCACCCGAGACGGTAGCGAGCGCAATCTGTCGGTCCGCGTCAGTGCCGAGAAGAATCAGCCGCACGACAGTTACATCATCACCCTCGACGACATCACCGAGCTGGTCTCGGCGCAGCGCACCTCGGCCTGGGGCGACGTGGCGCGCCGCATCGCCCACGAGATCAAGAACCCGCTGACGCCGATCCAGCTCTCGGCCGAGCGCATCCGCCGCAAGTTCGGGAAGGACATCACCGAGGCCAAGGACAAGCAGATCTTTGACCAGTGCACCGACACGATCGTGCGCCAGGTCGACGATATCAGGCGCATGGTCGACGAGTTCTCGCGCTTTGCCCGGATGCCGAAGCCCGTGATGGAGGGCGAGGACGTCGCCGACACGGTGCGCCAGGCGGTGTTCCTGATGAAGGTCGCCCATCCCGAGATCGATATCGAGGCCGAGTTCAAGCAGGATCCGCTGCGCGCCCAGTTCGACCGGCGGCTGATCTCGCAGGCGGTCACCAACATCGTCAAGAATGCGACGGAGGCGATCGAGCAGGTCCCGCCCGAGGAACTCGGCAAAGACGGTGGCAAGGGCCGTATCGACGTCGTGGTGTCGCGCGAGGGCGACGACGTGCTGATCGACGTCATCGACAATGGAATCGGACTGCCCAAGGTGGCGCGCTCGCGCTTGCTCGAGCCTTACGTCACCACGCGCGCCAAGGGCACCGGGCTGGGGCTGGCCATCGTCGGCCGCGTCCTGGAAGACCATGGCGGGCGGATCGAGCTGAAGGACGCCTCCGATTTTCGTGAGGGCCAGCGCGGCGCATGGATGCGCTTGCGCTTTGCCGTCTCGGGGCAACCCGCAAAGTCGGCCGAGCAAGTGCCGGCGGACAAGAAGG
>NZ_JAEMSD010000013.1:0-1413 GCF_016462955.1 Bradyrhizobium sp. | reverse complement strand
GGCGATCGAGCCGACATCCAGGCCCGACGGCACGCAAACGGATCCCGTCAAGAACCAGGACGCAAAAGAAGCGTCCGGCGGAACCAAAGAGCCGGCTGAAAAGACCAATGATTCACCCAAAATCGAAGCCTCAACAGGCAGCTGACAAGACAGGCGCGATCCATGGCAAATGAAATTCTGATTGTCGATGATGAGGCCGATATTCGGGATCTCGTTGCAGGCATTCTCGAGGACGAGGGGTTCGTCACCCGAACGGCACGCGACAGCGACTCGGCGCTGGCGGAGATTGCCAATCGCAGGCCGCATTTGGTGTTCCTCGACATCTGGCTGCAAGGCTCCAAGCTCGACGGCCTGCAGCTGCTTGAGCAGGTCAAGAAGGACAATGCCGATCTGCCCGTGGTGATGATCTCCGGCCACGGCAACATCGAGACCGCGGTTGCCGCGATCAAGCGCGGCGCCTACGACTTCATCGAAAAGCCGTTCAAGGCGGACCGATTGATCCTGGTCGCAACCAGAGCGCTGGAGAACTCGCGGCTCAAGCGCGAGGTCAAGGAGCTGAAGCAGCTCGCGCCGAGCGCAAGCCAGCTCGTCGGCCGCTCACCCAGCATGAACCAGCTGCGCCAGACCATCGAGCGCGCAGCCAAGGCCAACAGCCGCATCCTGATCGTCGGCCCTGCGGGCGCCGGCAAGGAATTGACCGCGCGCACGCTGCATACGGCCTCGGGCCGCGCCGACGGTCCGTTCGTCGTGATCAACGCAGCCGCGATCACGCCCGAGCGGATGGAGCACGAGCTCTTCGGCGTGGAGCAGTCCAATGGCGAGCAGCCGCGCAAGCCCGGCGCGCTCGAAGAGGCGCATGGCGGCACGCTGTTCATCGACGAGATCGCGGACATGCCGCGCGAGACCCAGAACAAGATCCTGCGCGTGCTGGTGGAGCAGTCGTTCCAGCGCGTCGGCGGCACCGCCAAGGTGCAGGTCGACGTGCGCATCATCTCCTCGACCGCGCGCAATCTCGAAGAGGAGATCGCGGCGGGCCGTTTCCGCGAAGACCTCTACCACCGCCTCTCGGTGGTGCCGATCCGCGTGCCCGCACTGTCGGAGCGCCGCGAGGACATTCCGGAATTGATCGACTATTTCATGGAGCAGATCTCGGCCGGCAGCGGCCTACCTAAGCGTCAGATCGGTCAGGACGCGATGGCGGTGCTGCAATCGCATGTCTGGCCCGGCAATGTGCGTCAGCTCCGCAACAACGTCGAGAGAGTCATGATTCTCGCCGCCGGCGGGCCGGAGGTGATCATCACCGCCGACATGCTGCCGCAGGACGTCGGATCCATGGTGCCGGCCATGCCGACCAGCAACAATGGCGAGCACATCATGGGCCTGCCGCTGCGCGAGGCGCGCGAGGTGTTCGAG
>NZ_JAEMSD010000213.1 GCF_016462955.1 Bradyrhizobium sp. | reverse complement strand
CGAGCAGGCTGACCTTCTGGTCGAACAGCGCGAAGTCCGGCCTGACCCGCACGATGCCGGAGAGCGGGCGCAGCTCGCCCGCGATCAATTTCAGCAGCGTCGTCTTGCCGGAGCCGTTCGGGCCGCCCAGCGCGACGCGCTCCGGACCGACGATCGCGAGCGATAGATCGCGGACGACCGGCCGCTCCGGCCGATAGCCCGCACTGACGCCGTCGAGCCAGAGCACTTCCCTGCCCGCCGGCAGGCCGGTCGCCGGCAACCCGACCGACAATGGCTGAACAATCTCGATACGCCGGCGCGCCGTGTCCGCAGCATCGATGGCCTCTTCGCGCCGCCGCTCGGCGATTTGCGCGCTCCTGCCACCGCTGTCCTCACTGCGATCCTTGCGTGCTCCGGCCAGGATGCGCGGCATGTCGCCCTTGGCGCGCTTCTTCCTGCCGCCGCTGTCCCTGCGCGCTTTCCTTTCCGCGGCCTCTTGCGCTTTGCCGTCAATCTCGGACAGGCGCCTTTCGGCATGGGCGAGATCATGCCTGGCGGCCGCAAGCTCGACGGCCTTCTGCTCGCGGTACCGGCTCCAATTGCCGCCGTATCGCATGGCTCCCAGCGACGTCAGCTCGACGATCGCATCCATGGTCTCCAGCAAGACCCGGTCGTGGCTGACGACGATCGCCCCGCCACGCCAGGTGGCGAGCAGATCAGTCACCGCCTTGCGTGCGTCCCGATCGAGATTGTTGGTGGGCTCGTCCAGGAGCAGGAAGTCGGGCGCGGCGAAGATCAGTGCGGCGAGTCGAAGTCGCGTGATCTGGCCGCCGGACAGGCAAGACAGCTCCGTGTCGGGAGACGGATCGAACCCGAGGCGGGCCAGCGCGGTCTCGAGCCGCGTCTCGAGCGTCCAGTCAATCGCAGCGATCTCATCGGCCGAGGCATCGCCTCGCTCTGCACGGCGAAGCAGCTTCAGCGCCCGGCGCACGCCGAACAGGTCGGCTACGGTCACGCCGGGAAGCACCTGCACATCCTGGCGCAACAAGCCGATGGTGCAGTTGATCAGAACGCGCCCTGATCGGGGCACATGCTCCCCCAGGATCGACGCAAGCAGCGTCGTTTTCCCGACGCCGTTGCGGCCGACCAGACCGGTCCGCTCGGCCGCGAATGTCAGATCGATGTTGGAGAGAAGAGAGCGGCCGTCAGGCGTGGACAGCGACAGGTTCGACAGAATGATCGAGGCAGGCATGGAGTTCCCCGTGAGCAAGGCAGGTGGGCTTTGCGGTCGGGGTCATATCCATGGCGGCACGTATCCTGATTGAGGAGCTCTCCAAGTAGTCCCATCAAAGGGCAAGATCAAGGCGGGCGCGCGGAGGACGACAGCGCGGGAGGCGCCGTCGTCCTCCATTGTCGTGCGCCATCACCCCTTCAAAGCGGTTACCACCACCTCGATCAGCGCGCCGCCGCCGAGATCGGCGACGCCGACGGTGGCGCGGGTCGGCAGGTTGTCGCCGAAGAACTCGGTCCAGGCCGCATCCATCTCCTTCTTCCTGGAGAGATCGGTGACGAAGATCGAGGCGCTCACGACGCGAGACTTGTCGGTCCCCGCCTCCTTCAGATAGCCGGCGATCTTGCCGAGGATGTTGCGGGTCTGCTCGCCCATCGAGACCGAGGTGTCTTCGGCAATGGTGCCGCCGAGGAAGACGAAGCCGTTCGCCTCGACTGCGCGGTGCATGATGGGCGTGCGGATGCTGCGGGTGATGCTCATGATGTCCTTTCGTTGCTAGAGCATGGAAGAATGGAAGCGGTCGATGCCGAGACCGCTGATCCGGGTCTGGGTGCCGCCATTGACGATCAGCTCCGCCATGACGGCGCCGGCGCCGGGGCCGAGCTGGAAACCGTGCAACGAAAAGCCGAACTGGTGATAGAGACCCTCGTGACGGCTGCTCGGCCCGAACACCGGCAAATCGTCCTTCATCCTGGCCTCGATGCCGGCCCAGGCGCGGACGATGGTGGCGCTGCGCATCACCGGAAACAGCTCGAACACGGTCTGCGCGCTGGTCGCAAGGCTCTTCCAGTCCAGCACCGTCTCGTTGCGATCCTGATCGGGCGTCGCCAGGTGTCCGCCGCCGATCAGCACCGTGCCGTTGTTGAATTGCTTGAAAGAGAGCTTTCGGCCGCGCAGGATTACGACGGGGTCGATGAAGTGCGGCACGCGCGAGGTGATCATCAGCATCGGCGCCACCGTCTCGACCGGCACGGGCTCGCCGAGGTCGGCGGCGATCCTGCCAGCCCAGGCGCCGGCCGCATTGACCAGCACCGGCGCGGCATAGGTGTCCGAGCCGACGTCGACGTGCCAGAGCCCCTCGTTGTAGCGGATATTGCTGGCGGCCACGCCCTCGCGCACGGTCGCGCCAAGCCGCTCGGCCTTGCGGCGGAACGCCGTCGTCGTCTGCGCCGGATTAGCCGCGCCATCGCGGCGCGAGACCACACCGCCGGGACAGGCTTCGGCGACGGCCGGCACGAGGCGCCGCAGTTCAGTCGCGTCGATCAGCTCTTCATGGGTGAAGCCCAGCGCATTGAGCTCGGCAACGCGCGCGCGGCAGACCGCGAGCTCGTCCTTATTCTCGGCAACCAGCACCTGGCCGTAGCTCTCGAAGCTGCAATCGTCGTCGAGGAGATCCGTGATCTTCTCCCAGATGCCCATCGAGCGGATCGACAACGGGATCTCCGGGATATGCCGCGCGAGCTGACGGACGCCACCGGCATTGACGCCGGAGGCGTGACGGCCGGCATAGTCCTTCTCGATCAGCACCGGCTTCAAGCCGGCGAGACACAGATGCAGCGTGGTCGAGCATCCGTGGATGCCGCCGCCAATGACGATTGCATCCACGATCCGGGTCACCCGCGCACCACCGCCTTGACGTCGGCCTCGCTCTTCGGAACGGCCGCGAGCTCCGCAAGCGTGATCGGCTTCACCGGCGCGCGCAGCCGGTAATAGCCGATCTCCTGCGGAGTCTTTCCGCGCGCCTGCGCCATCAACTCGGTGACGGTGAGGCCGCAGAGGCGACCCTGGCACGGGCCCATGCCGGTGCGGCGGTAGGCCTTGAGCTGGTTCGGCCCGGTCGCGCCGATCTCGACGGAATCGAGAACGTCCTTTGCGGTGACCTCCTCGCAGCGGCAGACGATGGTGTCGCCCGCGGGTATCCGGAACTGCGGCGCGGGCCGGAACAGCGTGTCGAGGAAGACGCGACCGCGTTCGGCCTTGGCGAGGTCGGCGCGGAGCTGCGCCATCGGTGCGAGCTTCGCGGCAGCCATCGGCGCCAGCGCTTCGACCGCGGCACGCGCCGCGATACGGCCACGCACCACGGCGGCGTTCGCACCGCCGATCCCCGCGCCGTCGCCGGCGATCGCGATGCCTGCAACCGACGAGTTTCCGCTCGCATCAAGCACCGGCGACCAGCACAGTTGCAGATCATCCCAACGATGCTCGACGCCGGCCGCCATTGCCAGGTTGACGTTGGGCACGACACCCTGATGCAGCAGCAACAGATCGGCGGGAATGGTCTCGCGCTTGCCGCCCGCAACATAGCTAACGCCGGCGAGCTGACCGTCACCGGACGCGGCAAGCTCCGTCACGCCGGAGACGACCCGCACCTTCGCCTTCACCTCGCGCATCATCGCGATGCCCTTGGCGAAATAGGGCGAGGTGAGGAAGGCGAAAGCGTGCGGCAACGCCGCGAAATAATTGCCTCGTCCGGTGGTGTCCAGGATGCGGTCGATGCGGCCTCCGAGGCGGAGGATCTGCGCGGCGAGCAGCCAGAGCAGCGGCCCCTGCCCCGCGATCACGGTGCGTCCGTCGGGCACCAGCGCCGAGGACTTCAGCATGGTCTGCGCCGCGCCCGCGGTCATCACGCCGGGCAGGGTCCAGCCGGGGATCGGGAACGGCCGCTCCAGCGCGCCGGTCGCCAGAATCACGCGCTTGGCCTTGACGAAGGCGGACGCGCCACCGACCGACACGGCGATGTCGAGATTGCGGTCGAGACTCCAGACCGTCGCGCGATGGATTACCTCCGCGTTGCTCGCCCCGAGCGACTTCACGAGATCGGCTCCGACCCAATAATCGGCGCCGAGCTGATTGCGGCCGGTCACCGGCGTCGAGGAGATCGCGCGGAACACCTGGCCGCCGGGACCGACGTTCTCGTCGAGCAGCAGCGTCGCGAGGCCGGCCTCGGCGGAGCTCGCGGCGGCGGCAAGGCCGGCAGGCCCCGCGCCGATCACCACGACGTCATAATCTTCGCGCTTGGGAGCCACAGTCATCTTCCGATCTCCCGCTTGCCCTTCTGGATCTCGATCTGCATGCCCTCGGCGACGGGCACGAGGCATCCCTGGCGGTTGCCGACACCGTCGATGGTGACGAGGCAGTCGAAGCACACGCCCATCATGCAATAAGGCAGACGCGGCGCGCCGCTGACTGCGGTGGAACGCCGTGCGTCCACGCCGGAGGCCAACAGCGCGGCAGAGACGGTGTCACCCTGGCGCGCCGCGATGGCGACGCCATCGACGAAGATCTGCACGTGTGGGCGCTTGTCCTGTTCGGATCGCTTGAACATGGGGATGCCTCTTGGCTCCTTCTCAAAATCTTCAATAACCGCTGTTGTTGGCGGCACCTGCGCCACCAAAGCGGCTGGCCGAAAACGCGCCGACCAGCTCCGGCTCGAGCGCGCCCTGCGCCACCATGCGCGCGAACTCGAAGGCGTGATTGGAGGCGAGCGTCACGCCGGAATGGCAGCAGGCTACGAAGGCGCCGGGATGCGTCTCCGACTGGTCGTAAATCGGAAAGCCGTCCTGCGGCATGACGCGGATGCCGGCCCAGCTCCTGACCACGTTGAGACGCGACAGATGCGGGAACATGCGCTGGGCGCGATCGGTCATCACGGCGCTGATCGAGTGCTTCAGCGCGCGGTCGTCCAGCTCGTCCTCCTTGCTGTCGCCGATCATCACCGTGCCCTCGTCGGTCTGGCGGATCGTGGTCAGCGGATGCGGCAGGAACGGCACGGTGCGCTCGGTCACCACGACCTGGCCGCGGGTCGGCCCCATCGGTGCATGGAGACCGACCATCGGCGCCAGCGTCTGGTTGGCGTTGCCGGCGGCCAGCACGATCTTGGCGGCACGCAGCTCGCCGCTCGGCGTGGTCAGCCGAAATTCGCCGCCGCTCTTGCTGATCGCCGAGACCGGCCGCTCCGGAAGGTAGTCGATCCCGAACGCCTTGAAGCCGGTATGGAGCGCGCGGAACGTACGCAGCGAGTTCACATGTCCATCGAGAGGACAGTAGCTGCCGCCGGAGACCTCAGGGCCGATCAGCGGAAGCGACTTCTTCACCTCAGATGCGGGCAGCATCTCCATCTTGTAGTCGGCCGCGCCGGCCTGGTTGTGCATGCGCTTGACCAGCTCGATACGCTGGCCGAATTCGTCATCGCCAAGCGTCAGATGAAAGCCGCCATTCTGCTGGAGGCAAACGTCCAGCCCGGTCTGCTGCTTCAGCTCCGAGGCAAGCCGGTTCCAGGCTTCCGCCGCCCGTACGGTCCACACCGTATAGGCGGGCATGCCGAGCCCCTTGCTCTGCACCCAGACCAGCGCAAAGTTCGCGCGCGAGGCGCGCTTGGTGATGTCGCCTTCGTCGAGCACCGCGACGCGCTTGCCGAGCCGGCCGAGGCCCCAGGCAATGGCGGAGCCGAGCAGTCCGCCGCCGACGACGGCAACGTCATATTCTCCTAGCATGAGTTCTCCTATCGCCCCGTATCGCCCTTGCCGGCGAGCACGCGGTCGAGCCCGTAGAAGCGGTCGAGCAGAATGAGGGCGGCCATGGTGATCGCGATCACGCAGGCCGAGACCGACGTCACCAGCGGATCGATGTTGTCCTGGATATAGAGGAACATGCGCACAGGCAGCGTTTCGGTGCCGGGCGCGGCAAGGAAGACGGTCATGGTCAAATCGTCGAAGGATTGGATGAAGGCGAGCGCCCAGCCGCTGATGACACCGGGCAGGATCAGCGGCAAGGTCACACGGCGGAACAGCGTCCAGCCGCCGGCACCGAGCGAGACCGCGGCCATCTCGACCGTGCGGTCCATGCCGGTCGCCGCGGCCAGCGTCAGCCGCAGCGCGAACGGAAACACGATGATGACATGCGCGATGATCAGCGCGGCAAAGCTGCCGCCCAGCCCCGCCGAGGTGAAGAAGCGCAGGAACGCGATGCCGAGCACGACGTGCGGGATCATCAGCGGCGACAGGAACAGCGCCGCCAGCGCGTCGCGGCCGCGAAAACGATAGCGTGCGATCGCGAGCGCCGCCGGCACGGCGAACAGGAGCGCCACCAGCGAGGACAGCGCGCCGAGGGCGAGACTGATCCAGAAGGCGTGGATGAACTCGGGATAATTCGCGATCGTCCTGAACCAGCGCAGCGAGAAGCCGTTGGTCGGCAGCGACAAATATCCCTCGGGCGTGAACGCGACGAGGCAGACCACCAAATTCGGCGCCACCATGACGATGACGAAGATGGCGTGGAAGATCAGCGCGAGCGGGCCGTTCCGTCTCATCGGAACACCTCCGCGTAACGGCGCTCGATCAGCGCGTTGCTGCCGACGACGATCAGCACCAGTGCGGCCAGCAGCAGCGTTGCGACGGCAGCGCCGAGCGGCCAGTTCAGCGTGTTGAGGAATTCGTCATAGGCGAGCGTCGCGGCGACCTTGAGCCGGCGGCCGCCGATGATCGCGGGCGTCGCGAAGGCGCTGGCCGACAGCGAGAACACGATGATGGCGCCCGACAGCACGCCCGGCATGATCTGGGGCATGATGATGCGGCGGGTGATCGTCATGGGGCCGGCACCGAGCGACATCGCGGCGTTCTCGATCTGCGGATCGAGGCGCTGGAGTGCGGCCCACACCGACAGCACCATGAACGGCATCATCACATGCGCAAGGGCGACTATCATTCCCGTTTCGGTGAACATGAAGGGGATGGGGGAGCGCATGACCCCGAGCGTCATCAGCAGCTTGTTGACGAGGCCATTGTTGCCGCCGAACAGCAGCGCCCAGCCGAGCGTGCGCGCCACGACGGAGATCAAGAGCGGCCCGAGAATCACCAGCAGGAAGAAGCTCTTCCAGCGGCCGCTCATGCGATTGAGGATGTAGGCTTCGGGCGCCCCTAACAAGGCCGTGAGCAGCGTCGTCAGGATCGCGACACGAAAGGTCCGCCAGAACATCTCGGCGTAATAGGGGTCCGTCGCGATCTCGTGCCAGTTCTTGAGGATGAAGACCGGCTCGATGCCCTTGTACTGGCCCCAATCGTGGAACGACAGCATCACCGTCATCGCCAGCGGAATCAGCAGCACGCCGACGAACAGCATCAAGGCAGGCGCCGTCAGCGCCCACGGCGTACGCGCATTGCCCTCCTCCGCGGCCGCGCTCATGCGCCAGCCCTCGCGCGGACGCTCATGTCCTCGGGCCGCCAGGTGAGCCGGACCGCGTCGCCTTCGGCCGGCTGCGCCTTGCCGTCGTTCTGGCGGATCACGATCGCCGGGCCGCATTCACTGTCGCACTGGAACAGCCAGTGATTGCCCTGGAAGATGCGCGTGATGATCTTTGCGCTGAGCCCCTTGTCGCCAAAGCCGATTCTTTCGGGGCGAATGCTGACGGTGACAGGACCGCCAAGTCCGGCCGGCGCCGGTGCGCGCCAGGAGCCGGCTACCAACTGCGTCGGCGCGACGGTCCGGTCGATCGTTCCGGCAAAGTCATTGGTCTTACCGAGGAATTGCGAGACGAAGGCCGAGGCCGGCTTCTCATAGGTTTCCTGCGGCGTGCCGATCTGCTCGATCTTGCCCTGGCTCATCACCACGATGCGGTCGGACAGCGACATCGCCTCGTTCTGGTCGTGGGTGACCAGGATCGTGGTGGTGCCGATGGTGCGCTGGATCTGGCGTAGCTCGATCTGCATCTCTTCGCGCAGTTTCGCATCGAGGTTGGACAGCGGCTCGTCGAGCAGCAGCACGCTTGGTTTGATCACCAGCGCGCGCGCGAGCGCCACGCGCTGCTGCTGGCCGCCGGACATGCGGCGTGGATGGCGGTCCTCAAAGCCCGCGAGGCCCACCATCGCGAGCGCGGCGCGGACGCGCTCGGACCTTTCAGCGCGCGGCACGCTGCGCATCTCGAGGCCAAAGGCGACGTTTTCCGCCGCGGTCATATGCGGAAACAGCGCGTAGCTCTGGAACACGATGCCGAGGCCACGCTTGGCCGGATGAACCGCGGTCAGGTCCTTGCCCTCGAGGCGAATGGCGCCTCGCGTGGGATCGAGGAAGCCCGCGATCATCTGTAGCGTCGTGGTCTTGCCGCAGCCGGACGGGCCGAGAAAGGAGATGAACTCCCCCTTCCCCACCGACAGGCTGAAGTCTTCGACCACAGTCTGCGCGCCGAACTCTTTTGCGACCCGATCGAGCTCGAGATAGGCCATGACGCTGTCTCCGCCGCGACCGATCAGCGCTCGACCTCGCGATTCCAGCGCTTGGTCCACTCCTCGCGCTTCTCGTTGATGACGGTCCAGTCCGGATTATAGAGCTTGGCCGCGCGCTCGCCGATCGGCGCCATCTTGCCGAGCTCGGGCGGGATCACCAGCGATTTCAGCACCGGGCCGTAGCCGTAGTCCTTCAGCAGCACGAGCTGGATCTTTGGATCGAGCAACATCTTGACGAAGCTCGCCGCGAGCGGCGAAGCGTTGGGCTTGGCGATCGGACACGCCGTGGTCAGCAGCGTCGCCGCGCCTTCCTTGGGATAGACGAAGTCGACGGGAAAGCCGGTGTTGGCAAAGCTCTGCACGCGGCCCGTGCCCCACACCGCGATCACGGCCTGGCCGGACTGGAACAGCTCGGTCATCTTGCCCGGCGACGGCTCATAGGCGAGCACGTTCGGATTGATCTGCTCCTTGAAGATCTTGAAGCCGGAATCGACGTTGGTCTCGCCGCCGCCATTCATCTTCGACAGCATCACAAGCGCCTCGAGGCCGTAGGTGTTGTTGATCGGCGGGATCACGAGCTGCTTGGCGTATTTGGTGTCCTTCAGGTCGTTCCACGAGGTCGGCGGCGCCCAGCCTTTCTCCTTGAACACCTTGGTGTTGTACATCAGGCCAGTGGCGACGATGCCGATCGCGACGGCGCGATCGTCCTTGAAGCGGGCGGTGTCGTAGAGATCGGCCGGCAATCCGTCGAGCTTGCTGCAGAAGCCGAGCTGGATTGCCTGGTACATCGGACCGTCGTCGACGATCGCGACGTCGATCTGCTGGTTGCCCTTCTGCGCCTGAAGCTTTGCCAGCGTGTCGGTGGAGTTGCCGGCGACATACTCGACCTTGACGCCGTTCGCCTTCTCGAAGGCCGGGATCACCTCGTCGCGGATCGTCTTCTCGAACGAGCCGCCATAGCCGGCGACATAAAGCGTTTTCTGCTGGGCCGAGGCGACCGAGGGGGCAGCAATGAGCGCTGCGATGCTGACCGCAGTCAGAAGGCGAAGAGTCTTCATATGGACTGATCTCCAATACCGGAATGAGGTGACGTGCCGACAAGTCTCCGGCCGAAGCGCCTGCCGCATTTCCTTCCGCGCAAACCCTCTCCGACCAGGGCTCCGGCGCCCGTTCGGCGATTCTGGCGCGGTCTGGAGGTTCGAAGCCCTCCAATCTGCCGAAAAAGCGGGCTGTCTCCAGCTCTGATGAAAAAGATCGCAACCTATACTTCCATCGTCCAATGAATAATGGCACCCTCTGCATGCTAAAATGTTATGATTGGATCATGGGATGGCGCGGATCAATTCGCGGCAGGTGGAGGCCTTCCGGGCGACAATGCTGACCGGCAGCGTCACCGAGGCGGCGAAGCTGATGGCGGTGACGCAACCCGCGGTCAGCCGGCTGCTGCGCGACTTCCAGGCGCTGCTCAAGATGGAGCTGTTCGAGCGGCGCGGCACCGGCCTGGTGCCGACCGCGGCGGCGATGGCGCTCTACACCGAGGTCGAGCGCTCCTTCGTCGGCCTCGAGCGCATCACCGCGGCGGCCGAGGAGATCCGCGGCCGCCGCACCGGCTCGTTGCGCATCGCGGCGCTGCCGGCGCTGGCAAACGGTTATCTGCCACGCCTGGCCGGGCACTTCCTGATGGAGCGTCCCAATCTCAACCTTGCCTTCTTCGGTGTGATCTCGCCGATCGTGGTCGACTGGGTGCTGAACAACCAATGCGACATCGGCTTTGCCGAGGTGCCGATCGCGCATTCCGGCCTGCCGAGCCAGCGGCTGCCCGCCTTGGCACGCGTCGCGGTGCTGCCGACCGGTCATCATCTGGCCGAGAAAGAGGTGCTGGAGCCGCGCGATTTCGAGGGCGAGACCTTTATCTCGCTATCGGCGGGTTCGTCGAGCCGGCATCTCGTCGACCAGGTCTTTCATCGCCACGATGTCCGCCGCGTGCTCAGGGTCGAGACCACGCTGTCGGAGATCATGTGCGGCATGGTGTCGTCGGGGCTGGGCGTTTCGATCTGCGATCCCTTCACCGCGCAGGAATTTGCAACGCGCGGCGTCGTCGTGCGGCGCTTCCTGCCGCGCATCGACTTCGAATTCTCCGCGGTCTTTCCGGCGCAGCGCAGCCCCTCGCCGGTGGCGCTGGACCTGGTCGAGACGATGCGCAAGGCGCTGGTGGAGTTCGAGGACGAGCCTGCACGGGATTTTGCGCCCGGTTGACCTGGTCTGCTATGGTCCCGCTGTACTCTATCGCCTCCGCGGGTAACACATGGCACGCATCACGATCGTCGAGACTGGGCTCGTTCCTGAAGAGCATCG
>NZ_JAEMSD010000683.1 GCF_016462955.1 Bradyrhizobium sp. | reverse complement strand
GGTGCTTCCGGTTGCCGCCGGCATCGGTGGTGGTTCGGCCGATGCCGCCGCTTCATTGCGGCTGTTGGCGCGTCTCAACGATCTGTCGCTCGATGATCCCCGCCTCCAGAAGGTCGCGCTCGCGACCGGCGCCGACGTGCCGGTGTGTCTCCTCTCGCGCGCCTGCGACATGACCGGCGTCGGCGAGCAGTTGCTGCCGCTGGCGCTGCCGAGCATGCCCTGTGTGATGGTCAATCCGCGTGTGCCTGTTGCCACCAAGGATGTGTTCCAGGCCCTGGGCTTGCGCAACGGCGAGCTTCTGGTCGGCGTCACCGACGTGATCCGCGCTCCCGCTTGGCCGGATGAGGGAGCCTCGGTCACCGATTGGGTCGAGGTGCTCGAAGATGTCGCCAACGATCTCGAAGCGCCCGCGATGCGCATCGAGCCCGTGATCGGCGAGGTGCTGGAAGCCTTGCGCGGTTCCGCCGGCGCCAAGCTTGCGCGCATGTCCGGCTCCGGTGCCACGTGCTTTGCGATCTATGGCGCCCCGGCCGAGGCGCATGCC
The DNA here is from genome assembly GCF_016462955.1 of Bradyrhizobium sp. Taxonomy (GTDB): domain Bacteria; phylum Pseudomonadota; class Alphaproteobacteria; order Rhizobiales; family Xanthobacteraceae; genus Bradyrhizobium. Next base: position 2,411 of record NZ_JAEMSD010000683.1, on the reverse strand, counting down.
GCCGCCGAAAGGATCCGGCGCGATCACCCCGGCTGGTGGGTGCATGCGGGCACGTTGAGCTAACCAATTCCCTCAACGGCGCTGCGTGGTCCGGATGAGCGAAGCGATATCCGGGGATACCTGCCTCGCGGCATCCCGCATGTCGCTTCGCTCATGCGGGCTACAAAGACCGAGCTAACCGGCTTCGTTCTCGTCGAGCCCCAAAAACCTTCGGATCTCGCCCAACACCTCCTGCGGCTTGTCGTGCTGCAGCCAGTGTCCTGCCCCGGCGATGGTCTCGATGTGCGCGTTCTGGAAATAGCGCTCCAGTCCTGCCGCCTTGGCGCCGGCCAGAAAGCTTTCGCCGGCATGGAGCAGCAGCGTCGGGCAGGCGATGCGCGACCACAGGGCGACGTGGTCGTCCGGCCAGAGCCGGTGCGGCGCGGAGGCGCGCTGATAAGGATCGAACTTCCAGCTATAGGTGCCGTCCTCGTTCTGCCGCGCGCCGTGCGTGGCGAGATGCAGCGCCAGGGCGCGGTCGAGGCGCTTGTTGTGCAGCATCATCTGCGCGGCCGCAGCCTCGAGCGTGGCGTAGCGGCGTGGCGCCCGGTCGTGCAGTCTGTCGAGCTGCGCCACCCATTTGGCGATGCGCTCGTGCACCGGCGGCTTCGTCGCATCCGGCAGCATGGTCACGCCGTCGAGGACGACGAGCTTGGTCACGAACTCGGGGAATGAGCCCGAGAAGATCAGGCTCACCATGCCGCCCATCGAATGGCCGATGAGAGTGACTTCAGGCGCTGCAACGGTGCGAAGGAGCTGTGCGAGATCGTAGACATATTCGGTCAGCGCGTAGCTTCCGCCCTTGGTCCAGTCGGAGTCGCCGTGGCCGCGCAGGTCCGGCGCGAGCACGTGAAAATGCGGCTGCAACGATCGGGCAATGTGATCCCAGCTGCGGCAATGATCGCGGCCGCCATGGACCAGGATCAGGACCGGCGCACCCTCGTTGCCCCAGTCGGCATAATGCAGCCGCAGGCCCTGCGATTCATAGAAGCGGTCTTGCGGGGCGAGCATCGTGTCGCTATCCATTCACCGGCCGCCGCGCCAGCGCGAGCGTGAGGCCGAGGCTGGCGATGAAGACGCCCGAGCCTTGCGTGAGGCGCCGCATCAGCTTTGGCCGTCCGATCAGCTGCGTGCGCGTCGCCGAGGCCATCAGCACCACGACGATGTCGGCCAGCGTGTTCAACGCCACTGAGATCGCGCCCAACATGATGAACTGCAGCGTCGGGTTCGATCCCGTGGGATCGAGGAACTGTGGAATGAAAGCGAGGAAGAACGCCGCGGTCTTCGGATTCAGCGCCTCGACCAGCACGCCGTCGCGGAAGGCGTGCTTGTCGCCGGTGGGCTCGCTCCCGAGCTCCATCACGCGGCCGGCGCTGCGAAAGGTCTTGATGCCGAGCCAGACCAGATAGAGTGCCCCGACGAATTTCACGGCGGAAAACAGCTCCGCGCTGGCCAGGATGATCGCGGAGATGCCAAGGCTGCCCGCCACGACATGGACCAGCCCGCCCAGCGCCGTGCCCGCAGTCGAGGCGAAACCGCTGGCGCGTCCCTCCGACAAAGTCCGCGCGGCAACGTAGAAGATGCCTGGGCCGGGAACGGCGGCAATGAGGAAGGCGGCGGCCAGGAAATGCCAGAAATTGGGCTCGATCATCCTGTTTTCGTAACGGAGCGAGCGGCGATTGCAAGGCCCTCTCGCTAGCCCATCCGGCGGAAGATCACGCTGGCGTTCACCCCGCCGAAGCCGAACCCGTTCGAGATGGCGTTCTGCATCGGCATCGCTCTCGCTGCGCCAGCAACGATGTCGATGCCTTCAGCGCCGGGATCCGGATTCTCGAAATTGAGCGTCGGCGGCGCGGTCTGGTCGCGCAGAGCGAGCACGGTGAAGATCGCCTCCAGGCCGCCGGCAGCGCCGAGCAGATGGCCCGTGGCCGATTTGGTCGCGCTGACGGCGATGCTGCGGTCGCGGCCGAACAGCGCGGCGATCGCGCCGAGTTCGCTCTCGTCGCCGGCCGGGGTCGAGGTCGCGTGCGCATTGAGATGCTGAACATCCCCCGACGCAAGCCTCGCCTGCCGCAGCGCGATCTCCATGGCGCGGCGGGCGCCGTCGCCATCGGGTGGGCCCGAGGTCATGTGATAGGCGTCAGCCGTCGTGCCGTAGCCGACGATCTCCGCGATCGGCCGCGCACCGCGTGCCAGCGCATGCTCGAGCGCCTCGATCACCAGGATGCCGGCGCCTTCGCCCATCACGAAGCCGTCGCGCTTTTGATCGAACGGACGCGAGGCGCGCGCGGGCTCGTCGTTGAAGCCGCTCGAGAGGGCGCGCGCGGCGGCAAAGCCGCCAAGGCTGACGATGTCGATGCAAGCCTCCGCGC
>NZ_JAEMSD010000682.1 GCF_016462955.1 Bradyrhizobium sp. | reverse complement strand
TATCTGAGTCAATTGGCCAAAGCAGTTTTACGTCGCCTAAGCGCGTGCCGTGTATCCATTGAGGGTCTCAATCTCAGGATACGGCAATGCCCAGAAGTTCTCTCTCTCCCATCTCGCCAAACCTGCCCGACGGCGCCGAGCGGCGTGCGCTTCAGCTCCTAGTGGTCGACGACGACGCCACGCAGCGCCACCTGATCACAGTCGCCGCCAAGCAGGCCGGCCACGAAGTCACCGTGGCGCCCTCCGTGGCGGACGCGATCGAGAAGCTTCGGGCTGCGCGCTTTGACTGCGTGACGCTCGATCTCGTGCTGGAGGACGGCGACGGCATCGACGTGCTGCGCGAGATGGCAAAGGCGAAATTCGCCGGCGCCGTGATCGTCGTCAGCGGCATGGACGGCAAGCGCCGCAGTGCCGCCCGCAGCTTCGCCCGTTCCGTCGGTATCGAGCTCCAGAGCCTGCCGAAGCCGCTGGATCTCGCGGCTCTGCGCATCAGCCTTGCCAATCTCGGCAAGACCGCGATGGGCCTGCCCGCGATCCACACCTGGGGAGGTGTCGCGAGCGATGCAATCGTTGAACGGCACCGCGCCTGAAGCATGATCCGGAAAGTGCGAAGCGCTCTCCGGCAAGATGACGCTTTAACAACAACCTGAAGCGGGATGACGTTCATCCGGACCTCATCGCGCCTTGGAGCTGAAGAGGCGCCAGGCGATCAAACGCGGTGGTCCGTCGCGTTGCCGGATTCCGACAGGCATTGCAGGGCGTGGCCGAGGCCCGCCCGGCAGGCGCTGAGAGCCGCGCTCGCGCTGGCATAACGGGGCGTGACGTCGTCGAGCAGGACCACGTCCGCGGAACCCTCGAAATCGTCGCAATGTTCCTGATCCATGGCTGCGGCGATCCGGCGCATGCTCGTCTCGATCTGCGCGATCAGCAAACGAAGGTCCGTCGCAATCAGCTCACGGCTCGCGAGTTCGGGCGTTGCGACAGGACGCGGCGTGTCGGAATTTGGCATGGATATTCTCCGTCCCCCTCAATTAGGTGGCATGCCGCTACTTGTGCGTTAAGTCCATGTCCCGTACAAATCCGGGTGGGCCGAATCCGCGCCAAGCGCCATAACGAGTGGTGCGGACGCGAGTCCTTCATGCCAACTGGATGTGGCACATGGCCGAACAAAGCTCTCGCGGTGAAATCTTCGTGGTCGACGACGACCCTGCCGTTCGCGACACCTTGTCGATGGTGTTGAAGGCGGCCGGCTATGAGGTGATCTGTTTTGCGGACGGTGCGGCGCTGCTCTCCGTGGCGCGAAGCAGAACACCGGCTGCCATCCTGCTCGACGTGCACATTCCCGGGAAGTCGGGTCTCGACATTCTGAAGGAACTGCAAGGCGAGGACTATCCGGCGCCGATCTTCATGATCTCCGGGCAGGGCGACATCGCGATGGCGGTGGGCGCGATCAAGAGTGGCGCGCTCGACTTCATCGAGAAGCCGTTCCGCGGCAGCGAGATCGTCGGCCGCCTCGACGAGGCGATCGGCGCCTATGCCCGCAGGCAGGCGGAGAACGCATCGCCGAAATTCAGCTCGCTGCATTTTCCCGGCCGCGAGCCGTTGACGCGCAGGGAGCGCGAGGTGCTCGAGCAGTTCGCCTCGGGTGCTTCCAACAAGGAGGCCGGCCGAACGCTCGGCATCAGCCCGCGCACGATCGAGGATCACCGCGCCAACATCATGAAGAAGCTCGGCGCGCGTAACGCCGCCGATCTGATCCGAATCGTGATGACCGCGGCACAGCGCGCCTCGTAGGCGGCTGCATTGCGGATATTTCTTCGTCATTCCGGGGCGATGCGGAGCATCGAACTAGGGTGGGCGATTGCGTTCCCGAGAATCTCGAGATTCCGGATCGCGCTACGCGCGCCCGGAATGACTGCCAAACTTCACCCGCTCAGCGCCTTGCGGATGATCCGCGCCAGATCCGACTTGCGATAGGGTTTTGGCAGCAGCAGAACGCCCGAATCCAGCCGGCCGTGATGGATGATCGCGTTCTCGGTATAGCCCGAGGTGTAGACCACCTTGAGATCCGGCCGCGTCTTCATCATTTCGTCCGCAAGCTGCCGTCCGTTCATCTTGCCGGGCATGATGACGTCGGTGAACAGCAGATCGAACGGCTTTCCGGCGGCAACGATCGCGAGCGCCTCGGCGGCGTTGGCGGCCTGCAAGGTGACGTAACCCAGCCCGTGCAATTGCGCCAGCACGTAGTCCCGCACCAGCCGGTCGTCCTCCACCACGAGGATCGTCTCGTGTCCGCCCTCGATCGTCGCCGGCGTCACGCCCTCGCCGGCGGCCGCCGGCGTCTTGCCCGGCGGCAGATACATCTTGACAGTGGTGCCGTGTCCCTCCTCGCTGTAGATCTTGATGTGGCCTGCGGACTGCTTGATGAAGCCGTACACCATCGAAAGACCGAGCCCGGTGCCCTTGCCCGGTCCCTTCGAGGTGAAAAAGGGATCGAACACCCTGGCCAGCATGTTCGCGGGGATTCCGGTGCCGGTGTCGCTCACGGCGATCAGCACGTAATGACCCGCCGACACGTCGTTCGCACTGGCGTAGACTTCGTCGAGATAGGCGACACCCGTCTCCAGGATCAGCTTGCCGCCGCCCGGCATGGCGTCGCGGGCATTGAGCGCGAGGTTGAGGATCGCGGTGGTGAGCTGGTTGGGATCGACGACGCCGACGCAATTCTCGTCCTCGAACACCGATTCGATCTGGATATGCTCGCCCAGCGTCGGCCGCAACAATTTCGAGGTGTCGACGATCAGCGAGTTGATGTCGATCTCGCGCGGCTGCAGCGGCTGCTTGCGCGCGAAGGCGAGCAGGTGCTGGGTCAGATCGGCGCCGCGCGCGGCAGCCTCGTCGATCATCTTCGTGATCGCCGCGAGCTGCGGCTCCTTGGCGACCGCCTCCGCGAGAATCTCGAT
>NZ_JAEMSD010000212.1:396-10895 GCF_016462955.1 Bradyrhizobium sp. | reverse complement strand
CACCAAGGGCATCCGCTGCAACTCGATCTGCCCCGGCACGGTCGAGACGCCGTCGATGCTCGATCGCGCCGCAGCCCAGGGGCCGCAGGGCAAGGAGATGTTCATCTCCCGCCAGAAGATGGGCCGGCTCGGCACCGCGGAGGAGATCGCGGCGATGGCGGTTTATCTCGGCAGCGACGAGAGCGCCTTCACCACCGGCGTCGACCTCGTCGTCGACGGCGGCTACATGCTCTGACACCAGAGGCCGCCCGCATGAACAAGATCGATCTCAACGGCCGCATCGCCATCGTCACCGGCGGTGCGCAGGGTTTTGGCCGCGCCATCACCGAGCGCTTCGTCGCCTCCGGCGCCAAGGTCGCGATCTGGGATTTCGATGCCGCACTCGCCGAGAAGACCGCAAAAGACATCGGCGGCGAGACCAAAGTGTTCAAGGTCGACGTCACCGACACCTCAGGCGTGGAGCAGGCGCGCGATGCCACGCTGGCCGCGTTCGGCAAGATCGACATCCTCGTCAACAATGCCGGCATTGCAGGCGTCAACAAACCGGTCTGGGAGACCGATCTGGAGGAATGGCGCAAGGTGCTGCGCATCAACCTCGACGGCCCCTTCATCGTGAGCAAGGCGATCGTGCCTGAAATGCTCAAGCGGAAATACGGGCGGATCGTGAACATCGCCTCGATCGCCGGCAAGGAAGGCAATCCGAACGCGGCGCACTACTCAGCCTCCAAGGCCGGCCTGATCGCGCTCACGAAATCGCTCGGCAAGGAGCTCGCCGGCCACGACATCCTCGTCAACGCGGTGACGCCGGCGGCGGCGAAGACCGCGATCTTCGACCAGATGACGCAGCAGCACATCGATTTCATGCTGTCGAAGATCCCGAAGGGACGCTTCGTGCTCGTCGAAGAGCTCGCCGCAATGGTGAGCTGGCTCGCATCGGAAGATTGCGCCTTCTCGACCGGCGCGGTGTTCGACATCTCGGGCGGACGCGCAACCTATTGAGGACATCATGATCCGGGAGGGTGGCTGCCTGTGCGGCGCGGTGCGGTTCAAGGCGGAGGGCGAGCCGCTCAACGTCCGCGTCTGCCATTGCCGCATCTGCCAGAAGGCGATGGGCTCGCCCTACTTCGCCCGCGCGCAGTTCGACCAGCGTGCGCTGAGCGTCGAGGGCGACACAGGGCGCTATGCATCGTCCGAGAACATCGATCGCGTGTTCTGCAAGCGCTGCGGCACGCGGCTGTTCGCCTGGCGCCGCAACGGGACACTGGCGGGTGTCGCGCTGGCCACTTTCGACGATCGCAACGCCTTCGTCCCGACCGAGCACATCTGGGTGTCGGAAAAGCTCGCCTGGGTGAAGCTCGACGACGGCTTGGTGCAACATCCCGGGACGATCCCGGCGTGAATTTGCGCGACTGCACGACGGCAGGCCGAAGCAACCCATCTGCACCGTGGCATTCCGGAACCGGCCACCCTATGTTGAGCCGAACCGTTGCTGCACCCCGGTTTGGCTGGGACGGCTGCAAGGCCGTTAGCTAGCGAACCGAAATGGATGAGCTGTGAACATTTCCTTCTACGACCTCTCGGTGTGGGTTATCCCCCTCGTTCTCGCCATCACCTTCCATGAGGCCGCACACGCCTTCGTCGCTAACCGGCTCGGCGACAACACCGCCGCACAGCTCGGCCGCGTCAGCTTCAATCCTCTCAGGCATATCGACCCGTTCGGCACCGTCATCCTGCCGGCGATGCTGCTGTTCGCGCATTCGCCGTTCCTGTTCGGCTACGCCAAGCCGGTGCCGGTGAACTTCCGCAAGCTGAACAATCCCAGGCTCGACATGGTCTGGGTGGCGCTGGCCGGCCCCGCCACCAACATCCTGCTGGCGCTCGCCACCGCCCTCGCCTTCCATGCCCTACCGCTGGTGCCCGCGAGCGCGGCGAAATGGGTTGCCGACAACCTCAAGAATGCACTCATCATCAACGCGATCCTGGCCGTGTTCAACATGACGCCGATCCTGCCGCTCGACGGCGGGCGCGTCGCGGTCGGGCTGTTGCCGCGGGCACTCGCCTGGCCGCTGGCCCGGCTCGAGCCGTTCGGTATGTTGATCCTGATCGGCCTCTTGATCCTGCTGCCGCTCGCGGGCTCGCAGTTCGGTCTAAATCTTGATGTTATTTCAGCAATACTGCGGACGTTGACCGGTTATGTGATTCAGGCTGTTCTCTTCCTGACCGGCAATGCGTAGTTGAAACCGGGACACCCGTACACAAGCCGAAGGGCCAGAGGCCGACTTGGTCAAAGCTGCCGATATGCTGATCGCGCGACGCGCCGACACCCGCGCCCGAGCCGATTTTGCCACCTGGAAGATGATGGCCAAGCTCAACGGGGCGTCCGCGCTGCCTCCGGAGGCCCAGGAATTCCTGACCAGCTACAGGAACCTGCTGGCGCAGATGAGCGAAGGCGAGGCCACCGAGGCCACCATCGGTGCCATCTACAAGGCCTATTACGCCGAGATGGGCGGCGGTGGAACGCCGCCCGATGTCCGCCCCCGCCAGGCGGAGCCAGCCGCGGACAATGTTACCGCCTTCCGCCGCCCGCCTCCGAAGCCCAAGACGAGCAGCTTTTTCGGAGGCGGCACAGCCACTGGAACGCAGAAGCGGCCGCTGCCGGTGGCGCTGATCTTTGTCTGCCTGGTCGTGGTCTACGTCGGGATCCGGCTCTACTGGCGTTGAGCCGTCTTCTTCTTTTTCTTCTCTTCGGGTGGCTTGAAGATGATCGGGACGGTGCGCTCGATCCGATCCTCAGTCACCGCCGCAGGCGGCATCGGGAAAGGATCGGATTTGTGGACCATGGAGATTGCGGCAGCGTCGTAGGCCGCGTCTCCGGACGATTCCGCGACGTCGACTGAGATCACGTTCCCCCGTCGATTGAGGGCGAAGCTCACTTTCACCGTCTGATTGCGGGGCTCCTTACCCTCCGGATTGACCTTGTGAGCCGCAAGATGCGCGCTGACCTTGCGGTTCCAGTCGGCCGTGATCTTCAAGACGTCCTTGCCGATACCAACCACCGGGGCCATCGCCTTGTCAGCCTCGCGCGTTGCGTCCTCGAAAGTCTGCTGCACCTGGTCAACCTGCTTTTGCGCCGCTTCCGCGGCTGGAGTTTCAACGGCAGCCACCTTCGGGTCGTCGTCCTGCTCCTTCTTGGCCTTGTTTTCGCTGACGATACGATCGGGGTCCTCGGCCTCTTCCGGGCGATCCTGCGGAAGCTCCGTCTCCTTGATTTCGGCCTTCTGCTCCGGGAGTTCCGGACGCTCCTCCTGCGCCGTGGAGTCGCTCGGTCCGACCGGCGCGTCGGTTTCATGAGCTTCCGGCGAAGCCATCTCGACCGCGAACTCCGCGCCCGCCGCGCCCAGGCCGTCGCCATCGCCGTCGTCCCGCAAATGCGCCAGCGCGAGCGCAGCACCACCAAGATGAAGCGCGAGCGCCGCGACCGCCGCGAGGATCCAGAGCGTCCGGGATGGCCTGACTTCGTCCGACATCGTGCGTATTCCTAGGGCTGAGCGGCGCCTGCCGCGGGTGCCCCCGGAGCGCCTTCCAGCGCAACCAGCTTCACCCGAGTATAGCCGCCCGAGCGCAGGAGCTCCATGACCCCCATCAACTCGCCGTAAGGCACCGTTCGATCGGCACGCAGGAACACATACTTGTCCTTGCTCAGGTCGGACAGGCCGTCGAGGGTGCCGATCAACTCGGCCCGATGGACCGGGTTCTCTCCGATTGCAAGCGTCAGATCGGGCTTGATACTGAGATAGGTCGGCTTGTCCGGCTTCTTCTGCGGCGTCGCGCTGGACGTCGGCAGATCGATTGGCAGGTCGACCGTAGAGAGCGGAGCCGCGACCATGAAGATGATCAGCAGCACCAGGATGACGTCGATGAACGGTGTGACGTTGATGTCATGCGTTTCCGAGAAATCGTCGTCTTCGCCGTCATTATCTGCGAGCGAAACGCCCATGATTCACTCCGCCGCGCGAGAATGCAAGCCGCCGTGGCTGCGGTCGAGATCGCGCGAGAGCAGCCGCCCCGCCGCGCCCGAGGCGCGGCTGACGAGCTCGAGATAGCCCTTTGTGACGCGGGAGAAGTGGTTGTAGATGATGACCGCGGGGATCGCGGCGACGAGGCCGATCGCGGTTGCGAGCAGCGCTTCGGCGATGCCGGGCGCGACGACGGCGAGGTTCGTGGTCTGCGACTTCGAGATGCCGATGAAGCTGTTCATGATGCCCCAGACCGTGCCGAACAGGCCGACGAAGGGCGACGTCGAGCCAATCGTCGCGAGCACGCCCATGCCGATCCGGATGCGCCGCTGTTCCGCGCGTACGATCTCCTGGAAGCTCGAGGCCGCGCGCTCCTTGATGCCGGCATCGCTGGACAGGCCGGCGGACATCCGCGCCTCGTGCAGCGCCGCCGCGAGGAAAGACGGCAGGATGCCCTGCTTGGTGCCGAGCGCCATCTGCGCCTCGGCGAGAGAGTGCGCCTCCGCAATCCTCTTCAAGGCAGAACGAAGCTTGCCGGAAGCGACCGACAGCTCGATCGACTTGGCGATGAAGACGGTCCAGGTCATCAGCGATGCGAAGGCCAGCCCGATCATCACCGCTTGCACGATGATGTCCGCCGACATGAACATCATCCAGGGCGACAATTCCTTCATGGCAGGCGCAACGGCGGCCGCCTCGGACTTTGCGGTCGTCGAAACGGTGGCCGCAGGGAGCGCCGTGGGAGCGGCTGGAGTCGAAGCCGAAGGCGCCGGGGCACTGGGCACGGTGGCTGACGGCGCCGGACCGGCCGGAGCCGGCTGAACCGCTTGCGCCGGGGCGGGCGCGCTCTGCGCCTGGGCGGAAACAGGAGACGCGAGCCAGGCGACCGCCAGCAAGGCGGCGACGGCAAGGCTTGCTCTTGAGGTCGTGGTCTTCATACTTCGGCCCAGTAGCGAATGAGGTTGTGATAGATACCCGTCAATTTGACCGTTTCGGGATCGTCACGCCCGAGCCGTTCCACGAGCGATTGAATCGTGGTGTCGAGGTCAAAGATCATGCTGCGAGCTTGATCGTCCCGTATCATGCTCTGAAGCCAGAAGAAAGACGCAACCCGCGTTCCCCTGGTCACGGGGGTGACGAGATGGAGGCTGGTTGAAGGATAGAGCACGCAGTCCCCGGCCGGCAACTTCACCTCGTGCGAGCCATAGGTGTCCTCGATCACAAGTTCGCCACCGTCGTACTCCTCCGGTTCGGCGAGGAACAGCGTGATCGACAGGTCTGTGCGGATGCGAAGGCCGGTCAGGCGATCGCCGCGGATCGCATTGTCGACATGCAGGCCGAAATGATGGCCGCTGCTCGCCGCATAGCGGTTGAACAGCGGCGGGAAGATTTGAAGCGGGATCGCCGCCGCGATGAAGCGCGGGTTCGAGGTCAGCGCCGAGATGACGCGATTGCCGAGTTTTCGCGCGACCTCGCTGTCCGGTGGCAGCTGTTCGTTGCGCTTGACCATCGCCGACTGCGCGCCGGCGGTGGAGCGGCCATCCTCCCAATCGCTGGCGTCCATGATGCGGCGGAAATCCGCCACATCATCCTTGCTGAGAACGCCAGGCAGGCACGTCAACATGATCAGAACTTCGCTGTCGTCACGACGTAGAATGCCCGTCCCGGCGCGACCGCCACGAAGGGAACGTTGCTGCGATAGAACGAGTCGTAATAGAGCTTGTTGGTCAGGTTCTGCGCGTAGAACTTCATGGTCCAGTTCTGGTCGATCTTCTTCTCGACGAACGCATCGAAACGCCAATAACTGGGCAGCTCGTTGGTGTTGGCCGCGAACGTGCCGCCGTAGACTTTCGAGCGGTACACCGCCTGGCCGCCAAGCTCCCACCCGCCATCGAACTTGTACTTGGTCAGCATGCTGAACGACTGGTGGGCGATGTTCGCAAGCTGCAGCCCGATATTCGAGGCGACGCCGCTCTGCGTGACCTTCGACTGCATCAGCACCAGGCCGCCGAAGATGCTCCAGCGATCGGTGATCTTGCCCTCCGCCTCGATGTCGATGCCTTGGATCCTGTAGGCGGCACCGGATGTGAGCAGGTTGTTGACCGTCTCGCGCGCGTTGTCCTTGGTGGTCTGGAACAGCGCACCGGTCACCAGCAAGTGGTGATCGGCAAGCTCCCATTTGGTGCCGAGCTCGATCGCCTTGTTGCGCTCGGGCCCAAGCAAGATGGTCGAGTTGGGGGGGACGCCTCCGTATTCGGTGCCGGTCGCATCCAGCTCCGACCCGAACGGATTGGCCGAAGTCGCATAGGCGGCATAGACGCTGCCGATCGACATCGGCTTGTAGACCACGCCGACGTTGTAGTTCACGAGATCGGAATTTTGCTTCACATAGTTCGGACTGTTGTTCGATGCGCTTTGGCTGTAGCCGTCATAGCGGACACCGCCATTGACGATGATCGTGTCCTGCCAGTTCGCGGTGTCCATGACATAGACGCTGCTGGTGTTGACGCCGTAGCGCGTCGGATTTCCAACCAGCGACGGTATGCCGAACGGAATGTAGGTGAATTGCGGGGAGTAGAGATTGACCCCCGTCACCGCCCCCGCACTGGTGAAAGCGGAGCCGGACAGTTCCGAGGCGAGACCCGAATACCGATCGATTGAAATGTTCTCGTTCGAATATTCGACGCCGAACACCGCGGTGTGCTTGATCCCGCCGGTGTTGAGCTTGAACGTGGCCTCGTTCTGGTTGGCCCAGACGTCGACGTTCTGGTAGCGGCTCTGCGCGCTCGCCGTCGTGGTCCAGAGCAGCGGGTTGGGGTTCGTCGTATTCGGGTTCTGCGGCAGCGTGCCGATGTAGTTGAGCAGCGAGTGCTCGCCGCGCACCTTGCTGGTCAGCGTAATGGCTTCATTGACCTTGTACTCGATGGTGCCGGTGCCGAAATCCTGCCGCGCGGTCTGGAAGTCGCGGTTCAGGAAGCCGTACCAGTTCCCGCGCGGAATCCCCGCCGAGGTCACCGGCACGTTGCCCTGTTTGTAGTAGGGCACGCCGAAATCGGGATAGCCGCTGAGATCGGTATGGACGTAGTTCGTCGTGATCTTGATGTCGCTGGTCGGGGTGTACTTGGTCGAGATGAAGCTGCCCCAGCGATTGTCGGTGACGAAGTTGCGTCCGGCGACGTTGGCGTCCTGGAACAGGCCGCCCGCGCGTACCGAGAAGGTCGGATCGATCACCTGGTTCACGTCCAGCGTGACGCGCTTGGTCTGGTCGGTGCCGAACTCGCTGTCCATGCGCTTGAAATTGACGTCGCCGGCCTGCTTGGTGACGATGTTGATGGCGCCGCCGGCGGTGCCGCGGCCCGCGTAGGAAGATGCCGGTCCGCGCAGGATCTCGATCTGCTCGGTGAAGAAGTTCTCGCGGATCGAGACGGCGGGATCGCGGATGCCGTCGATGAAGACGTCGTTGCGTGCGTCGAAGCCGCGGATGAAGAAGCGATCGCCGAAAGCGTTGCCGCCCTCGCCCGAGCCGAGCGTCACGCCCGCGGTCGAGCGTCCGATCTCCTTCAACGTCGTCGCGTTCTTGTCCTCGAGCACTTCCTTGCTGAGCACGGTAATGCTCTTGGGCGTGTTCAGCATCTTCTCGGGAAACTTGCCCGAGGCCTGGACGTGATCGACTTTGTAGGGCGCCGCAGGATCGGCATAGGGATTGCCATCCGGCGCGCCGGACGGGGCGGCTGGAGCCGCCTGCGGCGCCTGTTGGCGCTGCGCGGCCCGGCGCAGCGCGTTGCGGGCACGAACCTGCTCGGGCGACGGCTTCGAAGCCGCCGGACGCGGCCGCTCGACCGGAGCATCGACGGTGACCGGCGGCAGATTCGATTGCTGCGCCTCTGCGCCGCTCGACACCGACGCCACCGCGATCAAGCTTGCAACCGCAGAAACTTTCTTGCCGGAAATCCCCGTGAGCTTCTCATCCAATGAATTCAACGCTGCGACCGAACGCAACGATTTCGGTGCGACTACCTGCCCCATTAACAAACGCCCCATCTTCCTGTTCGCTCGCTTCCTTCGAGCGTACGATGAGCGTTGGTATCGGCCGCAAAATAGCGGGTCAATGCGAGCCGCTCGCGAGAACCCTTGAATCAATCCAGATCAAAACGATTCTAAACTGTAGTTTGAAATCGTTCTAATCTTGGATGGGATCTGTTCGAGAGAAACGACGCAAATCGACTGTTGCGCTCTCAGTCGCTGCTCGGCGGCTTCATCAGCGAGAACAATTCGTCGACCGTTTTCTGCGCAACGGCGCGCACGCGATCGGTTTGGTCCATGCCGGCGATGTTGACGCCTTTCACGACGGCTTTGATCTCGTCGCGAAAGTCGGTGAGGAAGCGCAAGGGATCGCGCTGCTCGTTGGCGACACGCGCGATCAATCCCGTGATCAGAATCTGACAAGCGATCAGCTTGCCGTTCAGCTCGTCCATCCTGCGCTCCATTCATGGCGGCGCCGATATGGACGATGCCGAAATCCCTGACAACCGAAACGGCCAACATCCGACTTAGAACCGTTCTTGCGGTCGATCCGCACCATAGCTTCGGGCGGAGACGCTCTTCGAGCAGACGCTGCGCTAACGTGGGGGGCTCCCGGCCTGAAGCATCCCCTAGCACACAGACGCGCCAGAGCGCTGCCAACGAGTGCAAAGCTTTCCAATTGTTTAGGATTTTCGACCGATAGTGCTGTTTACACCGAAACTTGGCGTGTAATATACATCACGCTGGAACCCTGCGATTGCCCATCAATTCATAGCTGAGGGCACGAGCCCAGACGAGACGACATGACAATGTCCCGGCCGATCCTCTGGATTGTGATCATCGCGGCCGCGGCGTCCGCGGGTTACTATGGTTGGCAGAATTTCGGTTCCGAGGCCGGAAAATCCCAGACCGCACAAAAAGGTCCGCCTCGCCCGGCCGCCGTCCCCGTCAGCGTTGCACCGGTCCAAAAGACCGACTTTCCGGTCTACCTGACCGGCCTGGGCACGGTTCAGGGCTTCAACACCGTCCAGGTCCGCAGCCGGGTCGACGGCCAGATCATCAAGCTCGAGTTCAAGGAGGGCCAGATCGTCAAACAGGGCGACCTCCTGGTCTCGATCGACCCCCGTCCCTATCAAGCCGCGCTCGACCAGGCGAAGGCCAAGAAGGTACAGGATGAGGCCAGCCTCGCCAACGCCAACCTTGAACTTCAGCGCGCCACGAAGCTCGGCGAATTCGCGACGGCACAGCGGGTGGATACCCAGCGCTCGACCGTCGCCCAACTCACCGCGCAGATCGCCGCCGACGACGCCGCAATCGCCAACGCGCAGACCCAGCTCGACTACACCCAGATCAGGACGCCGATCACAGGCGTCGCCGGCCTGCGTCAGGTCGACATCGGCAACATCGTCAATGCCTCCTCGCAGACCGGCATCGTCACGATCTCGCAAGTGGAGCCGATCTCGGTCATCTTCACGGCACCGGAAGAGCAGCTTCCCTACATCAGCGAGGGCCAAAAAGCCGGCGCGCTCAAGGTGATCGCTTTCACCACCGACGGCAAGACGACGCTGGCCGAGGGCAAGCTTGCGGTCATCAACAACCAGGTCGACACGAGCAGCGGGACGATCCGGCTCAAGGCGGTGTTCGACAACAAGGACCACACGCTGTGGCCGGGTCAATCGGTCTCGACACGGCTTCTGGTGCGGACGCTGAAGGATGCGACCGTGGTACCGGATGATGCAGTCCAGCATTCCACCAACGGGCTCTACGCCTATACGGTCAATCAGGATAACAAGGCCGAGATGCACAAGGTCAAGGTCCGCTATGCGATCGACGGACGTTCGGTCATCGAGGAAGGCTTGAGCCCCGGCCAGCAGGTGATCGTCGGCGGTCAGTTCAAGGTCCAGCCCGGAAGCCTGGTGTCGACGGCGGTAGCAAGCTCGGGTCCGGCCCAGAACAAGGTTCGACAGGAATGATCGGGGGCGGGATTTCGGCACCTTTCATCCGTTATCCCATCGGCACCTCGCTGCTGATGGCCGGCATTCTCTTCGTCGGCCTCGTCGCCTATCCCCTGCTTCCTGTCGCGCCCCTGCCGCAGGTGGACTTTCCGACCATCCAGATCACCGCCAATTTGCCCGGCGGCAGCCCCGAGACGATGGCTTCCTCGGTCGCGCAGCCACTCGAGCGGCAATTCGCCCAGATCCCGGGCATCGCGCAGATGACCTCGACGAGCTATCTGGGCACGGCGTCGATCACCATTCAGTTCGACCTCAATCGCAACATCGACGGTGCCGCCAACGACGTGCAGGGCGCCATCAATGCTGCCAGCGGCCAGCTGCCGAAAAACCTCCCCTCGCCCCCGACCTATCGCAAGGTCAACCCCGCCGACGCACCGATCCTGCTGCTGTCGGCGACGTCGGATACACTGCCGCTGACCAGCGTCAGCGACGCGGTGGACGCCCA
>NZ_JAEMSD010000212.1:0-386 GCF_016462955.1 Bradyrhizobium sp. | reverse complement strand
GACGGCGAAAGGCGCGCCTACACCATCTCCGCCAACGACCAGCTGACCCAGTCCAAGGACTGGAACGACGTCATCATCGCCTATCGCAACGGCGGTCCCCTGCGGATTCGCGATATCGGGCGAGCGGTCAGCGCCGCCGAAGATTCCAAGCAGGCGGCCTGGGCCAATGGCAAGCGCGGCGTGTTCCTGGTGATCTTCAAGCAGCCGGGCGCGAACGTGATCGAGACCGTGGACCGGATCAAGGCGACCCTGCCCCGCCTCGTTGCCGCGATCCCGCCCGCGATCAAGATCGAGCTCATCAGCGACCGCACCGCGACCATCCGCGCCGCGGTCGAGGACGTCCAGTTCACGCTGCTCTTGACCATTGCGCTCGTGGTCATGGTGAT
>NZ_JAEMSD010000211.1 GCF_016462955.1 Bradyrhizobium sp. | reverse complement strand
TCTCCGAAGAGATAGATGATGTCGGCGAGATCGCCTTCGGAGGCGCTTGCGACCACGTCGGCGGCGGTCGGCCCCGACTGCGCCATCCGCATGTCGAGCGGACCGTCGAGACGGAAGGAGAAGCCGCGGCCGGCCTGGTCGAGCTGCATCGAGGACACGCCGACGTCCATCACGACACCGTCGATCGCCGCGACCCCTTGCGCGTCGCAGACCTCGGCAAGGTTGGAGAAGCGGTCCTCGACCAGCGTCAGCCGGCCCGCGGAGCGTTCGACCAGCTCGGCACCGCCGGCAATCGCGCTGCGGTCGCGATCGATGGCAATGAGGCGGGTTCCCGGCATCTCCAGGATCGCGCGGCTATAGCCGCCGGCACCGAAAGTGGCATCGACATAGACGCCGCCCTCGCGCGGGGCGAGCAGCGCGATGGCCTCAGGGCCCAGAACGGGGATGTGCGGAGCCGAGCTCATGCGCGACGCCAGCCGACTGCCGAACCTGACCAGGCGAGACCGGGGTCGAACAAGCCCATAACGCCTCGTATCGTTGCGCGTTGCGGCGGTTCCACGACAAAGCCCCTGTCCAACATGGTTACCGAGCCCGATCGTCCCGGGCCACAGACCCAGTGTTCCCAGTGGAATTTGTCGGGCAGCCATGGGATTTCGAGCCAAAATACGCTTTGGCCGCCTCCGGACGCAGGTCGGCTCTTCATCCCTCAGTAACGGCCCTTAGCGTTAAGAAAGCGTTGCGCGACTCGCGACAAGTCGAAAAGGTGGCGGTGCGGTGATGCGTCATCCACACACATCACCAAAATGGATCCGTTAACCGCACCACGCGATTGCGCACGGTGGAGGGTAAAGGAATAGTAAAGAGAAGGGCTTGCCCTACTCTCCGTTGCCTCGAGCTGCTCATGCCCTCCGGTTTGTCCATGCAGTCTGGATCCGATTCGAAGCGTCACCGCGTTCTCCCGGTTCCCAAAGCCGTGGCGAACCTGCGGACGTTCGAGCCTGACTCCTCGACCGTCTCGGACATCATCCCCTCGCCCAATTTCGGCGAGCGCAACAAGGGACGGCAGCCGGACATGATCGTGCTGCACTACACCGGCATGCCCGACGTCGAGGGCGCGCTGGCACGGCTGTGCACCGCGGGCACCGAAGTGTCGGCGCATTATGTCGTGCTGGAGGACGGCCGCATCGTGCAATGCGTGCCCGAGGCCAAGCGGGCCTGGCATGCGGGCGTCTCCTCCTGGGCCGGCGAGGACGACATCAACTCCTGCTCGATCGGCATCGAGATCATCAATCGCGGTCATGACTGGGGCTATCCGGAATATCCGCTGCGCCAGATCGCGGCCGTGATCGCATTGTGCCGTGGCATCATGCTTCGCCGCAAGGTGCCGGCGCACCGGGTGCTCGGCCATTCCGACGTCGCGCCCGCGCGCAAGAAGGACCCCGGCGAGAAGTTTCCGTGGCATTCGCTGGCCAATTCCGGCGTCGGCCATTGGGTCACCCCCGCCCCGATCGTGCGCGGCGAGAGCCTGATGCTCGGCACCATCAGCGACGCCGTGCTGAGCATGCAGCAGGCGCTCGCCAAGTACGGCTATGGCGTGCCCCTGAACGGCAAATACGACGCCGCGACGATGGAGGTCGTCACCGCCTTCCAGCGGCATTTCCGTCCGGCACGGTTCGATGGCGTCGCGGATCACTCGACGCTGTCGACATTGCAGGCCCTGCTGGCGAGCTTGCCGCCAGAGGGAACGACGGTGGCGTCGAAGTGACGGCGTAGCAGCACACGCCGTCATGACGAGACGCTCTTGCAACGGCGACGCGGGCGTCGCGATCTCGGCTTGACGAAACCGTCACAAATGCCCCATGCGTTATCAGTCAGTCGGCCGGACGGCCGCTCCGGCAGGCGCCGAAAGGCCGCCGGGGAGGAAAGTCCGGGCTCCCTTGACATGCGGTGCCGGATAACGTCCGGCGGGGGTGACCCCAGGGAAAGTGCCACAGAGAACGAACCGCCCGCCTTCGCCCTTCGGGGCTTCGGCGAGGTAAGGGTGAAAAGGTGCGGTAAGAGCGCACCGCGGTTCCGGCAACGGAGCCGGCATGGCAAACCCCACCGGGAGCAAAACCGAATAGGGACGGCATAGCGGGCTGTTCGCGAAAGCGATAACGCCGCGGGGCGATGTCAGGCCCGCCGTCCGGGTAGGTTGCTCGAGGCCATTTGCAAACATGGTCCCAGAGGAATGGCCGTCACGTATCGCGCGCGCAAGCGGGCGGTACCCTACAGAACCCGGCTTACAGGTCGGCTGATGTGCGACGAGGGGTTCGGTGCCAACGCATCGGGCCCCTCACCATTTTGGCGGCGCCCCGCCACTCACCGCCGTCATTCCGGGGCTCGCGAAGCGAGAGCCCGGAATCCATCGTGCAACAGAGACGGAGGAGAAATGGATTCCGGGCTCGTGCTGCGCACGCCCAGGAATGACGAGCGAGACTTTGGCCGGGCGCCCCGCCACTCACCAGCGTCATTCCGGGGCTCGCGAAGCGAGAGCCCGGAATCCATCGTGCAGCAGAGACGGAGGAGAAATGGATTCCGGGCTCGTGCTGCGCACGCTCCGGAATGACGGCTGCGAGCTATGCGACGATCTCGTTCAACACCTTCATCAGCGCCTCCGGCGCCGTGACATTCGGCGCGTGGCTCGCATCGAGCTCGACATAGCGCCAGCCATCCTCGTTCCTGGTGCGCTTCGCGAACTGGCCGAACACGTCGCCCGGCGGAATGCGCGTGCAATAGATGTAGCTGCGCGGCATCGCCGGCTCGCCGTGCCCGAGCCTCAAGCGTGTCTCGAAGCACTTGATCGGCATCGGGACACGGCGCGCGTTGAGCCAGTCGAGATCGGCTTGCGGGGTGTCGGGCGGCGGCGGATTCGGCGGGATGCGATAGCCGTCGCCGGCGGCTGCTGCCTTGCGCATCGGCTCGCGCCCGCCCTCGTTGAGATCGAATAGCGACTGTCCGTCACGCGGCACGAAGGCATCGAGATAGATCAGCTGCGTCACGCGCTCGCGCGCGCGATCGGCGACGCCGGTCGCGACCATGCCGCCATAGCTGTGGCCGAGCAGCACGATGTCGCTGAGATCCTCGAAGGCGATGACGTTGAGGATGTCCTGGATATGCGTGTCGAGATCGATCGCGGGGCTTGCCAGATGCGCGCGTTCACCGAGGCCGGTGTAGGTTGGCGCCACCAGACGATGACCGGCCTGCGCCATGAGCGGGTGCATCTTCTTCCAGGACCATCCGCCGGACCAGGCGCCATGACAGAGCAGGAAGGTCTTCGCGCGTGCGGCCATCGGCGTTTCCATCGTTCCTGTTGGTACGACGGAGTGTACTGGCCGGCCGCGCGATGTAAACGCCGCTCAGGCCGCGCGGGTATCCGCCTTGACCAGAACCGGTGCAAGCTCGCCGGCCTCGCGCCTCAGCTTGCTCGCCTCGAAACCGTGCATGCCGAGTTGCCATTGCAGCCCAACGATGGCGCCCTTGGTCGGTTGCAGCAACGCGAGCGAGGCGACCAGCGTCACCGGCAGCCACACCGCGAGTTGCAACCATTCCGGCGGCGCATAAGCGGCCTCGACCGCGAGAATCGCCGGCACCACGAGATGGCCGACCACGACCATCACGAGATAGGCGGGAAAATCGTCGGCGCGCTGATGAAACAGCTCCTCGCCGCAATGGTCGCAGCTGTGGGCGACCTTCAGGAAACGGCCGAACATGTGCCCTTCCCCGCAATTCGGACATTTGCCGCTGAAACCGCGCCACATCGCCTTTGCCAGAGAGACCGGCGCCAGAGAGACCGACATGACCACACCTCTTCCTTTTCGATGATCCATACAATAATATCCTACATCCATACATTCAAAGGATATGGGGTTACATTGCATGGATTGGACCCCTACAATCTCCGAGCTGAGCGGCCCTCGCTATCAGCGCATCGTCGACGCCATGGAAGCCGACATTGCCGCCGGCCGGCTGGTGCGCGGCCAGCAATTGCCGACCCAGCGCGCGCTCGCAAAATCCCTCGGCATCGACCTGACCACGGTGACGCGCGCCTACACCGAAGCGCGGCGCCGCGGCATCATGGAAGCCCGCGTTGGACAGGGCTCGTTCGTGTCGGAGACCAGCGCGCGCCGCGCGGTCGACCTGCCGCATCCCGTCGCGATCGACCTGTCGATGAACGTGCCGCCGCATCCGCTGGAGGCGCAGCTCGACGAGCGCATCATCGCCGGCATGGAAGCCATCCGCGCGCAGTCGGGCCTGACGGCGCATCTCAACTATCAGCCGCCCGGCGGCAGCGCGCATGAGCGCGAGGTCGCGGCGCGCTGGCTACGCTCACGCGTTCCGCATGCGCAGGCCGACAGGCTCGTGATCTTTCCAGGCACGCAGACGATCCTGTTCAACCTGCTCGCCCATGTCGCGCGGCCCGGCGAAACCGTGCTGACCGAAGCCCTCACCTTCCCAGGCATCAAGGCCGCCGCGGCCCGGCTCGGCGTCAAGCTCGTCGGCGTCGCCATGGACGAGGGCGGCATCCTGCCGGATGCGCTGGCAAAGGCCTGCCGCGTGCACAAGCCCAAGGCCGTCTATCTCATTCCGACGCTGCACAACCCGACCACCGCGACGCTGTCCGCCGAGCGGCGCGGCGCCGTCGCGAAGATCATCCGCGATGCCGGCACCATCCTGATCGAGGACGACGCCTACGGGCTGCTGGACCGCTCGGCCTCGCCGATCGCGAACCTCATTCCGGAGCAAACCTATCTCGCGACCACGCTGTCGAAATGCATCGCGCCCGCGTTGCGCGTCGCCTATCTGGTGACGCCCGACGGCGACACCCAGCGTGACATGCGCGCCTCCTTGCAGGCAACCGTGCAGATGCCGGCGCCGCTGATGGTCGCCCTGGTGACGCATTGGATCGAAAGCGGCATTGCCGATCGCATCATCAGCGCCATTCGCAGCGAGGCGGTCGGCCGCCAGCAGCTTGCGCAACGCACGCTGAAGGGTTTTCAATTCCTGGCCAAGCCCGCCGCTCATCATCTGTGGCTGCGGCTGCCGGAAGGCCGGCCCGATCTCGCGGCACATCTGCTGCGGAACGGCCTTGCGATCGTCGCGGGCGATGCCTTCACGGTCGACGGATCGCCGCCGCATGCGGCCCGCGTCTCGCTGGGGGCGGCGCGCAACAGATCGGAACTCGCGGAGGCGCTGCGCATCCTGATCGGCGCGCTGCAGAAGCCCGCCGACACCAGGCAGATCGTCTAAAGCACGATGAGATTGGGTGAATCGTCATCGCGCTTGAGGTTGTCGTCGACGCATTGATCCGGAAAACCGCTTCGCACTTTTCCGGTTCATGCTTCGGATCATCGACGATGATGGCGATGGGAAGAGCGCGCGACCGGTGCCATCGGTGACGGATAGGCCTGTGATGCATACGCATCGCGCGGCATTGCCTGCTGACCGAGAGCCGCGCGGCCGGCGGGCGTGAGTTGGCCGCCGTTCAGCACGTCACGGTCGGGATGGGCGGCCTGATAGGCCGCAGGCTCCGAAAATTGCGCCTGGGCCATCGTCGGCATCAACGCCGCTGCCAGCAGCGCGGCTGCAGCGGCCATCTTGGTGCGGGTCATCGTCATTCTCCATATCGCCCTTCAGCACTGGCCGATCCGGACCAATGATCGCATGTGGCGGTCAAGGATTGAAGTACGGCCATCATGTAGGTGCGTCTTTCGCGAATGCCCGAACGCCGCAGATCACGCTTGCGTGCAGGATGGATTGACCTGCAAGGCGGCAGGCATGTTATGCGAGCGATGGCGAT
Source organism: Bradyrhizobium sp. (assembly GCF_016462955.1). Taxonomy (GTDB): domain Bacteria; phylum Pseudomonadota; class Alphaproteobacteria; order Rhizobiales; family Xanthobacteraceae; genus Bradyrhizobium. The sequence continues at coordinate 5,065 of NZ_JAEMSD010000211.1, read as the reverse complement.
CGAAAATCCGGGATCGCCCCTCGCCACAAGGCTAATCTGTTGGAAACGCTCACCTACGTCCTGCTGCTGTTCGGCGCCCTGGCCGGCGGATTCGTTTCGGGCCTCGCCGGGTTCGGCACCGCGCTGATGGCGCTCGGCATCTGGCTCTACGTCCTACCGCCCTCGCTTGCGGTCCCCCTGGTGCTGATCTGCTCGGTGATCGCGCAGACCTCGACGCTGCCCTCAATGTGGAAAAGTTTCGACCTCTCGCTGGTTTGGCCGTTCCTGATTGGAGGTCTGCTCGGCGTGCCGCTCGGGACCATGCTGGTCGCCACGGCCGATCCGAAGGTATTCAAGCTGAGCGTTGGTGTGCTGCTCCTGATCTTTTCGAGCGCGCTGTACCTCAACAAGAGACCCCTCGCCTTCAAGTTCGGCGGCAGGATCGCCGACGGCGCGATCGGCTTTGCCGGCGGCATTCTCGGCGGCCTCGCCGGTCTGTCGGGCCCGCTGCCCATCCTTTGGGCCAACATCCGCGGCTGGAACAAGCACGAGCGGCGCGGCATCTTCCAGCTCTTCAACTTCACGGTGCTCGCCACCGCGCTGGCGTTGCAAACGGCATCAGGCCTGGTCGAGCTGAAAGTGGTCTGGCTCGCACTGGTCGCGTTTCCGGGCACGCTGATCGGCGCATGGGCCGGCGCCAAGGTCTATCACGCGCTGAGCGACAAGCACTTTGGCGATGTCGTGCTCGGCCTGTTGTTCCTGTCGGGCCTGGGCCTCGTCTGGAGCAGTGTTGGCACGCACTGAAGCGCGACGACGTTTGAATCGTCATCGCGCTTTCCCATTTCATCCTTTGACAGCGCGTTGCCGGGGCCTTCGCCCCGCCGCCGCGCGCCTCACTCCGCTGCGATCTGTCCGAGCTCCACCACCTGGCGCTCGAACAGGCCGCGATAGATGCCGCCTTGCCTGGCTGCGAGCACGGCATGCGTGCCCTGCTCGACGATCTCGCCGCGGTCGAACACCAGGATGCGATCGAGGCTCCTCACCGTCGACAGGCGGTGCGCGATCACGATCGAGGTCCGGCCTTTCATCAGCCGCTCCATCGCCTGCTGGATCAACGCCTCCGATTCCGAATCGAGGCTCGACGTCGCCTCGTCCAGGATCAGCACCGGCGCATCCGCCAGGAACGCGCGTGCCAGCGCCACGCGCTGCCGCTCGCCGCCCGACAGCTTGACGCCGCGCTCGCCGACCAGGGTGCCGTAGCCCTTAGGCAGGCGCAGGATGAAGTCATGCGCGTTGGCAAGCCGCGCCGCCTGCTCGATCGCCTCGAGGCCGGCGCCCGGCCGGCCATAGGCGATGTTCTCCGCGAGCGTGCGGTGGAACAGGATCGGCTCCTGCTGCACGATCGCGATCTGGCTGCGCAGCGATTGCTGCGTGGCGTGCGCGATGTCCTGCCCGTCGATCAGCACGCGGCCGCCGGTGACGTCGTAGAGGCGCTGCACCAGCTTGACGAAAGTGGTCTTGCCGGAGCCGGAGCGGCCGACCAGGCCGACGCGCTCGCCGGCGCGGATCCTGACCGACAAGCCGTCGTACAGCGGCGCGCGATGGCCGCCATAGTGGAACGTGACGTCGTCGAACACAATCTCGCCGCCCTCGATCGCGATCGGCCGCGCGTCGGGTGCATCGGCGATCCCGATCGGCTCGTCATGGATCGCCACCAGTTCGTCCATGTCGTTGACCGAGCGTTGGAGGTTGTTGATGTGCATGCCGACGTCCCGCAAATAGGCGTGGATGATGTAGTAGCTTGTCAGCACATAGGTGACGTCGCCGGGCGAGGCGTGGCCCGCCATCCACAGCAGCACCGATCCGCCGATCACGGACGCGCGCAGGCACAGCAGCAGGGACAGCTGCGACATCGCCGTGTAATTGTAGCGGTACCAGGTCCGCCGCACGCGCACGCGCCAGCGGTTGATGACACCGGCAAGCCGCGTGTCCTCCCGCGCTTCCGCGCCGAAGGATTTCACCACCGCGTTGCAGGTCAGCGCATCCGCCAGCGTGCCGCCGACCTTGGTGTCCCAGGCATTGGAGACGCGGGCCGCCGGTGCGATGTAGCGGGTCGAGAGCACCACCGTGATCGTGACGTAGAAGATCGCCCCGATCGCGATCACCACGCCGAGCGAGGCCCAGTGCATTCCGATCAGGACCATCGAGCCCACCAGCACCAGCAGCGAGGGCGCCAGCGCCATCAGGATGGTGTCGTTGAGCAGGTCGAGCGCCCACATGCCGCGGGTAATCTTGCGCACCGTGGAGCCGGCAAAGGAGTTCGCGTGCCAGTCGGTCGAGAAGCGCTGCACGCGGTTGAACGCCTGCTGTGCGACCTCCGACATGGTTTTCAGCGTGAACGGCACGATCGCCTGCAGCCCGACCAGGCGCAGCACCACGGAGGCCGCGCCCAGCGCCACGATGGCGCCGAACGCGACCAGCGCGGCGTGCCGCGCATCGGGGTCGGAGGGACCGCGAGTCAGCGCATCGACCAGATGTCCGGAGAATACCGGCATGAACAGGTCAGCGACGGTTGCACCGAGCAGGCCGCCGGCCACGACAAGGCCGCGCCAGGGCTGCTTCAGCCAGTGCCGGAATACGAAGGGCAGCACCACGCGAATCGCCGCGGGCTTCTTGGACAGAGCGGTCATGACATCACCCGGCCGCACGCGCGGACCGGCTCCAACGATGGACGCAGACCGGCCACGAAGGCCGAACGGCGTCACTTAAGACTGATTTTGACTTGGGAGGTGGAGCGATCGGGACGCCGGGTCGAAACCCTGGCCCAATCGAAGCTGGCGGAAGAGGCCTCTAGCAGGCCGCGTACATTCCGAGCCGAGCGATCATCGAGCGCGGGCGTACGATCTGCGAATGCGACGAAATCATGCAAATCCCTCCCGGTTCAAATGAATGAGGTGCGCTTTATAGATGTACCGTTTTCGATTTGCAACGGGGCCCGTGCGAGATCACGCACGAGTGTTGCAATTTGGTGCGCGGCGCCGCCGCTACTCTCCGCCGTCATGCTCCGCGAAGGCGGAGCATCCAGTACGCCGCAGCTTCTCGGTTCTAGCCGCGCTGTCTCGGCGGACTGGGTCGCCCGATCAAGCCGGGCAATCGCATATGGAAGCAACCTCGCCTGTGGCCATCCTTCGAGACGCCCGCCGTTGGCGGGCCCTCAGGATGAGGACCGAGCGTGTTGCGCTAGTTTCAACGAGCACCGATGCTGCTTAGCCTCATCCTGAGGGCCCGCCGGAGGCGGGCGTCTCGAAGGACGAGGCGCGCGCTCAGTTCACGCAAAGCACCATATGCGATTGCCCACGACACCGGATCTGTGGCTCGATCAATGCGCGTCGCCGCCGGCGCCGAACGGCGAGGCCGGCTTGTCGAGCAGCGCGACCAGCAGGCTGAGGCCGAGATAGAACAGCGTCAGCGTGAGGAACACGTCGCCGAAACTCATCACCACGGCCTGGCGGTGCACGATCTGGCTGAGCTGCTTCATCGCCATCAGCGCGGAATCCCCGAGCCCCTGGAATTTCTGCATGAACATGGTCAGCGTTTCGGTCGCGGTCGCATTGCCCCAGGTCACGCGCTCCTGGAGGCGGGTGATGTGCAGGTCGGTGCGGTCGTTGAGCACGGTGTTGATGACGGCAAGGCCGACCGCGCCGCCGAGATTGCGCATCAGGTTGAACAGCCCGCTCGCGTTCTTCACCTTCTCGGGCGGCAGCGTGCCGAGCGCGACATTGTTGGTCGGCACCATCGCGAACATCATGCCGATGCCACGCAAGATCTGCGGCACCAGCAGCTCGTAGAAATCGTAATCGCGGGTGATCCAGGTCATCTGATAGGAGCCGATCGCGAACACGATCAGCCCGAACGCGATCATATAGCGCATGTCGACCTTGGCCATGAGCCGGCCGACCAGCGGCGCGACCAGGAACATGGTGATGCCGGAGACGAACATGGTCTCGCCGATCATCAGCGCGCTGTAGCCCCGCACCTGGGCGAGATAGAGCGGATATACGTAGGTCAGTCCGTAAAGGCCGATGCCGATGCAGAATTGCAGGGTGCAGCCGACGGCGAAATTGCGGTCGGAGAAGGTGCGCAGATTGACGATCGGCTCCTCCGCCGTGAACACGCGCCAGAAGAAGGCGATCGCCGAGATCGCGCAGATCCAGGCGCAGACCGCGACCGAGGTATCCTGCATCCATTCATATTGCGGGCCTTCCTCCAGCACATATTCCAGCGTCCCGAGGAAGCTGGCCATGAACAGCAGGCCCCACCAGTCGAAGCGATCGAGCAGCTCGAAATGCGGCTCGTCGAAATCGACCAGCGCCAGGACGCCGATGGTGATGCCGATCCCCGGCACGACGTTGATGAAGAACAGCCAGTTCCACGACATCAGGTCGGTGATGTAGCCGCCGACCGTCGGCCCGATCGTGGGTGCGAGGGTTGCGACCAGCCCGATGATGGGGCCGACGATGTGGAATTTCGTGCGCGGAAATACGGTGTAGGCCGAGGCGAACACCGTCGGGATCATGCCGGCGCCGAGGAAGCCCTGCAGCGCGCGCCAGAGGATCATCTCCTCGATCGTGGTGGCGAAGCCGCAGAGCAGGCTCGCGGCGGTGAAGCCGGCTGCCGAGATCGCGAACAGCAGCCGGGTGCCGAAGGCGCGCGACAGGAATCCGGACAGAGGAATCGCGATCACCTCGGCGATCAGATAGGCGGTCTGGACCCAGGAGACTTCGCTCGAGCTCGCCGACAGCCCGGCCTGGATCTCGCTCAAGGAGGCCGAGACGATCTGGATGTCCAGGATCGACATGAACATCCCGAACACCATGATGATGAACGCGAACAGCCGCTTCGGCGCAATGCGCTCCGATGCGGGATCCGCCATCATGGCAGGCGAAGCGGTGGTGGCGGTGGCCATGTGTCAGCTCGAACTGGAGCGGCGGGCTATTGCCTCTCCCGCTTGCGGGAGAGGTCGACGCGCTCGGAGAGCGCGGCGGGTGAGGGCTTTCTCCTCTGGGGGAGTGTCCCTGGAGGAGAC
>NZ_JAEMSD010000681.1 GCF_016462955.1 Bradyrhizobium sp. | reverse complement strand
AAGTCCCCTCGCCTTTACCGCCTCGTACTGTCCCTTGGCGATGATATAGGCGCATTGCCAATAGTCGCCACGATAGAATGTGATCATCATCTTGCCGGGCTCGACGCGCGCGAACACGTTCTCGGTCTCGTCGGGTCTGCGCCCGGCGCGAAACCACAGCACGTCCATCGGTGCACCGATCTCCTCGACGGCAAGGCCAGCGCGCTCGCGCACCGTGGAATGCCGGCCGTCGCAGGCAATGGTGAGATCGGCTTCGATGTCGATGATGCCGTCAGGCGTCTTCGCCCGCACGCCGACGACTGTCTCGCCGCGGCGGATCAGATCCACCGCCTCGGTGCTCATCATCACTTCGAGCCGCGCAAAACGCCGGCCGGCCTCGCGGAGGAAATTCAGGAAGTCCCATTGCGGCATGAAGGCGATGAAGGGGTATTTGGTCCGGAGCCGGCCGAGATCGGCGATGCGCACCGGCGTGCCGCCGAACAGGCCGTCCATCTTCTGCAGGCGCTGATGCGGCAGCTTCAGGAATCCGTCGATCAGGCCGAGCTCGTCCATCACTTCGAGCGTCGAGGGATGGACGGTGTCGCCGCGGAAGTCGCGGAAGAAATCCGCATGCTTCTCCAGCACGACGACCTGGATGCCGGCGCGCCCGAGGAGATAGCCCAGCATCATGCCGGCCGGTCCGCCGCCGACGATGCAGCAGCGGACCTTCATGGTCCGCATTGGTCGTTGTTCGGATGTCATTGCCGCCGCGCTTCATGGACCGGTCGAGATCGGCCCGACGGATACTAGCGCGATTCCGGCCGAAGGCAGCCCCCGATTGAACAACCCACTAATGATTGCTGCGGTTCGCGCTGCGAAAACTCTTGATCTCGGAGACGCTGCCGTCGCGATAGGTCAGTTCCACCGAGACGGTCTGCGTGCCGGGTGAGAGCTTCATGTAGAGCGGCATGCCGGCGCTGACGGCGCTGGGATCGCGCATGTCGCAAGGCGGCATCTTCAGCACCTGGTTGGGCACGGCGGTGTCGATGCCGATGCGCACCTCGCGAATGGCGCAGCGGTACGACACCAGGTGCGTGTAATAGACCAGGAGCCCGTTGAACTCGCGGAACGACAGCCAGCTCGTCGAGGTCATGTCCAGGATCTTGCGCTGGTCGCGGATCAGCGCCGCCTCGGGATCGAACCTGATCGGGAACGGTCCCTGCATGTCGCCGCACTGATCGACATAGCGAACCTCGATGGTGCCGGCCTGCGCGTCCGGCGGCAGCTCGATCGACGGGTTCGGCATCCGCTTGCGCGTGCGCGGATCGAGGGTGTCGATGAAGCCGGTCTCGCGGAAATCGCTTTTGCCGGCCATGCGCCAGGAAATGCCGAGCGTGGGATCGGCGAAGGAGAACGTCACGCTCCAGCCGCCATTGTGCCGCGAGAAGCTTGCGATCGGCGCGTTGAGGGTCTCTTCTTTGGGCATCTGCGGCACGGATACCGGCGGCAGCGCCGCGAGCTTCTGCTGCGGCGGGTCGTCGGAACGGGTGACGGCATCCTTGGCGAGGCCGCTGAGGAAGACGTCGTCGACCATCTGGTCGAAATAAACCGGCACCTGCCTGTGCTTCACGGTGTCGGCCAGCTCGCTGACGGCACGGCGGGTGCGCTGCGCCACCTGCACCAGGTTCTCGCCGGGCTTGAGCAGCTCCTTGGCGAAGGTGCGCGTGAACACCGAATTGGGATTGGCATCGTCGTTGGACAGGCGATCGAGCGCGGTCTGGCGGGGCCCTGCCGAGAACACCGAGAACACGCCTTCGGGCAGCTGCGTCATCGGCGCGAGCCCGGCGCCGCCCGCGACCGCGCGCGTGCCCTTGCGCTCGAACGGGTTGTTGCGGCAGGCGTCGAACACCAGGATCGAGGTTCGCGCCTTCTTGTTCTGGAGGCGCTCGACGATGCGGTCGGCGAGGATCGAGGCGTCGCGCACCAGCTCTTCCTGGCCTTCCGTCGCCGCCGGCACGTCGGTCGGCAGCAAATAGTTCTGCCCGGCAATCTCGAATCCGTGGCCGGCATAGAAGAAGAACGCGGTGTCGCCGGGCTCGATCGCCTTGTCGAAGGCGAGCAGCGTCTCGGAGAATTGCTGCCGGCTCTGGTTCTCGGCGACCATGACCGAGAAGCCGAGCTGCTTCAGCGTGTCACCCATGGTGCGGGCGTCGTTGACCGCCTTGAGCAGCTTCGGGACGTTCCTGTAATCATTGTTGCCGACGACGAGCGCGACGCGCTTCTCTGCATAGGCGGGAGCGGCGAAGCCGCCCAGGCTCGCAGCAATGCCAAGGGCCGCCAGAAGTCCGAAAGCCGTCGCGTCATCACAATCATCCCGTTGTCGAGCGGCCCATGCTGGTTCTCTCCGAACGATCGTTCTAGGGACCCCCTGCCGCTGTGTGATAGTCGGGCCAGGCGCAACAGCGGTTCAAGAGGCCTGTTCGGCCGATTCCATCATTGGCCTATGGCAGAATTGGCCGGAATCTGCTTCTTGTTGGGCATTCCGTCTGAAGGGGCTGCCGTGTTTCGCTGGTGCACCGACGAGGTCGAGCCGCACGACCGCTTCGACTATTGGCGCGAGGTCCGTGCCAAGGGCCTGTTCGGCGTCACCGCCGAGCTCGAGCGCGAACAGCGCCCGGACTTCTTCGGCGAATTCTCGCTTTGCCAGCTCGGCGGCGCCGGCCTCGTCGAACTCAAGGCCTCGCCCTACACGGTCGAACGCAGCGCCTCCGACATCGCCGCCGCCCCGGGCGACGCGATCTGCATCTACCAGCAACTCGGCAGCGGCGGCTGGTTCGGCGGCATGCGCGCCAGCGACTTTTCGATCGGCGGCGGCAGCTTCGCCACCAGCCACACCGACCTGCCCTACCGCACCGCGCCGCTCGGCACTGGCGGCTTCCACCTGCGCATCCTGAAGATTCCCGTGAGCAGCATCCCGGGGCAGGACAAGCGCAT
>NZ_JAEMSD010000680.1 GCF_016462955.1 Bradyrhizobium sp. | reverse complement strand
GGCCCGCATAAACCCAGGGGCCCCTTCCGATATCTGCGGGACGATGCAGAGGCATCGGGCGCCGAGTTCTTGCTCGACCTGGCGGCTCGTCCGGAAAACGCCGTCGACCGCTTCCCGCAGGGCTGCGATCCCGATGCTCGCCATGATGCCTAGCGACAGCGAAATGGCCAGCACGAGCGGAGCGACCGGCTTGCTCTTTTTCGTCGGTGCCACCGCCGGGCTGATGATCCTGGCGTCGGTGATCGGGAACGACTGCTGCTGGATCGCCTCCATGTAGCGCTGCAGGAAATTGTCGAACAGCGTGTGATAGACCTTTGCCGAGCTCTCGAGCTCCGCGAGCCCCAGCCGGTCGCGGTTGGTGAGCTGTCCCTCGGACACAAGCGCGGCCAGCGCGCGCTCCAAATTCTCCTCGCGCGTCTTGGCGATCTCATAGTCGCTGCGGTAGCTTCCGGCGACCCGACCGAGCTCGGCCGCAATGTTGCGGCGGATCTCGTCCATCTGGTCGCGCAGATGGCCGGCAGCGTCGTGATCGGAGCCGTAGCGGCCGGAGATGTTCGCCTCGCGCGCGGAAAGATCGATGAACTGGTTGCGCAGGCGGGTGATCACGTCGTTCTTGAGCGTATCGGCGACGGCGCCCTCGCTGACGTCCATCTTGCGCACCTGCTCGATGCGGTCGAGCCGGGCCTTCGCCTCGCTGGTCGCCCCGCGCGCGGCCGCAAGCTGGCTGTTCAGCTCGTAGAGCTGCTGCTCCCCGATCAGCCGGCTGAACGTGCCCGCGCCTGCAGTTGTCGGCCCGGCCCCGCCGAGATCGACGATCTTGTTCTTTTCCTTGAATTCGAGCACGGCGCGGTCGGCTGCGGTGGCCTTCGACCTCAATTCATTGATGCGGTCCTGCAGCCAGGCCCCGGCGCGAGTCACGGTCTGGTACTTGGCGCCGAGTTGGTCGTCGATATAGGCTTCAGCGATTGCGTTCGCGATTGTCGCCGCCTTCGCCGGGCTTTTCGATGTATAGGAGATATTGAGGGCGTAAGTCTTGTCAGCCCGGCTGATGGTGCGGTGGGCGAGAAATCGGTCCAGCGCGTGCTGCTCGCGATCTTCGATGCTTGGCCCTGCGGATGATGCGAAGGGGTTCCAGCTGGACGAGGCGGCGTACTCCGGATCATCGGCAAGACGCAGATTCCGCACGACATCGAGGCCGAGCTTGCGGGATGCCAGGATCTCGACCTGTGAACCCACCTGGAGCGTGTCCAGCGGCACGTCCCCTTGCGGCTGAAGCTGGTTCTGCAGGACTCGGAGCGTGGTGCTGTCGATCAGCAGGGTGGTGGTGGCCGTGTATTGCGCCGGGGTCAGCAGAAGGTAGAGCAGGCCGATTGCGAGCGCGGCGGCAGGCACGATGACAAAGACCCGGTACTGTCGCCGGGCCAGACCGGTCAGCTGCTCGATCAGGGCCGACATCGATCCGGAGGCTTCGCCCACCGTACGGTCGACGGCGGTTCGGCTCACCAGCATATCCATCGTGATTCAATTCCTCGGCCGGAAGGCAGACGTCGGTTGCGCCTCGCAAGCCGCGCGAACTGCGACGCGAAACCCGGTTGGCCAGACCGGCAACATACAATCGGCCCGACCACGGCCTTGAGGCGCAGCTGGTCTGGGCCGCAGTAGCCCATCTATAACATTGTCACGTTATCTCTAGCCGAGAAGTAATACACATTTGTAACAGTGTATGAGGCAGAGCCGGCCGGCAGATGAGAACTGCAGAGCCCTGGTGTGTCCACCACCGCGAGATGCGACCGCCCCGCAGCGCGCAGCACCTTCGTCTTCATCACTGTTCTTGGGCGGGTTTGCGAGGCCGGCAATTCGGAACCAAAGCCCTCATCCTGCATTCGCAACTTGTCATCGAATGCGCTCGACGGTGGAGATGATGAGGGACGCTACGTCGGAGGTTGCCGGGATCAGCGGCGCCGTTCACCTGTGTATCGACATGCAGAACATCTTCGCCCCCGGCGGCCTGTGGGCGACGCCCTGGATGGAGCGAGTCCTGCCGACGATCGTTTCGGTCGTTTCACGTCATCCGGAGAGAACGATCTTCACGCGCTTCATCACCCCGCAGGATCCGGAGGATCGCCCGGGGCAATGGCAGAGCTATTTTCGCCGCTGGCACCGGGCGACCCGGAGGCATCTGCCGTCATCGGCGCTCGAACTCGTGCCGGCCTTGAGCCGGTTCGTTCCGCCCGCTGCCGTGATCGACAAGCCGGCCTATTCTTCCTTCAGCTATCCCGGTCTCGCGAGCCTGCTGGTCGATAAGAACGTCGGCACCGTCGTGATATCGGGAGCCGAGACCGACGTCTGCGTCCTCTCGACGGTCCTGAGCGCCGTCGATCTCGGTTTCAGGATCGTCATCGTCGAGGACGCGCTGTGCAGCTCGTCCGACGTCGGGCACGATGCGCTCATGACAATGTATCGCACGCGCTTTCACGGCCAAGTCGACCTGGTGACGGCGGAAGAGCTGGCTACATTCTGGCAGGAGTAGGGTGCGCGGATACGATCCGTAAGCATCGAGGCGCGGTGCGCCGCGTGGGCCTTTAGCACGACACGAGCGACCGCGTGTCTATCGCTGCCGTTTCGTCATCTGACACCTCTCGCTGCCGAAGCTATAGGTGTCCACTGATTTAGGGGAGGCTCCTCGCCCATGGCGGCGCGTATCGTCCGTGCCTGATCGAATGCTTACGGCGAATTCCGACGCGACGTCGTCACGGGACTCGGTGCGCATCACCTTGCTTCACCTGGTCTGTCCTGGCGTGCACTGCGATCTGCCTTGCTGCAGTCCTTGCGCTTTCGATGCCCTTGGGGAAGCCGCTGCGGCTCGGATAGAGCTTGCGCCGGGCATCGCGCGGCGGGCGTCGCGGCTTAGTGGCCTGAGCGGCGCGATAGTCCAGCATGGCGATGCCGCCGACCATCAGCAGCGCCAGCGCAATGTTCCCCTT
>NZ_JAEMSD010000210.1 GCF_016462955.1 Bradyrhizobium sp. | reverse complement strand
GGATCGGCCTGGGTGTAGACCTGGAACACGCGGCCGAACTTGTTGAACTGGTTGACGTAGGACGAGCCGAGATAGGTCGACAGCGCCGCGAACACCTGGTCCGTCGTCACGTGCAGCGTCTGGGTCTTGACGCGGTCGATCTCGACGTTGAATTGCGGCACCGAGGCGCGGAACGATGATTGCACGCGCTGCAGCGCGCTCTGGCTTTGCGCGTTGGAGACCACCGCCGCGGTGATGGCCTGCAGCTTGGCGAAATCGCTGTTGCCGTCGCGCAGCTCGACCTGCATCGAGAAGCCGGCGGCGTTGCCGATGCCCTGGATCGGTGGCGGCGGCAGCACGATGGTGCGCGCCTCCATGATATCAGCGAGCTTGTCGTTGAGCCCGAAGACCAGCGAGCGCAGGTCCTCGCCGGGCCCTTTGCGCGCGTCCCAATCCTTCAGGATGATGTAGGCGACACCGGCATTGGCAAGGCTGGCGCTGTTGTCGAGCGCGGAGATGCCGGCGATGGTGATGACCTGCGCCACGCCGGGGGTGTCCTTGATCAGTCCGCTCGCTCTGTCGAGCACGGCCTGCGTCCGCTCCAGCGCGGCGCCGTCGGGCAACTGCACCGCCGCTATCAGGTAGCCCTGATCCTCGATCGGCAGGAAGCCGGTCGGCACCCGCGACAGGCCGTAGCCGCTGGCGCCGATCACCAGGAGCGCGAAGGCGACCGAGACGGTGGCATGCCTGACGAGGAAGGTGATCAGCCGGGTGTAGCCGCGCTCGACGCGGTCATAGACCGCGTTGAAGCCGCGATAGAAGAAATTGCGCTGCTCCGGCGGCACGGCCGGCCGCAGCCATAGCGCGCATTGCGTTGGCTTCAACGTCGCGGCGTTGATGGCGGAGAGCAGCGCGGTCGCCGCGATCACCAGCGCGAATTGCGAATAGATCCGCCCGGTGAGGCCGGCGAGGAACGAGGCCGGCAGGAACACCGAGATCAGCACCAGCGTGATGCCGACGATCGGCGCAAACAGCTGGTCCATTGCGCGGATCGCGGCGTCGTGGCCGTTCATGCCCTGCTCGATGTTGTGGGCCGCGCCTTCGACCACCACGATGGCGTCGTCGACCACGATGCCGATCGCGAGCACGATCGCGAACAGCGTCGACATGTTGATGGTGAAGCCGAGTGCCGCCATCGCGGCGAAGGCGCCGATGATGGTGACGGGCACGGTCGTCGCCGGCACCAGCATCGCACGCCAATCCTGCAGGAACACCAGGATCACGACCAGCACCAGCAGGCCGGCCTCGATCAGCGTCATGTAGACCTCGTGCACCGAGGCCTCGACGAACTTGGTGGTGTCGAACGGCGTGTCGTACTTGATGCCTTCCGGGAAGCGCTTGGCGAGCTCGGCCATCTTCTTCTCGACGGCCTTCTCGACCTGGAGCGCGTTGGCGCCGGGCGACTGGAACACGCCGATGCCGACGGCGGGCTGCTTGTTGAGCGAGAAGATCTGGCTGTAGGTCTGCGCGCCCAGCTCGACCCAGCCCACGTCGCGCACGCGGGTGACGTCGCCGCTGCTGCCCGTCTTGACGATGATGTTCTCGAACTGGCTGGTGTCTTCGAGCCGTCCGTTGACGTTGAGCGTGTACTGGAACGCCTGGCCCGGCGGCGTCGGCGGTGCGCCGACCTGGCCGGCCGAGACCTGTTGGCTCTGCTGCTGGATCGCCTGGATGACGTCCTGGGGCACCAGGTTCCTCGCCTGCAGCTTGTTCGGATCGAGCCAGACCCGCATCGAATATTGGCCGGCGCCGAACACGGTGACGTTGCCGACGCCCGGCAGGCGCGAGAGCTCGTCGCGGATGTTGATGGTGGCGTAATTGCTGAGATAGAGGCTGTCGAATCTGGAGTCCGGCGAGGTCAGCGTCACGAACAGGAGGATCGAGGTCGAGCGCTTCTGCACCGTGACGCCCTGGTTCTGCACCGCCTGCGGCAATTGCGACAACGCGCTGGAGACGCGGTTCTGCACCAGCACCTGCGCGAAGTTGAGGTCGGTGCCGATCTTGAAGGTCACGGTCAGCGTGTAGGTGCCGTCCGCGCCGCTGTAGGACTGCATGTAGAGCATGTCCTCGACGCCGTTGACCTGCTGCTCGATCGGCAAGGCCACGGTGTCGATCACCGTCTTGGCGCTGGCGCCGGGATAGCGCGTGGTGACCTGCACGGTCGGCGGCACCACATCAGGGTATTGCGCGACGGCGAGGTTGAACAGCGCCACGCCGCCGATCAGGATCATCAAGAGCGCGATGACGTTCGAGAGGACCGGCCGCTCGATGAAGAACTTTGAGATCATGGCTGGCCGCCCCTACTTGCTCGAGGCCTGGGTCTGCTCGATCTTCGTCACCTGCGGGTCGATCTTCTGGCCCGGTATGACGCGCAGGAGCCCCGCGGTCACCACGCGGTCCTCCGGCTTCAGGCCGCTCTCGATCACGCGCAGGCCGTTGTCGACGGGGCCGATCTGTACCTTGCGCTGCTCGACGACGTTGTCGCCATTGACCACCAGGAGATAGCGGCCGCCCTGGTCGCTGCCGAGTGCGGTGTCGGGAACGAGCAGGGCGCTCTTCTCCTGGTCGAAGGGCACGCGGACCCGGACGAAATAACCGGGCAGCAGCACCCGCTTGTCGTTGGGAACGAGGCCGCGCACCGCCAGCGTGCCGGTCGACTGGTTGAGGGTCGGCGAGACGTAGTCGAGCTTGCCCTCGTGCGGATAGCCGGTCTCGGTCTGGAGCCCCACTTGAATCGGGAAATGCTTCATGTCCGCGGGCGTCAGTCCGCGGCGGGTCGCCTCGGCGCGGATGCGCAGCACGTCCTGCTCGTTGACGGTGAAGTTCACATAGATCGGGTCCATCGCGACGATGGTGGCGAGCTGGGTCGGCGAGGAGACGCCGACGAGTTCGCCGATCGAGACCATGTGCGCGCTGACGACGCCGTCGAACGGTGCCGTCACCTTGGTGTAGCCGTAATTCACCTCGGCGAGTTTCGTATTGGCCTGGGCCTGCTGGAGGTTGGCCTGCGCGTTGTCGCGGTTGGCGGTCGAGGTGTCGAGCGTGGCCTGCGAGACCGCCTGGCGCTGCACCAGATCGGCCTGCCGCTTGTAGTCGGCTTCCGCCTGCCGCAGCGAGGCCTGCGCGCCGGCTTCGGCCGCCTGCGCCTGCTCGAGCTTGAGCTTGTAGGTCTCGGGCTCGATCGTGAACAGCTGGGTGCCCTGCTTGACGAACGTGCCGTCCTGATAGTCGATCGTTTGCAGGAAGCCCTGCACGCGCGCGACCAGATCGACGCTCTTGATCGGCGCCGTGTTGCCGGTGGCCTCGATGTAGCGCGTCACCGGGCGCTGCACCGGCGTCGCGACGTCCACCTTGGGGGGCGGCGGCGCCACGAACGTGTTCTTGTCCTCGCAGCCCGCGAGCGCGACCACGGCGGCTGCCGCAGCCAAGCCCTTTGGCAGGGCTCGCGCCAAGCCCCGCCCAACATGTCTCCACGCTCCATCGCGCCGTGCGGGAGATGCGGGATTCGCTGAGGTCATGCGGTAGCCCCCGATGAGTGTCTGTCGGTGCGGCAGGCTAGCAACAAATGACCGGGCGTGGAACACCATACCCATGGCAGTCCCCCGCCTTGAGTCGCAAACTGCTGTGTGGCCTTTGACAGATTTGTCAGCACAAACCGCTTTTCATCGCGCGCACGATCGACGGTCCACACCGGATATTGCCGGACTGCGTTGCGGACGACAATGTTACAATTCGGTCGCAACCGGCTCTCGCGCATGCCACGCCGCGAGCACCTCCTTCTCCTCGTCGGCGGTGAGACCGACGACCGGGCCGTTGCTGTCGCGGAGCCAGTGAAACGTATCGCGTGCCGTGTCGGCGATCGGCCGCGAGGTCAATCCGGCCGCGCGGGCCGGCGAGGTGTCGCGCGTCAGGAATCCGGCGTAGTCCGGCAAGGGCAGCCACATTGGCAGCGACCGCGGGCCCGCCCAACGCCTGACGTCATGCGCTTCCAGAAAGGCGCGATCGATCCAGGTGAACGTGCAGGACGCGTCCAGCGCGGATGCGCATTCCCTAAGGAATTCGCCGCGCGTGCGGATCGGCCCGATCCCCTCATAGATGCCGGTGAGGTCGGTCTCCGCCGCACGCACGATCCACTGCGCGAGATCGCGCACATCGATGAACTGGACGGCATCCTCCTGCGATCCCGGGGCCAGCACCTCGCCGCCGCGCGCAAGCCGCGCCGGCCAGTAGGCGAACCGTCCGGTCGGGTCCTCGGGCCCTGCGATGAGGCCGGCGCGGCAGATGAAGGCGTCGCCGCCGACCGCGTGTTCGCAGGCGACCTTGGCGGCGCCGTAGATCGCCTCGGTGCTGTGCTCGATCTCCGCCGCAACAGGCTCGCGCAGCGGCGCCGTGTCGGCGCGCTGCCCGGGGATGCGGTTGTCCGCGTAGACGCTGATCGTCGAGACGAAGGTCCAATGCACGCCCGGCCGCTTCAGCGCGGCGACTGCGCGGCGGACCTGGCCGGGATGACGCGAGACGTCGATCACGGCGTCGAACGTCTCGCCCGTGAGCGGCGCAAGTCCGTCGGCCAGGTCGCGGTCGATCCGCACCAAGCGGGCGCCGGCGGCAATCGGCCCTGCAAGACCGCGGGCTGCGCAGGTCACGTCGTGACCCACCGCGCAAGCATGGCTCGCAATCGCCCGCCCGAGAAACTGGCTGCCGCCGAGAACGAGAATGCGCATGAAATTGTCCGTGTGGTCGATGTCACCGCGAGACTACAACCTGTGCTAGCACTTGCAACCCGCTCCCTTGGCGCGCCCTGATTGCCCACCACGACCGACGCCACGCGGCGCAAAGCCTTACGAAGACAAAGCCCCTGACGCGCCGAATAGGAACGGAGTACGGTGGTCGAGTATTTCCGAGACCCTTGATATTGGTCGCTATGCCCGTTAGCGGCCATCGCAGACTCATTACACTCCGGCGCGAGCTTTCGGGTCGGGGTCGGAGGTGATCCAAGACCGACTTCCTCTCGTTCCAACCCCCGAGGGAAGCGCTGCCATGAACCAAATGCTTGCGAAGATATGCCAGGAAATGGCCGGCCGGGTGCTCGAGCTTCAGCGCGGTCTCAACACGCCCGAGCGGCGGTTGGAATTGGCCGATGAACTGCAGGCCGCCATCGAGCAATACCTCGCCTTCGAGAAGCGAAAGAATCGTTTTTCGATTCGGAAGGACAGGTAGCGTCGCGCCGAACGGACTGGGTTCCGAGATGTTGCGGCGCGCTGGCGCCAAGCTTCATTGATTCACATGAGCTTTTCGCGCCACACGCTCAACTCTGAGGGGAACTCTCTTGGCGCAACTTCAACGTGCCCGTGGTTTCACGGTTACAGCGAAGCATTGATGATTGTTGTCTAGTCATGACGGCATTTAGCTGAAAGGGGACTCCACATGAAAAAGACAATCCTTGCCGGTGTCGCCGTGGCGGCACTGGCGTTGAGTACGCATGCTCAGGCCGCCGATATGGCAGCCAAGCCCTACGTCAAGGCGCCGCCGCCCATCGCGGCGGTTTACGATTGGAGCGGCTTCTACATCGGCGGCAACGGTGGATGGGGCACCACCCGCAACTGCTGGGATTTCGTGAGCTTCGCCGGCGCGCCTTTCACGGCGAGCGAGGGGTGTCACAACTCGGACGGCGCCGTCGCTGGCGGTCAGATCGGGTATCGCTGGCAATCGGCGGCCTGGGTGTTCGGGTTGGAGGCGCAGGGCAACTGGGCCGACTTGAACGGATCGCGGGTATCGTCGCCGGCCTTCGTGTTCGCGCCGGGTGACCTCACCATCAATTCCCGGGTGCGCGCCTTCGGTCTGTTCACGGGCCAGGTCGGATGGGCCTGGAACAACGCGCTGCTCTACGTGAAGGGCGGCGCCGCCGTGGTGGATAGCCGCTACACCCACACCTTCACGGCGACCAGTGCCTTGATCAACAGCAGCAGCGATACGCGTTGGGGAGCCAGCGTCGGCGCCGGCATGGAGTACGGTTTCGCACCCAACTGGTCGGTCGGCGTGGAGTACGATCACATTTTCCTCGATCGTCGGACTCTGGGCTTTGCGGCGGCGCCCGGAGGCGTTGCGACGACCAACAGCATCGGTCAGGACATTGATATTGTAACCGCACGTATCAACTATCGCTTCGGCGGACCGGGCCTAATGCGTTACTGAGAACGCGGGTATGGCCGCGGATTGTCACCATTGATCCGCAATTTGAAGAATGAAGAGAAGGGCGACCGATCAACCGGTCGCCCTTCGCGCGGACATGTTCGCCTCCTGCGTTTCGTACCCAGCTCAGCAAGGAGCGATACCGCTCGCACGCGGCACTACCGCCGCTTGAGCTCCGCATGCTTCGCCATCGCCTTCTCGAACTTCCGGTTGAACAGCCACATCGCGCCGAAGATCTCGCGGTAGCTGGCCGAGGTTCGCGCCCGGTCGGCCTGTCCGAAGGCAAAGATGCTGTTGTTGCGCAGGTACCTCATGATCGTGGGGCTGGAGACCCGGTAGTTCAGGAGATCGCCCGATTTCAGCGCGGACCGCGTCGGGGTGGGAACGATCTGGATCAACTGGAATACCTTCATCTGGTCGATCGGGTCGGGCAGCGTCTTGACGATGCCGGGGATCTCGCGGAACAGGTCGGCATGCGCGTTCATCAACCCGTTGCGCACGTTGGTCCAATGGTTGAAGCGCTGATCGGTGCCGCGGGCCCGGGCCTCTTCCTTGTCGTCGCGCGCACTCAGGTGCGGATCGATCGCGGCGACGTCGCCCTTGATCTTCTCCCATTTCCGTCGGCCGTTGCGGTCTTCGGAGGGGCCGGTCTGGAAGCTGCCCATATAGGTGTTGGAGCGCGCATTGCGGACGTTCTGCTTGCCGTTGGTCTCGGCAAAGAACAGCCCGAGGCTGATGCGCCCTGCCATCTCGGCATGTTCAGGCGCGAGCCCCTTGGCGCGCGCGATCGCAACGGCGAGATCGACGACGTCCTTGAACGGCGTCGGCGAGTTCTGCGCGCCGGCAGGCGGCGCTTCCATGATGTCGAACAGCTTGCCGTATTCCTCGACCAGCGGCTCGATGTCGGCGTCGAAATAGGCCGGAGGAATCTCGAACTTGTTGGGCCGGCCGATCCGTGACGGCATGACGTCGGTCAGGTCCTTGTAGCTGCTGATGACGGCGACCCGCGCGAGATACAGCGCCTGTCCCGGCAGGTTCGGCAGCGGCTGCTTGGCCTCGATCTGACGCCGCCGCTCGGCGAGGATGGACTTGAAGTCGCCGAGCGCGCGCTCGTAAGTGGCGAGCGCCTCCGATTGCTGCGGCGACGGTGCCCTCTGCGCATGGACCGGCGCCGCGACGAAGAGGGCAGCAGCAGCAAGCGCCGCGGTGGCAAGTCGTCTCGATCCCATGGCCGATCCTCTGGCTGGTTCCCGTCGATTCGATGGCCAGCGAGATCGTAGACGCCAGAGGCGAGCTGCCGCAATTCTCCTCTCACGCCGCCCGATAGTCCGGCGCCGTCGCGAGGAATTTGCCGTAAGCATCCGCATCCGGCGGTTGGAAGCGTCCTTTGAGTCCGCCGGTCTTCTGGTTCTTCGCGCCGATGTCGGCCATCAGCTCGTCGAAATGGCGGTAGTGATAGGGCGCGACGCACAGCCCGCCATAGACGCCCGCGGCCGGCCGCTCGACACGCTTGAAGTGCAGCATCATCTCGATGTTGTCGCGCATCGCCTGCGCCGTCGGCTGGTTGGCGAGCTGGCCGTCGGCATAACGCACCAGCCAGTTGGCGGCGAGATCGGCGCAGAGCACGGTGCAGAACGAGGAGTTGAACCCGACGAAACCCATGTCGGGCAGGTCGGGGTTGGCGATCAGGCGGTAGAGCCGGTACTGCCCGTCAGCGTCCACCAGCTTCTGCCGGTAGGACTCGGGCAGGAATGGCACGCCGAGCTTGTAGCCGATCGCGAGCACGGCGACGTCGGCCCCGATGCGCTCACCGCCGCTCATCACGATGCTGTCGCCTTCATAATGGTCGAAAGTGCCGAACACCGCCTTGATGCGGCCGTCGGCGACCATGGGATAGAAGCCGGGCGTTGCGATCGGCACCGAGCAGTTGACGCCGTCCTCGATCCGCTCTTTCGGCACCATCCTGCATTGCTTCAGCTTGAGCTGGGCCTTCAACAGGCTCTCCAGCCCGCGCCAGTTCGCCCATATCAAAGGTGCGGCCACGCGCTGGGCGAGTCGCGCCATCGCACTCGCGCCCCAGCCGGGAAACATCTCCTCCTGCGCGCGGATGTAGAGGATGCGCTTGAAGTTGACGAGACCGCCGATGAAGTAGGGAATGCGCCAGACCGGCTCGCGCATCACGATCGTGACCTCGCGTGCGCCCGATTTCACCGCGTTCACCGCGATGTCGGTTGCGGACTTCGATCCGCCGAGCACGACGACGCGGCGGCCTTTCGCCAGCGCGGGATCGCCGTATTTCGACGAATGCAGGATCTGGCCGCCCTGCGCCAGGAACGCGTCTTCGCCGGGGCAATGCAGCTCGCGCGGCTCGTTGAATTGCCCGGTGCAGACCGCGACGAAATCGAAATCCTCGCTGGTCGTCGCACCATCCCTGGTTTTCAGCGCGAGCGTCCAGCCCGGCCTGCCGTCAGCACGGCGCGCCATGTCGGCAACCTCCGTGCCGAGCCGCACCATGCGGTCGAGGCCAAAGCTCTTGGCGTAATCGGCGAGATAGGCGTGGACCTGCGGCCCGGTCGGCCATTCCGGATAGGCGTCCGGCATGGCGCGGTCGGTGTAGCGATAGAGCTCCTTCGGGCTCTGCGTCTGCACGTCGGGATAAGAGCGCGCCGGCTCCCAGACGCCGCCGAGATCGGCGCTGAGTTCGACGATGGTGACGCGGTGGCCGCGGGTGGAGAATGCTTTCGCGGCGGCAAGGCCGGAGACGCCGGCGCCGATCACGCAGACATGTTTTGGGCTGGCCATGGGATTGCTCGATCTGTTTCGCGCGCAAGCGGCGGCGTTCGGCCGCAAGGCGCGGCCGGCCGGGCTGCAGGCAGATGAAAGCGGAGGAAGCGGCGACGGCTAGTCGTTGGCCTCGGGCGGCAGGAAGTCGACCTCGTGCAGCGCCGAGATGCGGACCACTTCCGCAGGGTCGGTCAGATTGTGCAGCTGCTCGAACAGCGCCTCCAGCTTCTGCATCGGCGAGACCCAGAACAGCGCGCGGCAGGGCTTGTCGGACTTGTTGAAATAGCCGTGCGGGATGCCGCGCGGCATGCGCACGAGGTCGCCGGCATGGGCCTTGACCCACACGCCGTCGAGCTTGAGGTCGAGCGTGCCCTCCTGCACCAGGATGAACTCGTCCTGTGTCGGATGGATGTGCACCGGCACGAACTGTCCGGGATCGCTGTTGGTCTCGAACGCGAAAGTGGAGTCGGTGACGGCCTTGGGGAAATAGACCTGGCCCAGGATGTTCCAGCTCTTGCCGCCATAGCCCGTGCCGTTTGCAGTAATGCCCTTTTCGAGTGCAGTCATGCTCACCTCCTCATGGATACCGGCGGGGACCGAGCTTCCGCCAGGTTCGCGCCGGCTGTCTATCCGCTAAACGAATCCGGGCACTATTGTTGCCGTGCAGCACGCGACGTCGCCGACGGCCCTTTTCGCATCCGCTGAACTATTATAGGCTTAAAGCAATTCCGCGACGCGAAGCGTGGTCGACGATGTCCGCAGCCGTGCAGGAAATGAGTGCAAGGGCACCCGCAGCCGAGCGGCTCGCGGCCTTTGCCCGCGTCACCACGGATGATGTCGACGAGGCCGCCGAAGAGATCGGCCGCATCTTCTGCCCGCACGATCTCGAGCCCGGAGAGGTGCGGGCGGCCGGCTTCTCCGCCCGGCACAATTGCGCTGATTTCGACGGCTTCTCCATCAACTACGTCGCCTATGGCGGATCGGTCGGCATCGATCCCGGCTGTCTCGATCGCTTCTTCCTGGTGCAGGTGCCGCTCGCGGGCAGCGCCCGCATTCGTGCAGGCGTCGGCGAGCTCGATGTCGCGCCGAACCGGGCGGCGTCGCTGCTGTCGCCGACCATCCCGACCCGGATGATGTGGCGCGATTGCGCACAGGCGATCCTGCTGCTCGACCGCCGCATGGTCGAGCAGCGCGCCGCGGCGCTGTCGGGCAGGGCGACCGGCACGGTCGAGTTCGATCCCGTAATCGACCTGGAGGCGCCGTCCGGGCGCACCTTGCAGGCCCGCCTCGCCGGGTTGATGACGCTCGCCGAGCGTCTCGGGCCATCAGGCCGGCTCTCGCCGGTGGCGATGGCGGATTGGCGCGAGCTGCTGCTCGATCATCTCCTCAATCGCCAGCGGCACGGCCTGTCGGATGCGATTGAAACGTTCTCGGGTCAGGCCGAGCGCCTGCCGCGCGCACTCCGCGCCGCGCGCGACCATCTGGCGGACAATGCCGGCGAACCGCTCGATCTCGCGCAGCTCGCCTGCGCGGCCGGGATCGGCATTCGTGCGCTTCAGCTCGGCTTCCGCCGCCACTTCGGCGTGTCGATCTCGCAGATGCTGCTCGGCTTGCGGCTCGCCGGCCTCCACGCGCGCCTCGCGCAAGCCGCGCCCGACACTTCCATCACCGACATCGCCTTCGATCTCGGCTTCACCCATCTCGGCCGGATGGCTGGCGCCTACCGCGAGAAATTCGGCGAGACGCCGTCGGCAACGCTGCGGCGAAGGATGAGCTAGGAACGCGGTCGAGGCTGCTTTGCTGCTGCGCCAGGTCGCTTTACGAATTCAAGGCGCCTCACGAATTCAAGGCCCCTCACGAATTGACGTGCACGAAATCCCGCAGCAGCGGATAGATCTCGTTGTTCCAGCGCTTGCCCGAGAACACGCCGTAATGGCCGACGCCGGCCTGCATGTAGTGCTTCTTGCGATAGGG
>NZ_JAEMSD010000679.1 GCF_016462955.1 Bradyrhizobium sp. | reverse complement strand
ATCCTGCGCAACGTGCAGCCGCTGTTCGCCGAGCTCAATGCCGGGGGCCTCGCGGTCGCCCACAACGGCAACCTCACCAACGGCCTGACGCTGCGCCGCGAGCTCGTCAAGCACGGCGCGATGATGCAATCGACCACCGACACCGAAGTGATCCTGCACCTGGTCGCGCGCTCCAAGCGCGCCCGCTTCATCGAGCGCTACATCGACGCGTTGCGCGAGATCGAGGGCGCCTATGCCCTGGTCTCGCTCACCAACAAGAAGCTGGTCGGCGCGCGCGATCCGCGCGGCATCCGTCCGCTCGTGCTCGGCGAGCTCGATGGCTGCCCTATCCTGACCTCAGAAACCTGCGCGCTCGACATCATCGGCGCCCGCTTCGTGCGCGACATCGAGCCGGGCGAGGTCATCGTGTTCGACGAGAACGGCCAGGACATCCACAAGCCGTTCCCGCCGATGGCGCCGCGTCCCTGCATCTTCGAATACATCTACTTCTCGCGTCCCGATTCCATCGTGCACGGCCGCTCGGTCTACGAGGTGCGCAAGAATTTCGGCGCGCAGCTCGCGCGCGAAAGCCACGTGCCGGTCGACGTCGTGGTGCCGGTGCCGGATTCCGGCGTGCCCGCCGCGGTCGGCTACAGCCAGTTCTCCGGCGTGCCGTTCGAGCTCGGCATCATCCGCAATCACTATGTCGGCCGCACCTTCATCCAGCCGACGCAGGCGATCCGCGAATCCGGCGTGCGCATGAAGCATTCGGCCAACCGCGCCGCGATCGAAGGCAAGCGCATCATCCTGATCGACGATTCGCTGGTGCGTGGCACCACCTCGAAGAAGATCGTGCGCATGATGCGCGATGCCGGCGCCAAGGAAGTGCATTTCCGTCTCGCTTCGCCTCCGATCCTCTATCCCGATTATTATGGCATCGACCTGCCCGACCGCGGCGGCCTTCTCGCCGCGACGCATTCGCTGGAAGAGATGCGCGAGATCATCGGCGCCGACTCGCTCGCCTTCCTGTCGATCGACGGCATGTACCGCGCCATGGGCGAGCCGGGCCGCGACCCCGCCAATCCGAAGTTCTCGGACCATTGCTTCACCGGGGCCTATCCGACCCACCTCACCGACCAGACCCAGACCGAGCCGCAGCCGCGGCAGCTGTCGTTGCTGGCCGAGGCGAGCTGACATCGAAGGCGTCATCCCGGGCGATGCGAAGCATCGAACTATGGCGCGCAGTTGCGCGCCTGAGGATCTCGAGATTCGGGTCTGGTGCTTCGCACCATCCCGGAATGACAGGTGCATGCGGGGCTTGTCCCGGCCATCCACGTCTGTAATACCCGCCGCAAAGAACGTGGATGCCCGGGACGAGCCCGGGCATGACGGAAGTATTCGACGATGACAAAACCCCTCGCCGACCGTATCGCTCTCGTCACCGGCGCCTCCCGCGGCATCGGCTATGCCACCGCAATCGCGCTCGCCAAGGCCGGCGCGCATATCGTTGCGACGGCGCGGACGCAAGGCGGGCTGGAAGAGCTCGACGACGAGATCCGGAAAGACGGCGGCAGCGCCACTCTGGTGCCGCTCAACCTCACCGATTTCGACGGCATCGCGCGGTTAGGGGCCGGCCTGCACGAGCGCTACGGCAAGCTCGACATCTTCGTCGGCAATGCCGGCGTGCTCGGACCGTCCTCCCCGATCGGCCATATCGAGCTCAAGACCTTCAACGACGTGATGGCGGTGAACGTCTCCGCGAACTTCCAGCTGATCCGCTGCATGGAGCCGCTGCTCAGGCAGTCCGATGCCGGCCGCGCCGTGTTCATCACCTCGGGCGCCGCCAACAAGGCGACCGCCTATGTCAGCCCCTACGCGGCCTCCAAGGCCGCACTGGAGACGCTGGCCCGCGCCTGGGCGCAGGAGACCGCGAATACCAAGCTGCGCGTCAACCTGTTCAACCCCGGCCCGGTCCGCACCCGCATGCGCGCCACGCTGATGCCCGGCGAGGATCCCGCGACGCTCGACACGCCCGAACAGGTCGCCGAATTCATCGTGCCGATGTGCGCGCCTGACTGGGCCGAGACCGGCAAGTTCTACGATTACAAGACCCGCAGCCTGATGAGCTTCCGCGCGCCCGCTTGATGACGCCCGAGGTAACGCCCTTACCGCGGGGGTCGACGCTGGTCAGCGCATCGGCCCACATGGGACGCGCCGAGATAGCGACTCAACGCATTTTGACCAAAAGTTAACCGCCGGATGACGCTACGACGCAGCGTCATCAGGCTTTAGATGCATTGCCGCCGGCCGTGGGACAGGCTAGAGCCATCAGCCGGAACAAAGGCTCCATCCAAGAGAGCCGTCCGCATATTTGACAATGGAGGAAATCTTTCATGACGACGACGTTCGCCCGCCGCTCCGCGGCCCTTCTGGCCTGTGCCGCCTTCGGTTTTGCCACATCCGCCCACGCGCAGGACAAGACCGTCAAGATCGGCGTGCTCAACGACATGTCGAGCCTCTACGCCGACATCGGCGGCCCGAACTCGGTGGTCGCGATCAAGATGGCGGTCGAGGATTCCGGCTTGCTCGCGAAGGGCTGGAAGATCGACGTCATCAGCGGTGACCACCAGAACAAGCCGGACGTCGGCGTCAACATCGCCCGGCAGTGGATCGACAACGAGAAGGTCGACGCGATCGCGGACACGCCGAACTCGGGCGTCGCTCTTGCCGTCAGCAATCTCGTCAAGGAAAAGAACGCGGTCCTGCTGAATTCCGGCGCCGCCTCCGCCGACCTGACCGGCAAGGCCTGCACGCCGAACACGGTCTCCTACACCTATGACACCTACATGCTGGCCAACGGCACCGGCAAGGCGCTGACCAAGGCCGGCGGCGACACCTGGTTCTTCCTCACCGCCGACTACGCCTTCGGCCACGCGCTGGAACGCGACACCACGGCGGTGGTGACCGCCAACGGCGGCAAGGTGCTCGGCAGCGTCAAGCATCCGATCAACAC
>NZ_JAEMSD010000678.1 GCF_016462955.1 Bradyrhizobium sp. | reverse complement strand
ATGGTACAATGCGCGTGTTATCGGGATCGCGACTTCGATGCCGGGGGTGCATTGTGACCGACTTGACCAACACGGCTAGATCGACCGCGACATCCGAGCCCCGATCGCGGCCTCACCTTGCCCTTCCGTTCGTTCTGATCGAGCCGCTGTTCGCGACCCTCGACGCCGCCATCATCGTTGCGGCGGGTGCACTGGGCGGCCTCGGGTATCAGCATGCCCTCGGGGGGGGCCTTGGCGATGTCGGTTTTTATGCAGGGATGGGATTGGTCGCAAGCCTTGCCCACGTTCTCGTCGCGCACTTCCTGGGTTTGTACCGACACAACCATTTGCTGGATGCCGAGCGCGACGGCGGCCGCGTCCTGGCCGGCTGGTGCATCGCGGCGGTGACTATCCCGGTGGTCCTGTTCCTTTTCAAGTCTGGTGCCGAGGTCTCGCGGGGATCGGTGCTTTGCTTCGTCGCGGTTGCCGCTACCGGTCTGGTCTGCGGACGATGGATGGCGAAGCGCAGCCTTAGAGCCGCGCTGCTGACGGGGACCATTCGTGGGCGGCGGGTGGTTGTGGTCGGAACGGCCCCGGAACTCGCACAGTTCGACCGGAACGAACTGCTGACCCGATTCGGGCTTCAGGAGATCGACCGCGTGACCTTGCCGCGTGTCGACGACCTGCTCCCCGGATCCGAGGCGAAGCGAGGCGAGGCCATGACGGCGCGGATCCGTCACGCTGGCGCCGAGGAGATCGTCCTCGCGCTGCCCTGGTCGGCTCCGCAGGCAGTCACCGCAGTGCTCCGCCACTTGCGTGCAATCCCGCTTCCCGTGCGGCTGTTGCCTGATTGCGCTGTCTCCACGGTGCTGCGGCACCAGACCTCGATGTCGCAACGGCTCTACATGG
Organism: Bradyrhizobium sp.; assembly: GCF_016462955.1. Taxonomy (GTDB): domain Bacteria; phylum Pseudomonadota; class Alphaproteobacteria; order Rhizobiales; family Xanthobacteraceae; genus Bradyrhizobium. The sequence continues at coordinate 2,110 of NZ_JAEMSD010000678.1, read as the reverse complement.
TCGAGGTGCAGCCGGCTCCGCTCTCGGCGCTGGACCGGATGAGCAAGCGGCTGCTCGATATCGTCGTGGCGACGACGTCGCTGCTGATCCTCATACTTCCCCTGGCGATTTCAGCCATCGCAATCAAGCTGGAGTCGAACGGACCGGTAATCTTTCGGCAGCGCCGCCATGGCTTCAACGGAAAGCCCTTCGTCATCTACAAGTTGCGCAGCATGTGCGTGCAGGAGGATGGCGGGTCTGTCGTCCAGGCGACCAAGCAGGATCCCAGGGTAACCAGGGTCGGGCGGCTGCTGCGGCAGACCAGCATCGACGAGCTGCCACAATTGATCAACGTGCTGCAGGGCCACATGTCCATCGTCGGGCCGCGACCTCACGCTCTGGTGCACGATTACGAATACGGCCGGATGATCGCGAACTACGCGTTCCGCCACCATGTCAAGCCGGGCATCACCGGCTGGGCCCAGGTCAACGGCTATCGAGGGGGCACGCCACAGCTGGAATTGATGAAGCAGCGGATCGAGCTAGATCTATGGTATATCGATAACTGGAGCCTGACGCTCGATGTTTACATCATGTTCAGAACGGCCGTTGAGCTGATGTGGCCACGCAATGCGTATTGATGCGGTCGCGCTCCCGCATTGACCTGCAAGCGCAGCACTGAGAGCGCTTCATGCTGAAGCTGGCAGGCGCCGGGACGGGGCAGCGCAGCGGGTTCAGCCCGACCGTGCCTCCAGCAGATCCAAGGAGGCGGCCATTCGGGCAACGATGGCCGGGGGAAGTCCGGGGGGCCTATTGAAAAGGTTCACGATTCGCGCTTACTAGACTTGGGCTAGCGCATTCGGGCCTGAAAGGACCCATTATGGTTGGGAAAAGGCATGCCACCGACGAGATTTCGGCCAAGCTTGCGCAGGCCAACGAACTGGCGGCAAAGGGCAAAACCCAGCGCGAGATATCCAAAGCGCTTGGCGTCAGCATCATGACGTACCATCGCTGGAAGAAGATGCTCAAATCTTCGCCAGCTTCGGGCAACGGTTTACGCGACCTTGAGACCCCCCCGCGATCCGGAGCCAATGATGCGAGTTCGGAGGAGACGATCAAGCGGCTGGAGATCGAGAACGCTCAATTGCGCCGACTCGTAACCGATATGCTGCTCGAAAAACTGAAGTACGAAGAGGAGCTTCGCTCGCGCCAAGGTGCCCGTATGCGGCGCCCGGACAACGGCTGAACAGAATTCACGCCGCCAAGCTGCTGCGCCGCTACAGCATGATCGGGTAAAGCGCGAACCGGTTCTCCGGAAAGATCGTGCGTAGACAACAACCTAAAGCGCCATGACGATCCATCCGAATGTTGTCGCGCTTTAGGCTCCCCTCATATAGTAGCCGTTCTGGTAAATGCCGGGCTGCTCGAACCGCTCGAGCAGTCGGGTATTGGCCTTGTTCAGCACCACGCCCAGCAAGCGTTCGTGCAGTTCCGTTTCCTGGAGCAGATGACGGCGCACCGTCTTGACGCTCGTGGCTCCCCATTCCACCACGAACACAAAGGAATCGATCGCCGGCACGGTGGCGCGAACGTCGACCACCGGCGCCAGCGGCGGCAGATCCACGATAATGTAGTCGTAGCTTTTGCGCAGCTGCTCCAGGAGATCGCGGAATCCCTGCGAGGCGAGGATCTCATCGGAATGGACGGGAGCCTCGGTCAGGAGCAACGGCAGAAGGGCCAAGCCGGTCGTCGGCTCACGTCCGGTCGCCTCGTTCAGGTCGAGCTTTCCGCTGATCACGTCGAGCCAGCCCGCTTGCGGGCGCGGCGAGAGCGATCGCGCGAGGGTGGGGTTGCGCAGATCCGCGTCGATCAAGACCACGCGTCGGCCTGCGTCGGCCATCAGATTCGCAAGATTGGCCGCAACGGTCGACTTGCCCTCTGCCGGCAGGGCCGACGTAACCCCGATCACCTTGGTCTGGCGGACATTGGCCTGCAGCCAGGCGCTGACCTTGATCGCGCGGAACGCCTCGGTAAACACGGAAATCGGGTCGTCGACGGCCCGGCGTTTCAGCGCATCGCCAAAGGCGAAGTACTGCGGGCCGGCGGGCGCGGATTCGCCGGTGTCCGAGGA
>NZ_JAEMSD010000677.1:2769-3000 GCF_016462955.1 Bradyrhizobium sp. | reverse complement strand
GCCATGGGCCAATGACGGCGACCGCGAGCACTATCTGGAAGGATTTCGCCGGGCCGGATTGCGGTGAGCGCATGCGCCCACGCCCCGAACGTGCCGGCGCTACGTAGGCTTGCGGCGCAAATGGACGATGACGTCGAGCCGCGCGATCTCGTGGCCGGGAAGCGCCTCGGGCAGCTTGGTGAAGGCGAGGCCGTCGGCAACGTCGACCAGCATATCCTCGCCTTCGAGATA
>NZ_JAEMSD010000677.1:0-2759 GCF_016462955.1 Bradyrhizobium sp. | reverse complement strand
AAAAACGACTTGAGGCCGTCGGCCGCGATCCGGCGCAAGAGGCCCGCCTCGGTGAACTGGTTCAGCGTGTTGTAGACGGTCGCGAGCGACAGATACGTGTTGGCCGCCATCGCCTCTTCATAGAGGCTCTCCGCGGTGACGTGACGATGGCCGCCCAGGAACAGCAATTGGCCGAGCGCCAGGCGCTGGCGGGTCGGACGCAGGCCGGCCCTGCCCAGCAATTGCAGGCAGCGCTGTACGCCGGCCCCTGCCGTGAAATCGACGTCGGGTCCGGCATCGTCATCGACAGGGATCGTCGTGGCCTGAATGTCCATCGTGGTCTCACCGCTGAAGGGAACGCGCAGCCGCGTCTCGCCAGTTGCCATTCGATCGCAGAGGCCGCCGCACGGCTTTGATCCGGATCAAATCGGAAGCAGCGCCGTCTCTGACCTATCGCAAGGTTGCCGGACTAATTCTCAGCCAAAAGGGTTCGATCTCGATGAGGGTCACATGTCCAAGCCCGTTCCCGACAAGGCAGAGGTTGCGCTCGAATATCCCGACAAGTTCTATGTCGGCACCTTCGAGCATTCCTCCCGCTTCGAGGCGAAGCTCGACGGCAGCGGCGTTGCGCTGGTGCTGCAACATCCGGGCGCGCCCGACGAACGCAAATCGGTGCATCTGCATATCAATTTCGGCCTGCTCGCCGGCATCCTGCGGGAGCTCGCAGGCAGCGTCGCCGCAATCCCTGCGGACGACATCGCGCACCGCGAGCAACTCGCCGAGGCGCTCGACGAATTGCGGCGGGCGCTCGGCGCGAAATGACGGCCTGATGCTTTTGGTCGCAGGCGCGGGCTTGGGCACAGCTGCGGCAGGCTCTCGACGCCACCAGACCCGCCCTGATCCCTCGAAACCAGCCAATTCGCGGGGGCAGAGCCCGTGCGGGAAAACAGGACGCGCTGTACATTTTTTGTGCGGACGCTGTCGAGACTTTCATCTTGCGGCGCCGAACGGGACTGTGTGAGCCTCACCGGCGGATGGGGACTGGGATGGGCTGGCCGCAGCTTCGCACGCCATGACGTCGCGAAGCGCTTTTGGCTTGCCTCGCTTGAGAAAGATACGACATGCCGAAAAGAGTATTGCTTGGTCTTCTCCTGGCTTGCGGCCTCACGGCCCCGGCGCTGGCGCAGGCGCCGAAGACGGGGGGCGTGATCAATGCCGTGATCCAGCCGGAGCCGCCCGGCCTGATGCTTGCACAAGTCCAGAACGGCCCGACCCAGATGGTGTCAGGCAACATCTTCGAAGGGCTGCTGCGCTACAGCCCGAAGCTCGAGCCGCAGCCCGGGCTTGCCGAAAGCTGGAGCGTCAGCGAAGACGCCAAGACCTACACTTTCAAGCTCAAGAAGGGCGTGACCTGGCACGACGGCAAGCCCTTCACCGCCGCCGACGTCCTGTTCTCGATGGAGATGCTGAAGCAGACGCATGCGCGTGCCCGCACCAATCTGGCGCAGGTCGACAAGATCGAGACGCCGGACGACCATACGGTGGTGTTCACGCTGAAGCAGCCCTTCGGCCCGTTCCTCGGCATCTTCGAGGTCGGCTCGATGCCGATCGTGCCGAAACATCTCTATGAAGGCACCGACTGGAAGACCAACGCCTACAACAATGCGCCTGTCGGCACCGGCCCGTTCATGTTCAAGGAGTGGCAGAAGGGCTCGTTCATCCGCCTGGTCAAGAACCCGAACTACCACGAGAAGGGCAAGCCCTATCTCGACGAGATCTACTGGCAGATCATTCCGGACGCCGCCGCGCGCTCGGTGGCGTACGAGACCGGCAAGGTCGACGTGCTGCCCGGCGGCTCGGTGGAGAATTTCGACGTGCCGCGGCTGTCCAAGCTGAAGGACACCTGCGTCACCGGCGCCGGCTGGGAGTTCTTCTCACCGCTTGCCTGGCTGTGGCTCAACAACCGCCAGGGTCCGCTCGCGGACAAGCGGGTGCGGCAGGCGATCATGTATGCGGTCGACCGCGACTTCGCCAAGGACGTGATCTGGAACGGGCTCGGCAAGGTCGCCACCGGCCCTTCCGCCTCGACCATCAAATACTACACCGACGACGTGAAGAAATATCCCTACGATCCTGCCAAGGCCAAGGCGCTGCTGAAGGAAGCCGGCTACAAGGGCGAGAAGATCCGCATCTTGCCGCTCGCCTATGGCGAGACCTGGCAGCGCTGGGGTGAGGCGGTGAAGCAGAACCTCATGGACGTCGGCATGAACATCGAGACGATCGCGACCGACGTTGCCGGCGGCAACCAGAAGATCAGCGACTGGGACTACGACATCGCCTTCACCTATCTCTACCAGTACGGCGATCCTGCGCTCGGCGTCGGCCGCAACTACATCTCCAGCAACATCGCCAAGGGCCAGGTCTTCAACAACGTCGAGGGCTATTCCAACCCGGAGATCGACAAGCTGTTTGCCGAGGGCGCCGTCGCCACGCCGGATTCCAAGCGCAAGGAGATCTACGAGAAGGCGCAGAAGATCCTGGTCGAGGACGTGCCGGTGGCCTGGATGCTCGAGCTGCAATTCCCCACGATCATGCGGTGCAAGGTCAAGAACCTGATCACCACGGGAATTGGCGTCAATGACGGCTTCAGGGACGCATGGCTCGACAAGTGACGGCAGGCGCTCCGAACTCCCCTTACCTCTCCCGCTTGCGGGAGAGGTCGCTACGCTCGAAGAGCGGAGCGGGTGAGGGCTCTCTCCTCTTGGCAATCCCTGTGCGGA
>NZ_JAEMSD010000676.1 GCF_016462955.1 Bradyrhizobium sp. | reverse complement strand
TGTCAGCCGTGCGCTGCGCCAGCGCGACCCCGACGAGGCGCTGGCGAGCTGCTCGGCCTCGGTCGAGGATTGGGCCGGCGGCACCCGGATCTCGGCCTCGCTGCACAACTTCAACAAATTGTGGGCGCGGCGCGTGCTGAGCCAGGGCGCCATCGTGCTGCTGATCTCCGACGGGCTGGAGCGCGAAGCCGATTCCAAGCTGGCCTTCGAGATGGACCGGCTGCACCGGTCCTGCCGGCGGCTGATCTGGCTCAACCCGCTGCTGCGGTTCGGTGGTTTCGAGGCCAAGGCGCAGGGCATCAAAATGATGCTTCCCCACGTTGACGAATTCCGCCCGGTACATAATTTGAGTTCGATCCAGGAGCTGATCACGACGCTCTCCCGGCCGCTGCCGCCGCATCACCGCAGCCTGATCCGTTCCGCAGCTTGAGAGGCACCCCATGCTCGATCGCGACGAGGACATCCTGAAGGCGGCGGAGGACTGGCAGAAGGCCGGCCGTGGCGTCGCGTTGGCGACGGTCGTCGAAACCTGGGGCTCGGCACCGCGCCCGGCGGGCTCGAGCCTCGTCATCAACGACGAGGGCACCTTCCTCGGCTCGGTCTCCGGCGGCTGCGTCGAGGGCGCCGTGGTCACCGAGGCCATGGATGTGATCCAGAGCGGAAAACCGAGGATGCTGGAGTTCGGCGTCGCCGACGAGACCGCCTGGAATGTCGGGCTGTCCTGCGGCGGCACCATCCGCGTCTTCGTCGAGAAGGTCGGCTAGCCGTGAAGCTCGAGATCCTGCACGAACTCAATGCCGAGCGTGCCGCGCGCCGGCCGGTGATCCTGGTCACTGACACCGAGAGCGGCGAGCAGCGGCTGGTGAAGGCGAAGGATTTCGCCAGGGATCCGCTGCGTGCCGAGCTGGAGAAGCAGCTTCGCATGGGCAAGAGCGCCAGTGTCGAGGCCGGCGGCAAGAAGCTGTTTCTCAACGTCTACGCGCCGACGGCAAAGCTCGTGATTGTCGGTGCGGTCCATATCAGCCAGGCGCTCGCGCCGCTGGCGCGCTCGCTGGGCTATGACGTCACCGTGGTCGATCCGCGCACGGCCTTTGCGAGCCCGGAGCGCTTTCCCGACATTCCACTGATCGCGGAATGGCCGGACACCGCGTTGCCGCCGCTCAACGTTGATGCCTATACGGCGTTTGTCGCTGTGACGCACGATCCGAAGATCGACGACCCCGCGCTGCTGCACGCCTTCGAGCGCAACTGCTTCTACATCGGCGCGCTCGGCTCGCGAAAGACACACGCCAAGCGCGGCGACCGGCTGCGGGCGCAGGGCGCGAAGGACAGCGACATCGCACGCATTCACGCGCCCATCGGACTTGCGATCGGCGCGGTTTCGCCGTCCGAGATCGCGGTCGCGATCATGGCCGAGATCACCGCTGTGCTTCGGCTGCCTCCGAAAGAAAAAGAAGAAGCGGCATGAAGTTTGGACCGGCGAGCCCGAGGGATGCGATCGGCGGGGTGACCGTCCACACCCTGCGCCAGGGGCCGCTGGTTCTGAAGAAGGGCACGACGATCGGGCCAGCCGAGGTCGAGTCGCTGGAGCGTGCCGGCATCAAGGACATCGTCGTGGTGCGCCTGGAGGAAGGCGACGTCTCCGAGGACGTTGCCGCCGCCAGCATCGCGCTCGCCATCGGCGGGGAAGGCATCCATGTCGAGCGCGCCTTCACCGGCCGCGCCAATCTGTTCGCCGCGCGCCCAGGCGTGCTGGTGATCGACCGCGCCGCGGTCGACCGCATTAACAGCATCGACGAGGCCATCACTTTTGCCACGCTCACCGCCTTCAAGCCCGTGGTCGAGGGCGAGATGGTCGGCACCGTCAAGATCATCCCGTTCGGCGTCGAAGCGAGTTTGCGCGATGCCGCGATGAAGGCGGCGGGCAAGGACGTGCTCAAGGTCGCACCTTACGTGATCAAGCGCGTCGGCGTGGTCTCGACGCTGCTGCCGGGCCTCTCCTCCAAGGTGATCGACAAGACGCTGCGCGTCACGACCGAGCGGCTCGCACCGGCCGGCGCCGGCATCATCGCCGAGCGGCGGGTGCCGCACGAGGAGCAAGCGCTGTCGGCCGCGATCCAGGAATTGCTCGGCCTCGGCGCCGAGCTCGTGATCGTGTTCGGCGCATCCGCGATTGCCGACCGCCGCGACGTGATTCCGGCGGCGGTGACCGGCATCGGCGGCGAGATCGAGCATTTCGGCATGCCGGTCGATCCCGGCAATCTCCTGCTGATCGCACGGGCCGGCGGCGTGCCGGTGCTGGGCGCGCCGGGCTGCGCGCGCTCGCCGGTCGAGAACGGGTTCGACTGGGTCTTGATGCGGCTTCTCGCCGGCATCGAGGTGACGCGGTCCGAGTTGATGGGCATGGGGGTCGGCGGCCTCTTGATGGAGATCGTGACGCGGCCGCAGCCGCGCGCCGAGCCGGAGATCGAGGGCAACAGCCAGGTCGCCGCCATCGTGCTCGCGGCGGGCCGCTCGACCCGCATGGGTGGCCCGAACAAGCTGCTCGCCGAGCTCGACGGCAAGAAGCTGGTGCGACTGGCGACCGAGCAGGCGCTGGCCTCGAAGGCATCCGAGGTGATCGTCGTCACCGGTCATCAGGCCGAGCTGGTCGAGCAGGCGCTGCAAGGGCTGAAGGTGAGGTTCGTCCGCAATGCGGATTTTGCCGGCGGCATTGCGAGTTCAGTCAAGGCCGGAATCGCCGCGGTGCCAGAGAGCTGCGACGGCGCCGTCGTGTGTCTCGGCGACATGCCGCTGATCGATGCTGGCCTGATCGACCGCTTGATCGACAGCTTTGCACCCGACCGCGGCAACCTCATCGTCGTGCCGGTCTGCGAAGGCCGCCGCGGCAATCCCGTGCTGTGGTCGCGCCGCTTCTTCAAGGAATTGATGACGCTCGACGGCGACGTCGGCGCTCGGCTCCTGATCGCCGAGCACGCCGAAGCCGTGGCCGAAGTCCCGG
>NZ_JAEMSD010000675.1 GCF_016462955.1 Bradyrhizobium sp. | reverse complement strand
ACCTCCGCCCCAGCAAACCCCTCATCCTGAGCCCCTGATGCACATTCTCCTGCTCGGTTCCGGCGGCCGCGAACATGCTCTGGCGTGGAAGATCGCGGCCTCTCCCCTGGTGACCAAATTCTGGTGCGCGCCCGGCAATGCCGGCATCGCGAAGGAGGCGGAGTGCGTGGCGCTCGATGTCGCCGACCATGCTGCGGTGATCGCCTTCTGCAAGCAGAACAAGGTCGAGCTCGTCGTGGTCGGGCCGGAGACGCCGCTGGCGGCCGGCATCGTCGATGATCTCACGGCTAGCGGCATCAAGGCGTTCGGGCCGAGCAAGGTGGCGGCGCAGCTCGAAAGCTCAAAAGGGTTCACCAAGGCGCTGTGCACCGAGTTCGGCATTCCGACCGGCGCCTACCAGCGGTTCACCAATCCCGAAAACGCGCGCGCCTATGTGCAGAGCCAGGGCGCGCCGATCGTGGTCAAGGCCGACGGGCTCGCCGCCGGCAAGGGCGTCGTCGTTGCGAAAACCGTGCGCGAGGCCGAGGACGCCATCGCCATGATGTTCGAGGGCGCCTTCGGCGAGGCCGGCGCCGAGGTCGTGATCGAGGAGTTTCTGCCGGGCCGCGAGATCAGCTTCTTTGCGCTGTGCGACGGCGAGACCGCGATTCCGCTCGCCTCCGCGCAGGACCACAAGCGCGTGTTCGACCACGATGTCGGGCCGAACACCGGCGGCATGGGCGCCTATTCTCCGACGCCGCTGGTCACGCCCGCCATCCACGACGCGATCATGGCCAAAATCATCCTGCCGACGGTCGCGGGGATGAAGCAGCGCGGCACGCCGTTCCGCGGCGTGCTCTATGCCGGGATCATGCTGACGACGCAGGGGCCAAAGCTGTTCGAGTTCAACGTCCGCTTCGGCGATCCTGAATGCCAGGTGCTGATGCTGCGCATGATGAGCGACCTCGTGCCGGCGCTGCTCGCCGCCTGCGACGGGCAGCTGAAGAACTTTGATCTCCGCTGGCACAAGGAAGCCGCGATCACCGTGGTGATGGCGGCCAAGGGTTATCCCGGCGACTATCAAAAAGGGACTCGCATCGAGGGGCTCGAGGAAGCTGCAGAGGTCGAGACCGTCGAGATCTTCCATGCCGGGACGGTGGCGAAGGACGGCGCGATCCTCGCCAATGGCGGCCGTGTGCTCAACGTCTGCGCGCTGGGCGCGACCGTGACGGAGGCGCAATCCCGCGCCTACCAGGCCGTCGACCGCATCCGCTGGCCCGAGGGCTTCTGCCGCCGCGACATCGGCTGGCAGGCGGTGGAGGCGGAGAAGGCCAAAAACTAGCGCGTCACGCCGGATCGGGCCCGCCACCGCGTCGATCCGGAATCTCGCGTTCACGTCACCGCGCCGCCATATCCGTGTTCCAGAATATGTAATCGGTTGTTGGGGTTAGTAGCCCCGATGATAATACCGGTACTGTGCATGGGGTTGTTTTCGAACTTTCGTTCGTCGAACGGCCCCGCGACCGACCAAAAGGATGCAACAAGATGTCCGACCTCGCCGACCTCTATCCGGGCTTCGCCGCCGAATGGATCGACACCGCCTTCGGCCGCATCTTCGCCCGCGTCGGCGGCAAGGGCCCGCCGCTGCTGCTGCTGCACGGCTTCTCCGAGACCCACGTGATGTGGCACCAGGTGGCGCCCGAGCTGACCGAACACTTCACGCTGATCATCGCCGACCTGCCGGGCTATGGCTGGTCCGACATGCCCGCCAGCGATGCGCTGCACATCCCCTACAGCAAGCGCGCCATGGCGAAAGCCATGGTCGAGGTCATGGAGCGGCTCGGCCACGTGCATTTCGCGCTCGCCGGCCACGACCGCGGCGGCCGGGTCTCGTACCGGCTCGCGCTCGATCATCCCGGCCGGCTGTCGAAGCTCGCGGTGCTCGATATCCTGCCGACCTATGATTACTGGGAGCGGATGAACCGCGCCTATGCCCTGAAGATCTGGCACTGGGCCTTCCTCGCCCAGCCCGCGCCGCTGCCGGAGACGCTGATCTCCGGCCAGGGCGAGTTCTTCCTGCGCTTCAAGATGGCGAGCCAGACCAAGTCGAAGACGCTGGACGCCATCGACCCGCGCGCGCTCGCGCATTACCTCGCCCCGTTCCGCGATCCCGCCCGCATCCACGCCATGTGCGAGGACTACCGCGCCGGCGCCACTTTCGACTACGACCTCGACAAGGCCGACTTCGAGGCGGGCAAGAAGATCACGATCCCGATGCTGGCGCTGTGGGGCAATGCGGGCGTGGCGCAGGCCGCCGCGACCCCGCTCGACACCTGGAAGAAATGGGCCACCAACGTGGAGGGCATGCCGGTCGAGTCCGGCCACTTCCTCACCGAGGAGAATCCGGACGCAACCGCGAAGGCGCTGCGCGAGTTTTTCGCGGCAGGCTAACGCCGCTCCCGAAAGAACTCCCTCAGCAGCCGCGCCGCCTCGCTCTCGCCGACGCCGGAATAGACCTCCGGCGCGTGGTGGCAGGTCGGCGCGGCGAAGAACCGCACGCCCGAGTCCACCGCGCCGCCCTTGGGATCGGCCGCGCCGTAATAGAGCCGCCTGACCCTTGCAAACGAGATCGCGCCCGCACACATGGTACACGGCTCCAGCGTCACGTAGAGGTCGCAGTCGACCAGCCGCTCGCTGCCGATCATCGCGGCGGCCGCGCGCAGCGCGACGATCTCGGCATGGGCGGTCGGATCATGGTCGGTCAGCGTCCGGTTGGCGCCGGTGGCGATCACCTCCTGGTTGCGGACCACCACGCAGCCAACAGGAACTTCGCCGGCCTTTCCGGCAGTTTCGGCCGCCCGAAGCGCCAAATCCATGAAAGAGGGGGCTTTCAAGCCTCGTATCATCGCCAGAAACCTGCTATCAGCTCCGCCTTCAGCAAGAGTGGATACCGATTTTGCCTGAGCATGCCGCTCGCAGCGAGCGCGCACAATGCTCATCGCACGACCCCCGCAAGTGAGATC
>NZ_JAEMSD010000209.1 GCF_016462955.1 Bradyrhizobium sp. | reverse complement strand
CTTGAACAGCGTGCTCTTGCCGGCGCCGTTCGGGCCAATCACGGCATGAATGGAGCCGCAGCGCACCTTGAACGAGACGCCGTCGACCGCCTTCAGCCCGCCATAGTGCCGCGCCAGCGCGCAGGCTTCCAGGGCAACGTCGCTGTCGCCGGTGGCGGGTGGCGGCAATGGCAGGGCGGTGTCGCGCCCCCTGCTCGATGCGGTTTTCACCGCGCCGGCCTCGATCGCCTCGGTTGTGGCCTCGGCGGCCCGGCGTGCGGAAAGGGTCCGGCGCTCGGTCAACCAATGGATGATCTCGCCGCAGATGCCGCGGCGCAGGCCGACGACCAGGGCGATGAAGGCGATGCCCAGCACCAGCTTCCACAGCGTGGTGAGGCCGGGGACGAGCTGGAGATTGTCGCGCAGCCACAGCCAGACTGCGGCACCGACCAGCGGTCCGATCAGGGTGTTGGCGCCGCCGACGATGGTCTGGACCACGAGCTGGCCGGACGTCTCCAGCGAGAACGCGTCCGGTGGCATGTAGCTCTGGAACGAGCCGAGCAGGCCGCCGGCGAGTCCGGCGTAGAGCGCGGCGATGACGAAGGCTGCGAGCTTGTAGGCCGGCACGTTGTGGCCGAGCATTGCGACGCGCGCGGTGTTCTCCTTGATCGCGAGCAGGATTGCGCCCACGGGAGAGCGGACGATGCGGCGTGCCAGCACGTAACCACCAAAGAAGATCACCGCGAACAGCACGTACATCGGCAGGCCCGCGCCGATGCGGACGGCATGCTCGCCGAAGCCGAGCACGGGCACCGGCACCCCGGGAATGCCGTTCTCGCCGCCGGTATAGTGCGACAGCGGCGAGTTCTCGATGAAATAGGCCATCTGGCCGAACGCCAGCGTGATCATCGTGAAGTAGATTCCGATGCGGCGCACCGCGAGCCAGCCGACGACGAGCCCGAATGCGCCGGCCGATATCGTGCCGGCGGCGAGCGCCAGCCACACGCTGCTCAGCGTGCCCGAAACCAGCAGATACGCCGTGACGAAGCCGCCGACGCCGTAGAACGCGGCCTGGCCGAACGACAGGAGACCGGCGAGGCCGAACAGGATGTTGAAGCCGAGCCCGATCAGTCCCCAGTTCAGCACCCGCGTCAGCAGGTCGATGGAGAAGCCGAGATGCGGCAGCGCCACCGGTGCCGCAATCAGCGCGGCGAGAATCGCGAACTCCGGAATGTGGCTCCGCAGTCCGCCCGGTCGCGACCTTTTCATACCCGTCCTTCCGAGCCGAACAGGCCTTGCGGGCGCATTACCAGGAGCAGCGCCATCAGCGCGTAGAGCATCACTTCCGAATAGGAGGAGTTGAACGCGCTGGTGAGGCTGACGATCTCGCCGGCGATCAGCCCGCCGACCACGGCGCCCGGGAACGAGCCGAGGCCGCCGAGCACGATCACGACGAAGGACTGCGCCATGAAGTTCGCGCCCATGTCCGGCGTCACCGCGACGACCGGAGCATAGAGCATTCCGGCGAGGCCGACTGCGACGACGCCGATCGCGAACACCAGCAGGAAGGTGCGCCGCAGGTTGATGCCGAGGATGCCGACCATGCCGGGGTTCTCGATTCCGGCACGAACGACCAGACCCATCGAAGTCCGGTAGAGCACGAGATAGAGGCCGACCAGCAGCGTTGCGATGATGGCGATGAGCTGGAGGCGGTAGGTCGGGTAGATCAGGAAGCCGAGCTGCGTTGCGCCCTGTCCCCATGACGGGGTCGGTACGCGCTGCGCATTGCCGCCGAAGACGGCGCGCACGCACTCCACGAGGACGATGCCGATGCCGTAGGTAACGAGGATCTGGTCTTCATGCGGCCGGCCGTAGAAGAACCGGATGATCAGACGCTCGAGCAGGAAGCCGAGCACCAGCATGAAGCCGCAGCCGACCGCGATCGCGAGCAGGAACGACTGGGTGTATTGCAGCATGACGAAGGCGGCGTAGGCGCCCACGGCGAACAACGCGCCGTGGGCAAAGTTCAGGACACCGAGCGTGCCCAGGATGATTGTCAGGCCGCTGCTGACGAGCGCGAGCAACGAACCGAGGGCGAGGCCGTTGAAGGCCTGCGAGGCGAGGGCGGGCCAGCTTGGCATCTGGGCGGCTCAGGTATAGGGGCCGAGTTTGCAGCCGAACAGGTCCGGCGGATTCATCACGCTCTCGCCTTCGGCAACGTCGACGATCTCGTAATAGTCCTCGGGCCCCTTCATCGCCGCCGGCGCCTTGCCGCGCAGGACCGGGATCGGACGCACCATCTGGTGATCCTCGGCGCGGAAATAGACCTTGCCGATCGTGGTCTCGTAGGGCTGCTCCTTCGAGGCTTCCATCGCCTTGATGACGTCGACCGGATTGAAGCTCTTCACCCGCTCGACCGTCATCGCCCAGAGATAGGTCTGCATGTAGCCGATATGGGCGCCCCAGCGCGGGTGATATTTGTTCTTCGCGACGAAGGCGTCGACGAAGCCCTTCGCGAGCGGATAGCGATCCGACAGCGTCCACCAGAAGTCGCAGCTGCCGTAGACGCCCTGCATGATTTCGGGGCCGAGCTCCTTGTCCTGGAACGAGGACAGGTTCGGCACCACCAGTTTCATCTTCTTGAGCACGCCGAATTGTTCGGCCTGCTTGGTCGAGGCGACCGCGTCGGCGCCGAAGGCGATGTTGACGAACACGTCCGCGCCGCTGTTGGCGATGTTGAGAAGCGCCGAGGAATAGTCGGTGGTGCCGAGCGGAACCACTTCCTTGGCGACCTGTTGCCAGCCCTGTTCCTTCGAGAACTTCGCGAAGCTGTCATAGACCGTGTGGCCGTAGGTATAGTCGGGCACCAGGAAGGCGGTCTTCATGTTCTTGCCGAGTGCCTTGGCGACGACGGGCGCGAGCGCCTTGGCGGCCATGTAGGCGTTCTGCTGCGAGCGGAAGCCGTAGCGCTGGCAGTTCTTGCCGGTAATGTCGTTGGAGCCGGCGATGCCCACCATGTAGAGCACCTTTTCGCGGGAGCCCAATTCCTCCAGCGCGATTGCGCTGGCGCTCGACACCGAGCCTGAAAGCATGATCGCCTTGTCGCGCTGTATGAATTGCGTGGCGCTCTGCACGTCGAGATTGGGTTTTCCCTCGGTGTCCGACACCTTGTAGCGGATCTGGCGGCCGAGCACGCCCTTGCCTTGCAGGCCCCATTTCTTCGCGGCATCGCCGCCCGCGTTGATCTCCGAGATCGCCAGTTCGTAACCAAGCTTGAGATCTCCGCCGTCACCGGAGAAGACGCCGGTGAGCGGAATGGTCAGTCCGACGAAAACCGAGTCCGCGGTGACGCCGTCCGGGAAGGTGCCGATGCTGGCCGGCGTCTGCGCCCAGGCGGCGCTACCTGGAAGCACGAGACCGGCAGCGGCGCCGGCGCTTCCGAGCAGAATCTGACGACGATCGAGCTTCATGACTCACCTTCCATGTTTGATCACCGCCGGAGCGGCCGGTGGATTTCGGTTAGGTACGAGCCGGGTTCACGACCCGGCATCGATGTGATCGCTCTCCGTGTCCGGCTGGGTCGCCGCGCTTCCGGTGAAGGACACGGGATTGAGCCGGCGGCGGTTGACGCTGAGGTCGAAAACGTCGAATCGGTTGTAGTAGCCGACCACGTCGTGAAACTGCTTGGGCTCGACGCAGCGGTTGAGATCGATCTCGGCGTAGAGGATGCCTTCCTCGTCGCGCAACGCCTCGCCGATCTGCTCCCCGGTCGGATCGAGGAAGAAGGTCTCCGCGCGCGGTGTCGCGTCGAGCACGGCGGCGGCGGCGGCGTCGCGCGCCACCAGCATGTCGCGCGCCGCCTTGTCGAGCACGCCCGCGGTGACGAGGCCGAACACCTTTGCTTCGAAGCAATGCGCGCTCGCCCGGATCCGGGTGGCCGCTGCGATGTGGTAGTTGCCGCCACCGGCCGGCCGGCGGGTCGGCCAAACCGGCGGCCAGCTCGAAATATGAAGCTGCTCACCCTGCGCCATCAGCGAATAGCGTGCCAACGGGTTGGTGTTCTCGCCGCAGATCAGCTGCCCGATCTTGCCGAGCCTGGTGTCGACGACGCGCAGGCCCGCGCCGTCGCCGCCGCTCCAGATCAGCTTCTCGTAGAAGGTCGGCACCAGCTTGCGGTGGTGGTTGAGGATCTCGCCGTCCTCGCCGATCAGGAGGTTGCTATTCCAGATCGCACCGACGCTCGCCGGCGACTTCTCGCTGATCCCGATCGACACCACGACGCCGAGCGCGCGCGCTTCGTCGCGGATCGCCTTGATCTCGGGGCCGTCGACCATCACGGACTGGTCCGCCATGCGGACGAACAGATCGTGATTGTCGATCGGAGCCCACAGCGCAGCCCATACCGGGAATGCGGGAATGAACGTCTCGGAGAATGCCACGATCTCGGCGCCGGCGGCGGCTGCCTCACGGATGAGCGAGATTGCCTTCTTTGTGGTCGCCGAGCGGTCTAGAAACACCGGCGCAGCATGGACCGCGGCGGCCTTGAAGCGAGGAAGCATGGCTTTGTCCTTGGTTCAGGACAGGCTAGTGGCGTCCCCGGGGCCTCGATACAGACAATCCTGCAAGACGGCTTGCAGGGGGCGACAATCCGTCCCACCGTACGTCGCTGGCACAACGCTTGCTGTCTGGTGGGGCATGCAGGAGTTCAACTCGCTCGACTGGGACGACCTCAAGATATTTCTTCACGCAGCCCGCGGCGGCAGCCTGGGCAGCGCGGCCAAGCGTCTGCGGGTCGACCAATCCACCATCAGCAGGCGGATCGCGCATCTCGAATGCGCGCTGGGCGCGACGCTGTTCGAGCGTTCGCCGCAGGGGTTGCGTGTCAACGAAGCCGGCGAACGCCTGCTCTGTCACGCCGAGCGGATCGAGAGCGCCGTCATTGCGATGCATCAGGACGTGCAGCGCGGCGGCAGCCGGATGGCGGGCCGCGTCCGCCTCGCGACGATGGAAGGCATCGCCTCGCTCTATCTCGCATTCCGCTTCGCACCGCTGCGGCAACGTTATCCCGATCTCACCGTCGAGCTCCTGACCTCGCCGCAGGCGGTCTCGGTCAATCGCCGCGAGGCCGATATCTTCCTGAGCTTCTTCCGTCCGCCCGGACAGGGCATGGCGTCCGAGCGGCTCGGCAGCTTTCAGCTCGCCCTCTACGGCTCCCGGGACTATCTCGCACGCGAGGGCATGCCGGAACGGCCCGCGGACCTCGCGCGCCACAGCTTCGTCACCTACATCGACGATCTGATCCAGCTGGATTCGGTGCGCTGGCTCGACGACATCATCCGCAATCCGCCGGTCAGCTTTCACTCCAACAGCATGATTGCGCAGATGAATGCAGCGGCCGGCGGCATTGGCCTCGTGCTACTGCCGAGCTTTGCGGTGGCTGGCCGCAGCGATCTGGTTCCGGTGTTGCACGAGAAGATGTCGACGACGCGCGACGTCTGGATCAACGTCCACAGCGACCTCCAGTTCGTGCCGCGCATCCGCGCCGTATCGAGCTATCTCAAGGCGATGTTCAAGTCCGACCCGCTGATGCAGGCGGATACGTCGGGCCGCAAGATGCTCGACGCGCTGCTGGTGGCGGATGCCGCGGTCGTCGCATTTCAGAGCGGCTGAGCGCGCGACGGCTAAGCCGTGCGGCGTCCGAACGCCAGCACGTGCAGCCCCAGCCGCTGCCGCACGATCCAGAACAACAGCACGGTCTCGAAGGTCAGTGAGATCGAGGTCGCGGCCGCCGCGCCGTGGCCGCCGTAGTGCGGCACCAGCGCGATGCAGAGAACGAGGTTCATGGCGAACGCCAGCGCATAGGCCAGCGCGCAGATCTTCTGCTGGCCGAGCATGTTGAGCAGCCGCTCGACGGGCCCGATCGCAGAGCGCACCACGAGCCCAATGGCGGCGATGAACATGATATCGTAACCGATCATGAATTGCGGCCCGAACAGCCACAGCAGTGGCTTGCCGAGCGCAAGCAGCACGATGGTCGCCGCCAGCGACGGCCAGAACGTCCAGCCGATGGCGTGCGCGACATAGGCCGACAGCCGCGCCTTGTCGCCGCTCGCGTTGTACTCGGCGAAGCGATGCGCCGTCGTGGCCGACATCGCGTAGTGGATGAAGGAGACCAGCGCCAGCGTCTTCACCACGGCGAAATAGACGCCGACCTCGTCGGACGGGCGGAATTGCTGCAGCACCAGCACGTCGGTGTAGGACAAGAGCAGGTAGAAGCTCTCGACCAGCAGGATCGGCAGCGAGACGGCGAGCCAGCCGCCGATGTCGTAGGCCTTCGGGCCGGGTGGGATGTGATCGGCGAGCTTGCGGTTCAGCACCACCATCTGCCCGGCCATCGCGATCCACACCGCCCCGGCGCTTGCGACCATCGCCGCCACCGCGCCGAGATGATAGCCGAGCAGGAAGGCGGCGGCGGTGATGCCGATGATCAGCGCCTGGCGGATGATGAATTGCGGCATCAGGCCAAGCTGCATCCAGTCGTGCGAGCGTGCGATGCCGTCCTGCGTGTTGGCGACGACGAAGGCGGGAAGCGTCATGCAGCCGATATAGAGCGGCAGCAGCTCGGCCGGGTCGATCCAGGGCGACAGCAGCTTGACGATGCCGGCGAGGGCGAGCGATACCAGCGCGGACGCGGCAAAGGTCAGCCAGCGGCTGCCGGAGAGAAAGCCGCGCAGCAGCGCCTGCTCGCCGCCGGCGCGATATTCGGGAATGATCTTTTGCGCCGAGGCCGAGATGCCGAAATCCATCATGCTGCCGAGCAGCAGCACCCAGGTCCAGACATAGACATAGATGCCGTAGTCGGACGTTCCCATCCAGCGCGCCAGCAGCACCTGCGAGACATAGGCAAGGCCCGCGCTGATGACGCGGATGATGAAGATGGTGCCGGCGAGCCGCCGCGTCAGCGAGGCCTCGCTCGATCCGCCCGCGAGCCTGGCGCGGAGCCGCGCGATCAACCCGGCCGGTCCGGTCGTTGCGGGTTCTGCATCCATCACGGCCAAGTCGAACGGTCCCCTAAGGCGTCCCGCATGCTGCGGCATGCCAGGGGACTAGCAACCATTCGTTAAGATTCGGTTGGGTGGACGCTAGTTCAGATTGGTATTGAACTCGTAGGCCTTGTCAGGCCCGACCAGCGTGAACTTCAGCGCCGCGCCATCCGGCTTGGCGCCCGGCGGCAGGCCGTCGAGCTCGAAAGAAAATCGGATCACGCCGGGCGGGCTGTGCGGCACAGGCGCCGGAATTGGCAGCGCCCAATCGGGTGTCGGCCCCTCCACGAACAGATTGACGTTGCGGGTGTCCGGCGTCACCACGTCGACCACCACGTTTTTGGGCCCGTCACGTTTGACGTCGCGGATGGTGAGCGGATTGGGGTCGCCGATATTGGCGGGCTTCGGCACGGTGTCGAGCGCGGCGCGCAGGTTCGTGTCCTCGGTCGATGCGACGCTGTTGAAGCCGAGTTCGGCGCTGGCCTCGACGGGAATGCAGAGCTTCTCGCACACGGCGTAATGGATCTCGGCGCGCAAGGTCACGGGCTTGTCGGCGGCCTTGGCGACGATGCGCAAGGGCAGCACGAGCTGGTCGCGATAACCGATCGAATGGCCGCCCGCGCCATCGTCGAATTTCTGCGGCGCCGGCCACATGACCGTCACGGCCTCGACATTGTCGGACTTGGAGAAGTCGAACCGCGGTGGAACGCCGGAATCGCCGGGCGTCCGCCAATAGGTCTTCCAGCCGGGCTGGAGCTGGAACGCGATACCGCCGAGCAGGACGGCGCCACTGCGCGATCCCGCCAACAGCCGCACCGCAGAATGTCCGTCGCGCTGCCATGGCGAAGCGTCGTCGGCACGGGCAGCGATCGCCAAGAACGACGCAAGCAGGGTTGTCGCGACACCTATCGCCGCACGCAGGGGAACAATGCTGGACATGCTACGTCTTTACAGGGTCGGCCTGGGCCAAACCATTGAATTGCTTGTGATGGACGCACTCGAATCACGTCGGCTCAAGCCTTGATTTGACAGCCGACCGGCCCGACATCAGGATAGGAATCGAAACCGGAGTGCTTCAGCGATGGCTCCCACAGGCAAGAGGTCGGGCGAAAGCACCCGCGGCTCGGGCGCGGCGCTGCCGAGTTCAGCGGACTATCTCGACGGCCAGCTCCTGATTGCGATGCCCGTGATGGGCGATTCCCGCTTCGAGCGCTCGGTGATCTATCTCTGCGCCCATTCCGCCGAGGGCGCGATGGGCATCATCGTGAACCACCCGGCCGGCAGCATCGACTTCCCCGAGTTGTTGCAGCAGCTCGGCATCATCAGGAAGGGCGAGCACATCAAGCTGCCGGAGAATGCCGAAAGCATGAAGGTGCTGCGAGGCGGTCCGGTCGACACCGGCCGCGGCTTCGTGCTGCATTCCAGCGATTTCTACATCGAGAACGCGACGCTGCGGATCGACGACGGGGTCTGCCTCACCGCGACCGTCGACATCCTGCGCGCCATCGCCAGCGGCTCCGGCCCAAAGCCCGCCATCCTCGCGCTCGGCTATGCCGGCTGGGCGCCGGGCCAGCTGGAGACCGAGATCCAGAGCAACGGCTGGCTGCATTGCGACGCCGATGCCGATCTGATCTTTGGCGACGACGTCGACGACAAGTATAACCGCGCCTTGCAGAAAATCGGCATCGATCCCGGCATGCTCTCCAACGAGGCCGGACACGCGTAGCGATAGTGCTTCGCTGTATTCGTCCCACCTATCTCTGTCGTCGCCCGGCTTGACCGGGCGACCCAGTATGCCGCAGCCTCTCGGTTCAATCGCGGCCGTCTCTGGAATACTGGATCGCCCGGTCAAGCCGGGCGATGACACCGGTTGCTGAGGAGCGCTGTGCCCCGCTACTCCGCCGCCTGCTGCTGCACCGTCGGCTCGGTCCCCGCCACCGTCGCGCGGCGCATGTCGCGGGGCTGCGACTGGTCGTAGCGGCGGACGCGGTGCATGGTCTGGCGGTTGTCCCACATCACGAGGTCATGCAGCTTCCATTTGTGCACGTAGACGAATTCCGACTGCGTCGCGTGCTCGTTGAGATCGCGCAGCAAGAGCCGGCCTTCGGGCACGCTCATCCCGACCACCTTGCCGGCATGCGATGACAGATACAGCGACTTGCGGCGATGCACGGGATGGGTTCGCACCAGCCGTTGCAGCACCGGCTTGAACATCTCCTTCTCGTCGTCGGTGTATTCGGTGAAACCGAGCGATCCCCGCGAATACATCAGCGAGTGTTCGCAGACGAGGTCCTCGATTTCCGCCTTGGTCTCGTCGTCGAGCGCGTCATAGGCGGCGCGCATGTCGGCGAACTCGGTGTTGCCGCCCTTCGGGTTCACCACACGTGCCGACAGCAGCGAGAATTTCGCGGGGATGGGACGGAACGAGCTGTCGGAATGCCACAGGCAGTTGCCGAGATTGAACAGATGCGCGCGGCTGTCCTTCGCAAGCGGCTTGCCGTCCTTGCCGAGATTGGAGACGTCGTTCAGCCCGGATTGCAGCCGGTAATCCTTCTCCTTGGTCACGGTGCCGCCGCGCGCGTCCTCGCGCTGACCGAAGTTCAGCGCGAACGCCATCTGCTGCTCGTCGGTGATGTCCTGGTCATGGAAAACCAGAACCGCATATTTGTCCATGGCCGCCTCGACCTCGCGCGCCTCATCCGCCGTGAGAGGCTTGCGCAAATCGAGGCCGGAAACCTTGCCGACAAAATGCTTCTGAAGCTGCCGGATGGCGATCGTCATGGCGTTTCTCCCGCGGGTCGCGAGCGGTTGGTCCCGCTCTGTTGATGAAAAAGCTACTCTCGCGTCGGTCGTTGTCAACGCTTCGAACGCATGGCTGCCCGTAGCGCGGGTGAGCGCAGCGATACCCGGGAGGGTGGATCCGAAGCCCCGGATGTCGCTTCGCTCATCCGGGCTACGAATTGGCTCTCACGCGTTCCGCGCCATCAGCCCACCATCGACCGGGATCACTGCGCCGGTGAGGAACGAGGCCGCCGGCAGGCACAGGCTCAGCGTCATGTGCGCGACCTCTTCAGGGTCTCCATAACGACCGAGTGCGGTGCGGCGCTTGGCGTAGATGGTCTTGTGCTCTTCGGAGATGCGGTCGGTGATGGCGGTGCGGATCGGCCCGGGGCAGATGCAGTTGACAGTGATGCCCTCGCGGCCGAGCTCCACGGCCAGCGAACGGGTGAGGCTGGCGACGCCGCCCTTCGCTGCCGAATACGGGCTGTGCAGTGCGGTGGCCCCGAGCGCCTCGGTCGAGGCGATGTTGACGATGCGCGGGCTGTTCGATTTGCGCAGGTGAGGCAGGGCGGCGCGGATGATGCGCGGATGCGCCGTCAGCATCACCGCGATACCCTTGGCCCAGGCGTCCTCATAGGCCTCGTCGTCGATCGCGACGCGCACGGAGATGCCGGCGTTGTTGACCACGATGTCGAGCCCGCCGAAATGCGCGGCGATGTCGCCGACGACGCGCTTGATCTCGCCGCCGTCGGCGACATCGAGCTTCCACGTCCTTGCTGAACCGCCGCTCGCCTTGATTTCGCTCGCGACCGCATGAGCACCTTGCTCGTCGAAATCCGTGACGGCAACGTTCGCGCCTTCGGCGGCGAACACGCGGGCGGTCGCCCGCCCCATGCCGCCGGCCGCGCCGGTGACGAGAACCGTGAGGCCCTTCACGGATCGGCTGAGTTGCTTGAAATCCGACATGGCGTTTCCTCGCGCTGGGCTTTGTTCTTGTTATGATTGACAAGGCTGGCATCGATCCGCAGACAGGTCAAACAAGCAGAACACGAGGGGAGGACGCGATGGCGAGCGAGCTCGATTTCTCAGGCAAGCAGGTGCTGGTGGTCGGCGGTTCCAGCGGAATCGGCAACGGCATCGCGCAGGCGTTCCGCACGAAAGGCGCGCATGTCGCAGTTTGCGGCACGCGTGCTCGCGCAGCGGAATATTCGGCCGAAGAAGGCTCCGATCTCACCGGTCT
>NZ_JAEMSD010000674.1 GCF_016462955.1 Bradyrhizobium sp. | reverse complement strand
GCGCACCACGCTTCGGATCATCGCGCACAGCAAAAAGCCCGGCTGCACCAGCCGGGCTTTTTGCTGTGCGCGATGATCCGAAGCGTGGTGCGCGCAGCTTCGAGCGAAACACCGGCTGCGCTGACCAGATCGAACCTGTCGCTGCTGCCGGCGCAATAATGCGGTTCGCAGTCGGATCGCTCCAGCGAGCCGTGGATTCGGCGTAGCTAGCTGGAGGCGGGTTACGGCGGGTTCCTGGTCGACACGTTCTAAACCAGCCGCGCGGAAGGTTTTGTCAAATCGGTCCGGATTGATTAACCTGACCAGGATCGCTTGGACCGGGAATCGGAACTGCCGCGACTGCATTGGCCGTAGCTTCGCGTGCTTGCGGCCAGCCAGGGGCAGGGCCATATTGCTAGCGAGCGATACGGCTTGACCGGATTTGTCGGGAGCGGCGATCCAACTGGTTGGCGCGCCTGCGCCGGGCTCCGGAGGACGGGGTCGCGCGGTGACCGCATTCGCTTCCGTGGGGAATTTTGAACGCCTGTGCCATGCTGCAATTGACTTCCAGCCTCGACTTGTCCGCGCCAGCCGCTGCCGCCGCTCCTCGCATGAGCAATGACGAGAACCGTTCGGGCACTCCCTCGGGTCCGAACACCTCGGTGATCACCAAGGTCAAGCCCAAGACCAAGCGGCCGAACTTGTACCGCGTGCTGATCCTCAACGACGACTACACGCCGATGGAGTTCGTCGTTCACGTGCTGGAGAAGTTCTTCAACAAGGACATCGAAGCTGCGACCAAGATCATGCTGCATGTCCATCATCATGGCATCGGGGAGTGCGGCGTCTTCACCTACGAGATCGCCGAGACCAAGGTGACGCAGGTGATGGATTTCGCCCGCAAGCACCAGCACCCGCTGCAATGCGTAATGGAAAAGAAGTAGACGCCTTTCGCCGCGTTTGAAGGCGGCTCTCTTGTAAGCCGCAACGTCGTTGTCGCGTGAAGGCTGCGCGCTGTTGGACGCAGGCGGCAAAACTACGGAATCGTGCGCCAGCGCCCATCCTGCCCAAATCGGAACGGGTTTTGCATCGAAAATACCGCAGATGTGTCGCCACCGAGTCGCGGAACCGGTCTTTCACCGCGGTCTTGTATAACTATATGTGACAAAGGTTGTTGTTGCCTGACCGGGCGATCACGACCATGATGGTGGGGGCCATAGAGGACGCGAATGCCGACTTTTTCCCAAAGCCTTGAACAATCCCTGCATCGTGCGCTGGCGATCGCAAACGAGCGTCATCACCAATACGCGACGCTCGAGCATCTCTTGCTCTCCCTGATCGACGACTCCGATGCAGCCGCCGTCATGCGCGCCTGTAGCGTCGATCTCGACAAGCTCCGTGCGAGCCTCGTCAATTACCTTGAGACCGAATTCGAGAACCTGGTGACGGATGGCGCCGACGACGCCAAGCCGACCGCCGGCTTCCAGCGCGTGATCCAGCGCGCCGTGATTCACGTCCAGTCGTCCGGTCGCGAAGAGGTGACCGGCGCCAACGTGCTGATCGCGATCTTCGCCGAGCGCGAGAGCCACGCCGCGTATTTCCTGCAGGAGCAGGACATGACGCGCTACGACGCGGTCAACTACATCAGCCACGGCATCGCCAAGCGGCCCGGCGTCTCCGAGGCGCGCCCCGTGCGCGGCGTCGACGAGGAAACCGAGGCCAAGGGCAACGAGGACGCCAAGAAGAAGGGCGAGGCGCTCGAGACCTATTGCGTCAACCTCAACAAGAAGGCGCGCGACGGCAAGATCGACCCGGTGATCGGACGCAATTCCGAGATCAACCGCGCGATTCAGGTGCTGTGCCGCCGGCAGAAGAACAACCCGCTGTTCGTTGGCGAAGCCGGCGTCGGCAAGACCGCGATCGCGGAAGGTCTCGCCAAGCGCATAGTCGACAGCGAAGTGCCTGAGGTGCTTGCGGCCGCCACCGTGTTCTCGCTCGACATGGGCACGCTGCTCGCAGGCACGCGTTATCGCGGTGACTTCGAAGAGCGCTTGAAGCAGGTGCTGAAGGAGCTCGAGGCGCATCCCAACGCCATCCTGTTCATCGACGAGATCCACACCGTGATCGGTGCGGGCGCGACGTCGGGCGGAGCGATGGATGCCTCGAACCTGCTCAAGCCGGCGCTCGCCTCGGGCACGATCCGTTGCATGGGCTCGACCACCTACAAGGAATACCGCCAGCACTTCGAGAAGGACCGCGCGCTGGTGCGGCGTTTCCAGAAGATCGACGTCAACGAGCCGACGGTCGAGGACGCCATCGCGATCCTCAAGGGTCTCAAGCCGTATTTCGAGGACTACCACCGGCTGAAATACACCAATGAGGCGATCGAGGCGGCGGTGCAGCTGTCCTCGCGCTACATCCACGACCGCAAGCTGCCGGACAAAGCGATCGACGTGATCGACGAGTCCGGCGCGGCGCAGATGCTGGTCTCCGAGAACAAGCGCAAGAAGACCATCGGCATCAAGGAGATCGAGACCACGATCGCCTCGATGGCGCGGATTCCGCCGAAGAGCGTTTCGAAGGACGATGCCGAGGTGCTCAAGCACCTCGAGCAGACCCTGAAGCGCACCGTGTTCGGCCAGGATCGGGCGATCGAGCCGCTTGCCGCCTCCATCAAGCTGGCGCGTGCCGGCCTGCGGGAGCCGGAGAAGCCGATCGGCTGCTACCTGTTCTCAGGGCCCACCGGTGTCGGCAAGACCGAAGTGGCAAAGCAGCTCGCGGCGACGCTCGGAGTCGAGCTGCTGCGCTTCGACATGTCCGAGTACATGGAGCGGCACACGGTGTCGCGCCTGATCGGCGCGCCTCCCGGCTATGTCGGCTTCGATCAAGGCGGCCTGCTCACCGACGGCGTCGACCAGCATCCGCATTGCGTCGTGCTGCTCGACGAGATCGAGAAGGCACATCCCGACCTCTACAACGTGCTGCTCCAGATCATGGATCACGGCCGGCTCACCGATCACAAT
>NZ_JAEMSD010000208.1:1566-11054 GCF_016462955.1 Bradyrhizobium sp. | reverse complement strand
ATATAGGGATGCGAGGAGCCGAAATCGATAGGGTTTGGGCGTTAATTCGCAGGTCCCGGGCCGCGCCATTCCAGCGCGAGGTCGTCCTGGGTCAGGGTATCGCGCGGCGCTTCGCTCGCGGCGATGTCGCCTTCTCCGGCAAACGCAATGGAGCCGGTATGGTCGGGCGCCTTCTTGTGATCGGCCTTGCTGCCGTCGTTCTTGTCGTTGGTGATCTGCTCTTTCTTGTCGTTGATGATCTGGTAGAGCTTCTTCGCACCGTCCTGGGCGCGCTGGCCGATGATGGTCGCGGCCTGGCCGCCGACCTCGCAGGCCGCCGGCTGGCGCTTGCAGAACTGGGTCATGTCGGAGACGGCCGCGGTAGCAGCCTGCACCGCATCGGAGGCGCCGATCTGCGGCATCTTCTCCGATTCGGGCGTCTTGTCCCTGGGCAGGAGCACCAGCACCAGCCCGAGCCAGAATGTGATGCGGAGCAGAAAGCGCATCTTGTCGACCTGTCGGTTAGAGTCCGCCCGCGGCGATCTCCGGGGAAGTCGGACCTAGCAACCCTCGATAAATCGCAAGTGATTGCCTTGAGCTTAATTCGTGGAAAATTGACCCAAGATTCTTCGCAAGCCGCGGTCTCGTAAATTTTCGATTGACGTCCACGGCTCGCGATTTCCCCGGGCGGCCCTTCGTCCACCAATTCGAAACCATGCGGAGGATGGTGAAACCCTGTGTTCACCATCCGCAGCGAAGACCTCGCCAAATTGTCTAAAAAGCTCCGCGATCACGCGGTGTTCCGCGGCACTCGGCACCGCCTTAGCACTCGTTTAAGGTCGCTCTGACACGGTGGCTCAACGACAAGGAGGCGTTCCGGCGCGTCTTCCATAAGACGATTGAGCTGAAGCGCGAGACCCGTGACAGTTTTGAGTATCATCCGCGATTGTCTCGATGCGCTGCTGCATCCCTCCGCGCGCTACGATGCGCTGATGCGGGCGCGCCATCGTGCTTTCATGGCACCGCGGCTGCTCGGCAGCCTGGTCGCCTTCGCCGCATTCCCGGTCTATCTCGCCATGCGCGGCGCGCCGAGCGCGATCGAGGTCGCGGCCTTCGCCTGGCTGATCGCGCCGATCATGTTATCCTGGTTCCTGTCGCGCACCGGCCGGTACGAGGGCGCGCATGTGCTGTCGTCGCTGGCGCTCGCCGGCCTGATCATGGCGGTCGCGGTCACGACAGGCGGCATCGAATCCTTCGCTGCGGTCTGGCTGGTCGTGGTTCCCCTCGAAGCCGCGCTGTCGGCCTCGCGTCGCGTCGCGGCTTTCGCCTCGCTGCTCGCGCTGTCCTGCGTCGGGATGCTGATCCTGATCGGCCAGCTCGGCTGGGTGCCGGCGGTGGAACCGAGCGCTGCGGAGCGTGGTGTGCTGATGGCCTTCGGCGTTGCGTCGGCGACCCTCTATGCCGCGGGCCTCGCCTTCGGCGCCGAGTCGCTCGCGCGTACCAGTGTCGCACTCCTGTCGCGCGAGGAGGAGCGCTATCGGCTGCTCGCCCGCAATATGAGCGACGTGATTTCGCGGCATCAGCGCAACGGCGCCGTCGAGTTCATCTCGCCTGCGGCAGAGGCGATGCTCGGCCTGCCGGTGACGCAACTGCTCGGCCATGGCTTGTTCGACCGCGTCCATGTCGCCGACCGGCCGGCATATCTCACGGCATTGTCCGATGCGGCGCGCGGCGACGTGCGCAGCGTCGAGTTCAGGCTGCGGCGGGAACCCGTCGGTGCGGAGCGCGGTCAGGTCGATTTCATCTGGGTCGAGATGCGTTGCCGCCCCCTCGACCAGGAGAGGGCCCATGGCGTCACGCAGGAGAGCGAAGTAGTCGCCGTGATGCGCGACGTCACCGGCCACAAGCTGTCCGAGCAGGCGCTGGATCAGGCGCGCAGCGCCGCCGAGGCGGCCGATGCCGCCAAGACGCGTTTCCTCGCCACCATGAGTCACGAGCTGCGGACCCCGCTCAACGCCATCATAGGCTTCTCCGAGATGATCGCGCAGGAGCAGGCCCTGATGCTGGGCGTGGCCCAGCGCAAGGAATACGCCGAGCTCATCAACGCGTCCGGCCAGCACTTGCTCTCGGTCGTCAACGGCATCCTGGACATGTCGAAGATGGAGTCCGGCAATTACGAGATTGCGCCGGAACCGTTCGCGCCGCGCGCCTCACTCTTGCATTGCTGCAATCTGCTGGCGCTGAAGGCGCGGGAGAACGGCATCGACCTGATCACAGACGCGCCGCAGGACCTGCCGGTCATGACCGGCGATCCCAGGGCCTTCAAGCAGATCGTGCTCAACCTCGTCGCCAACGCCATCAAGTTCACCGAGCGCGGCGGGCAGGTTTCCGTTTCCGCTGCGGTGGCGGGTTCGCAGCTGACACTGCGCATCAGTGATACCGGCGTCGGCATCGCACCCGACGACCTCGAGCGCGTCGGTGCGCCGTTCTTCCAGGCCGGCAAGACCTATCAGCGCCGACACGAAGGTACCGGCCTCGGACTTTCGATCGTCAAGAGTCTCGTGGCGTTGCATCTCGGCGAATTGACGGTACAAAGCAGGTTGGGGGAGGGCACTGCCGTCACCGTCAAGCTGCCGCTCGTCTACGCGCCGCCGCAGGTCAAGCCGGCGAACGAGAAGGCGAGCGAGGGCAAGATCGCGACCTTGACGCCGGGGCTGCGCCAGGACCTTCACGACCAAACTCACGACCAACCCGCTCTGGTGAAGAAAAGTGCCTAGGAAGTCTGCAAAGGACGACAACGCGCCGCGCCGCCGTGGCGCCAAAGCGGCGGTCGTCGATGTCGAGACCGAGCGCAACCTCGTGCTGCGCGTGCTGCTGCACAGCCCCAAGGATACGCTGGCCGGCCTCGTCGCCGTCGGCGCGATCGCTGCGATCGTGGCCAATGCGCTGTTTCTCCAGACCGGCCGCCACCCCGCGCCGATGTTCGGCACGGTGATCCATCTTCCCGCGCCGTCCTCCGTGCCGCTCCCGAATCCACTGCCGCGTCCACGCCCGGTCGGCGCCGATACCTCGCCGCTCGAGCCGCGCGCGACGGAGTTCCGGGCCGAGCCCAGGCCTGCGGAGACCAAGCCCGCCGATTCCAAGCCTGCCGAACGCATGGCCGAGAAGGCGCCCGAAAAGCCTGTCGAGGCGGCCGCCTCGACGCGGTCGAACGATCCGATGACCAATCTGGTCAAGGCCACGACCTCGACGCCGCCCGCGGCCCTGCGTCCGCCGGCGCCGATTCCGGCGCAAGGCCCGGCCGCACGGCGCATCGCCGGCGTGCAGCGCGCGCTGTCGGAATACGGCTACGGCAATCTGAAGATCACGGGCACGATGAGCGGTGAGACCCAGGCCGCGATCCAGAAGTTCGAGCGCGAGCACAAGATGCAGGTCACCGGGCAAGTGTCGGACCGGCTGCTGCGCGAGCTGGCCGCTGCGATCGGCCATCCGGTGGAATAACGCTCCGGCAAGTCATTGACGCCGATCAACTCCGCATATCACTTCTCTGCACATCAGCATGGCGTTTGCGAGCGAGCGATTTGCGTGGGATCAATGAAGGGCGGCGCTCTGCCGGAACATGATCACTCATCCGCATCAAGGAAGAGAGGTCGTCATGTTCAAGGTCTCGATTCTCGTCTGGATCATGCTCGGAACGGTGCTGGCGGGCGTCAGCCTCATCGTGGTGCTGATGGTCCCGAGCTTCGCCGCCGACGCCATCAGGAACATCCCCTATGCCGTGGCGATCGGATTCGCGCTCGCGATGCCGCTGTCATATGTCGTCGCGACGCAAATTCGCGGTGGTCAGGGCGACATACGCAAAGCGTGAGATGCACGAGGCTGGCGCGCGACCTCGCGCTGGCTTATCGTTGAACTCATGCGTCTAAAATCCAACATCTGGGTGGCCGCCTACCTGCGCCGCTGCCAAACGGAAGGCGTGTTCGGCGCCGTGCGTCGCCGCGGTGCCGAGGAGGCGGGCGCCGTGTTCGTCAAGGTGGCGCTGCTCGACGGCAATGCGATGCTGTATGCGCCGGCGCCGCAGTCGTCTTACGACGACGACCGGCCGGTCGATCGCTTCTTCGTGCCGGTCGCACCGCAGCCACTGCCGGAGCAAACCGTCGAGGAGCGGCTGACCAAGGAAATCCGGTTCGACCCTGACGCCTGGATCGTCGAGACCGAGGATCGCGCGGGCCGGCATTTTCTGGAATTGGCGAAGGCGTAGCTATCGCTCTCGTGTCCCGGACAAACGGCGACGCGCAAGCGGTGCCGTGCAGAGCCGGTGCCCGAGCCGATCAGCGCTCCGACGAACCGGTCCCCGTCCGCACCGCCGGGCTCGCGCCCGGCTGCACGCCCGGTCGCGTCTGGCTTGCGCCGGCGCGGGCGCGCTGGCGGTCGCCGTCGTGCAACGCCGATTGATACTTCGCGCGGGTGACGGCGAGCGTCGAGCCGCGCCAGGCGGCCAGCATCACCAGCGCCGAGCGCTCGGCGAGGCGGTCGTAGAGCCGCGACAACCGATACACGGCGTTCACCGACGTGCCGATCTCCGGCTTGAAGAACAGCAGGATGCGCTGGAACACCGGGCTCGGCATGTCGAGCGCGCGCGCGGCGACCGCGAGCGCCTCGCCGCCGGCATCGCCGACGATCTGTGCCGCGACGCGCGAGGGCAGGATCAGGCTGTCGCCGAGCTCGAAGGCGAAGTTCTCGACGTCACCTGCGATGGCCGCCATCTCCAGGATCTGGATCGCGCGCCTGGCGCGCACGGTGGGAATGCGCGGCGCCGCCTTCAGCGGGGTCTGCGAAAGATTGTGCAAGATCAGCGCGCGCTCGGAGGCGCCGGCGCGAAAGAACATGTCGTGGATTTCGGCGGCTTCCTTCGGCTGCATCGCCATGTTGGCGGTCAGGCGCTGCTCGGCCTCGATCGGCTCGCGCACCGGAGCGGGTGCAGGCGACGTCGTCGGGATCTCCCGGGCCAACGGAACCCGGCGGCCTTCCTGCGCCGCGACCAGCCCGAGCTTCTGCAGCACGGGGACAGGCGTCCGCGGATAGACCGCGAGTCGCGCCTTGACCGCCGCGCGCGTCGCATCGTCGACCTGGTCGATCAGCCGTGTCGCGAGCTCGACGAACTGCCGCTGCTCGTCCTCGCTGTGGGTGCTCGTCTGGACATAGAGGTCGGTCAGCACGCGCAGCAGCGTCGGGCGGACGTCGACACCTTCGCGACGGGACAGGGTCATCAGCCCGTCGAATCCGGGAAACAGCGACTTGGTCATGGAGGCGTACGCAACTCGGAAGAGATACTCGGGGCGAGCCTAGCGCACGTTCTTTTAAAGGCTCGTTAAGGAAAACGAGCCGTGAAGCCGGGCGTGCAATTTGCGGCGTTGTCGTGTCGCAACGGGACGGCGCGGTGCAGCCCGTGGGGTTACGGTTCCAATGCCGCGTTTACACCCCGTTAACCATGAACTGATCTTAATGAATGCATGTTGCTGGGGCGCGTTCGGTCGCGCGGCAATCGAGAGAGCTGACATGGGGACCATCATCGAATTTCCGGCCGGTCGCCGGGTGGGCTCGTCCGGGGATGTCGCTCCGCGCGCGGACATGGGAACGATCCTGATCCTTCCCGTGATCCGCATCGAGCGTGAGGCGGACGAAACCAGCGGCGATCGCGGGCCGGAGCAGGGCACAGCGCCGGGGCGCCGTCGTCGCCGCCGCTGACATCCGGCTTCATGCTATGCCGGACTCCATCCGCCAGATCCGGCCCCTTGTGACGGCCGTCCTGCTCGCGCTTGCGGGCGCGACGCTCTGCGCCTGCAGCGGCGGCGATTTCGGCCGCACCCGCGAGAGCATGCGCAGCGACGACATGCATCGCTGGCTGGGTGCGGAGGTCACCTCCAGCGTCGGCCTGAAGCCCTCGCAATTCCAGCTCACCGACGAAGAGCGTCAGCTTCGCGATCTCGCCTATCCCATGATCGAGCCGCCGCTGTCGCGCCCGGCATGGAAGAGCGTGTTCGGCGACTACAAGGCGATGCCCTCGCCCTGGCGGCAGAAAGTCGTGTTCGACCGCACCATGTACGGCCGCACGCTGATCGACGAGCCGCACCGCTCGCATTCCTCGCGCTATGCCCAGCTGATCGAGGACGTGCGCAACGACATCACCCGCTTCGAGCCGTTCTTCGCCTCGGCGATCCGCGTCATCGATCTCGACAGGAAGCGCGATGCCAGCATGGCGCGCGTCTCCGCGCTCTCGCCGAGGGAGAGGGACGATGCGGTCGCGCGCATGCAGGAGAACTCGCTGATCGTCCAGTGGGTGCAGCAGTGCCTGGAGCAGCGCATCTCGTCCTATCGCTGGGCGCTGGAGCGCCTGGTGATCCAGGCGCCCGACGGCATGGCCGCCGATGCCGACCGCCTGATCGGCGAGCTGGCCGCGCAGACCGCCAATCCGCCGGTCCAGGGGCAACCGCCTTACGGGCGCGCGGTCGTCTCGAAGGGCTGATCCGCACCGCCAAGGTGCCGGCTGAACGCGGCCACCCTTTCTTTGCGGCCAATCAGCACGATCGGCTCGAGCCGCCGACTCGCTGTCCGCGGAACTCATGCGGACCGCAGCCACCAGCCCTGTTGAGGCATTCGGGAACCGCCTTGATTGCCCTTGTCCTTCTGCGCGGTCGGGATAGGATCATCTCGTTTCTTCAAGTCATTTTTCCCAAAGGTCCTTCGATGAGCTTAGAGGCCATTGGCCCGTTTAAGAGTCGTCCGAACCTTACCTCGCGCCACCTGCTGGCACTCGCCATTCTGCTTCTATCGACCGGCTCTGCAGCCGCGCTGTCGAGGGAGGCTGCGCTCGAGAATTGCCGGATGACGGTCGGCAAGCCGATCGTGCAGGCGTGCATGCGCGCAGGCGGAGGGCCGGGCGGCGGCGCCAATCTCGAAGCCTGCCGCGCCAAGGCAACGCCTCAGGTCAGGGCCTGCGTGATGGCGGCGCTGACGGCCGCCAATGGCCGCGCCAATGTTGCCGTCGAGCTTCCCAAGGAGGCGGCACCGAAGCTGGACATTGGTGCAGAGCTCCCGAAAGACTTCGTCGCGCCGCCGCGCAGCATCGCCGACATCACGGCGATCCTCGACGGCGACAAGCCCGACGAGAAGATGATTGCGGAACTGAAGTCGGAAGCCGACGCCGTGCCCACCGGCAAGGAGTCGCGCCCGGATCTCGCGCAGCTCTATTTCGATCGCGCCAATGCACGCGCGCAGCTCGGCCGGCTCGCCGAAGCGATGGCTGATGCCGACAAGGCCGTGGAGGTCGGGCGTGGCGCCGTCGGCCCCAACCAGCTCGGGCGGATGCTGCAGCTTCAGTCGCTGCAGCACTCGCTCGCGGGCGATCCGAAGCGCGCGCTCGAGATCATGCAGAGGCTGTTGCGCGAATCGGCCAGCATGCCCGGCGCCAAGGGGATGCAGTTCGTGACGAACCGAGGGATCGCGGCCGTCCTCCTTCAGATGGGCGACCTCGCGCAGGCTGAGGCCTATCTTCGCCGCAGCCAGGCCGCGATTCAGGAGGCCCGCACCAGCGCCCATCCGAACTGGCGAGCGGCCTATGCCAAATTCGGCCAGAGCTGGGAAGGCGAGCTGGAGCTCACCCGCGGCGCGATCTTCGAGGCACGCGGACAGTTTGCCGATGCCGAGGCCGCCTATCGCACCGCCGAGCTGCGCAAGCGGGCCAGCACGAAGGCGATCATGGCGTCGGACAGTGCGCCGGCCGAGACCATTCTGTTGCAGGCGATCGACGGCATCGTGTTGAGCCAGGCACGCATGAAGGCGAAGCAGGGCAGGCTGGCCGAGGCCGAGGTGGACGCGCGCCGGGCGCTGCTGTCGCGCCTGAAGGATACGGGCAAGTACAACTCTGTGACGCCGCGTTTCGTCATGGGCCTGGCGGGGATCCTGGTCGACCAGGGCCGTTATGAAGAGGCCGAGAAGCTCGGCCGTGTCGCCCTCGACATCAACACCACGGTGGGTGTGCCCGCGGATTCGCAGGCGACGGTTCAATTGCTGTCGCAGCTCGCCGGCATTCTGACGCTTCGGCGCCAGAACGCCGAAGCGGGCGAGATGTTTGCGCGGATTGAAAAGGCCGTCGTCGGCTGGGACCCGCAGCGCCGCCAGGTGTTTGAGCTCAATCCCTCGCGCATCCTGTCGCTCTATGGTTCCGGGCAGCTGGACGCCGGCATTGCCGCCGCCGAGCAGCTCGTGAAGAAGCAGATCGCCCGGGTCGGGGAGAATCATTTCGACGCCGCCGCGGCACGCGGCACGCTGGCGGTCGGGCTGATGCGCGCCCGCCGCGATGCCGATGCGATCCGCGAGTTCAGGGCTGCCATCCCGGTGATGATGGCGAGTGCCAATGAAAATGCCGACGACGAGAACACGACCGTGGTGGCCGCGCGCAGCCAGCGGCTGCAGATCATCGTGGAAACTTACCTGTTGCTGCTCGGCAGGGTGGAAGGCGCCGGCAAGGACGTCGGCGAAGAGACGTTCAGCCTCGCCGACGCGGTCCGCGGCCGCTCTGTGCAGCAGGCGCTTGCAGCCTCGAGCGCGCGTGCGGCGGCGAAGGATCCCGCGCTCGCCGAACTCGTGCGCAAGGAGCAGGATCTCACCAAGCAGGTCAACGCCCAGCTCGGCACGCTCAACAATGTGCTCGCCCTTCCCGCAACGGAGCGCGACGAAAAAGGCGTTCAGCAGATTCAAGCCTCGATCGCCACTCTGCGCGGCCAGCGCGACACGGCGCGCCTGGAGATCAAGCGCAAGTTCCCGATCTATGCCGACCTCGTCTCGCCCAAGCCGCCGAGCGTTGCCGAGATCCGTGCGACCCTCGCCGATGACGAGGCGATGCTGTCGTTCTATTTCGGCCAGAATGGCAGCTTCGTCTGGGCCGTGCCGAAATCCGGGCCGGTGGCGTTCGCCGTCGTGCAGGCCAGCATCGGTGATGTCGAGAGGAAGATCCGCAAGCTGCGCGAGGCGCTCGAGCCGCAGGCTGCGATGATCTCGGACATTCCGCCGTTCGATCTCAAGCTCGGCCATGAGCTCTACGAACTGCTGCTCAAGCCGGTCGAGAGCGGCTGGAAGCCGGCCAGGAACCTGATCGTCGTCACCAACGGTGCGTTGGGCCTGCTGCCGCTCGCCCTGTTGCCGACAGCAGCAGCAGAGGTGGCCGCCGACGAGGACCCGCTCTTTATCGGCTATCGCAACGTGCCGTGGCTGGCGCGAACCCATGCGGTGTCGACGGTGCCGTCGGCGGCGGCGTTGCGCACGCTGCGGCACTTGCCGCCGGGCAAGCCCGGCCGCGGCGACCTCGTGGCCTTCGGCGATCCCTATTTCAACAGCGAGCAGCACGCCGAGGCGGAAGGCGGAGGAGAGAAGGTCCAGGTCGCCGACGCCGGCGGCAACATCCCGCGCGGCGGCCTGCTGAAGCGGCGGAACAGCCCAAAGCTCGACGG
>NZ_JAEMSD010000208.1:0-1556 GCF_016462955.1 Bradyrhizobium sp. | reverse complement strand
CGACGAGTTGAAGTCGATCGCGCTGGCGCTGCAGGCGGACCCGTCGAAGGTGCTGTTTCTCGGCAAGAGCGCGACCGAGAGCGCGGTGAAGACCATGGATCTCTCCGGCTTCAGGATCCTGGCCTTTGCCACGCATGGACTGGTCCCGGGCGAGCTGAACGGGTTGACGCAGCCGGCGCTCGCCTTGTCGTCGCCGGCGGTGACGGGCGAGGGCGGCGATGGCCTCCTGACCATGGAGGAGATCCTCGGCCTCAAGCTGGACGCGGACTGGGTCGTCCTGTCGGCCTGCAACACCGGTGCCGGCGCCGGCGCAGGGGCCGAGGCGGCATCCGGGCTCGGGCGCGCATTCTTCTATGCCGGAACGCGCGCGCTGCTGGTGACGAACTGGTCGGTGCATTCACAATCGGCGCGGCAATTGGTGACCGACCTGTTCAAGCGGCAAGCCGACGATCCCAAACTGTCGCGGAGCGAAGCGCTGCGCCAGGCGGCGATGGCCCTCGTCGATGGCCCCGGTTATCTCAACGGCGAAGGCAAGACCGAATTCGCCTATGCGCATCCGCTGTTCTGGGCGCCGTACACCATCATCGGCGATGGCGGCTCGCGTTGATGATCAAGGAAAGGGGGCACTGACATGAAACGGAATGTCTTGCTTGGCCTTGCGGCTGCAAGTTTGTTGGTCTCGGCACCGTCGCGCGCCACGTTGCTGATCACGGAAGAGGAAGCCAAGCTGCCGCCTCCGAAGGGCGCGGTCGCCGTCGACCAGCGCGGCATCATGCGCGGCCCCAAGGTCGAGTTCGTCTCGCCGGGCGATTCAGCGAGGTCGCCCCTGCCGCTGGTCTTGAAGTTTCAATCCTACGGCGGGGCCAAGATCGATCCGGACTCGGTCAAGATGATCTTCCTCCGGACGCCAAACGTGGACCTGACCCCGCGGGTGAAGCCTTTCGTGAAGGCCGATGGCATCCACATGCAGGACGCAGAGCTGCCGCCGGGCGAATACACCGTGCGCGTCGACATCAAGGATAGCGACGGCCGGCCGGGCACCACGATCTTCACCCTGAAAGTGGCGCCCAAGTGAAGTGCCCTTATTGCGGGTCGGGACATGCGGAGGGGGCGCTGGCTTGCGCCGCCTGCGGGCGCGACATTGCCGTTCCCGCGACGCTGATCGCAGAGCGCGACGATCTCCTGCGCAAGCGGGAGGAGCTGCGCGATGAACTGCGCCGCGCCAGGGACCAGGTCGATGCCATCAGGCTGCGAAGGAAGTCGCGCTAGCGATGGAATGTCCGTTCTGCGCCGAGACGATCAAGGACGAAGCCATCGTCTGCAAGCATTGCTCGCGGGACTTGCGCGTCGTAAGGCCGATGCTGCGCGAAATCGACGAGATCGTGACCGAGCTCGACAAGCTCAGGCGGGATCTCGATCGCGTCAATGTCCGGCTCGAGCGCTACAACAATCCGCTGCGCTACTACGGAACGCATGCGGTGCTCTATGTCGCGATTCCGTCGCTGTTGCTGGTGATCGCGCATGTGCTCGTAACCATCACCTTCAACCTGTCTCCG
>NZ_JAEMSD010000673.1 GCF_016462955.1 Bradyrhizobium sp. | reverse complement strand
GATCAGCACGTCGGGCCGCGGGATCTTGCCGCCCTCGGGCAGCGCGTTGAAGCCGCGGATCGCGGCCGCGACCTGCTCGGCCGAGCCGTCGCCCTGCACCTTCACCGGCCACACCAGCACGCGGCGGGGAAAACGGTCCTCCAGCCTATGCAGGATGTCGCGGATCACCGCGCCGGTCGGCGAGGTCACGACGCCGATCACCTCCGGCAGCCACGGCAGCAGCTGCTTGCGCGCCTCGTCGAACAGGCCTTCGGCGGCGAGCTTCTTCTTGCGCTCCTCCATCAGCGCCATCAGCGCGCCGATGCCGGCCGGCTCCAGCGCCTCGATCACGATCTGGTATTTCGAGGAGCCCGGATAGGTCGTCAGCTTGCCGGTGGCGATCACCTCGAGCCCCTCCTGGGGCTTGAAGCGCATCCGCCCGTGCACGCCCTTCCAGATCACCGCCTCGATCTTGGCGCTCTCGTCCTTGAGCGCGAAATAGCAATGCCCGGAGGAATGGGCGCCGCGAAAGCCCGAGATCTCGCCGCGGACCCGGACATGGCCATAGGTGTCCTCCACCGTCCGCTTCAGGGACTGCGACAGCTCGGAGACGGTGAATTCGAACGCGTTGTTGAGTTGTTCCGCAGGCGGCATCGGCAAACGATTCGGGGTTCTGGGGTTGAGGGCGACGTTAGGGATTTTCGCCAGCCGGCGCCAATCGATTCGACGAGTGCGGAACCGCTCTGGGGACGGCTGCTTGACTCGCCTTGTATTTCATATATGAAAGTTAAAAATCATATATGAACAAAGAGAGGAAGCGGACCCGATGACCGTGGCCGATCCC
The DNA here is from genome assembly GCF_016462955.1 of Bradyrhizobium sp. Classification (GTDB taxonomy): domain Bacteria; phylum Pseudomonadota; class Alphaproteobacteria; order Rhizobiales; family Xanthobacteraceae; genus Bradyrhizobium. Next base: position 2,190 of record NZ_JAEMSD010000673.1, on the reverse strand, counting down.
GACGATCCAGCTCGACGCATGTTTGCGCAGTACCGGCTCAAGCCGAACAGCGGGGTCAATCCGCCCTATTCACCGGCCTATCCCGTCGAGTGGGGCTGCACCCTGCGGACTGTCGAGATCATGACCCGCGTCGCGCCGGGCAAGGTCGCTTCCCTGCTTGCCGACACGCCGTTCGAGATCGCCAGCGATCGCGTCGCCTTCCGCTTCATGCGTTCGCCCGGCCACTCCCTGGCGGTCCACGCGGGCGAGATGTTCGACCTGATGATCTCGGTGCCTGTCCGCTACAAGGGGCTGTTCACCGAGACGCACATCTTCATGTACTGCAGCGATCCCATGGGGATCTGCGCCGGGCGCGAGGTGTTCGGCTACACCAAGAAGGACGCGCACTACGCCTTCGACGAGCACGCCGATGGATCGATCACCGGATGGGTCCGGCGCCGCGGCATTCCGCTGGCCGATTTCGCCTTCACGCCGGATGCATCCGCACCCGTCGTCCGCATCGTCGATGGCGACGAACTGCCGGCAGGCGAAATCCACGTGCGTCGCCTGCCGCATCCCGAGCGCCTCGGCATCGCCTATGCGGACATCGCCTATCGCCGCACGCCGTTGAAATACTCGAAGCCATTGCCGGGCCGTGCCGCGATGACGCTGCACGCCAGCGAGTACGATCCGATTGCCGATCTCGAGCCGGAAATTCTCGGCGCGCATTTCATGGTGTCGGAGGTCTATGGCGGCGGATTCGAGGTCGAGGACCGGCGGCTCATCGAGCGGCTCATTCCCTGACGACAAGATCAGCCTGCGCGCGATGTACGTGCGGGCGGCGAAGCGGGAAGAAACACGCACGAGGCAAAGGAGGGATTCGACATGGAAGGACGATTTCGGGTGAGCCGCCGCCGGCTGCTGGCCGGCGCCGGCGGATTGGCGCTGGGCATGACGGGCCTCGGCGCACGGGCCCAGGAGACGAAACCGCTCCGCATCGGCGTGCTGACGGACATGTCCAGCCTCTATGCCGATGTCACCGGCCCGGGCTCGCTGCTGGCGGCGAAAATGGCGGTCGAGGATTTCCAGGCTTCCGGTCCGAAGATGACCCGGCCGATCGAGATCATCAGCGGCGATCACATGAACAAGGCCGATGTAGGCGCCAACATCGCGCGCGAATGGATCGATCGCCAGGGGGTCGATGTCATCGTCGACGCGCCGAATTCCGCTGTCGCACTCGCGGTCCGCAACATCGTGCAGCAGAACAACAAGACGCTGCTGGTGTCCGGCGCCTCGTCGTCGGACCTGACCGGCAAGTCCTGCTCGCCCAATCTCGTGCACTGGACCTACGATACCTACGCGCTCTCGTCGGGCGTCGCGCGCGCCGTCGTCGAGAGCGGCGGCAAGAGCTGGTTCCTGCTCACGGCGGACTATGCCTTCGGCCATGCCATGGAAGGCGACATCAAGAACGTCGTGCAGAAATCCGGCGGCAAGGTTCTCGGCGGGGTCCGCACGCCGATCAACACGCAGGACTTCTCCTCCTTCCTGCTGCAGGCCCAGTCGTCGAAGGCGGAGATCATCGCGTTGATCAATGCCGGCGGCGACACCATCAACTCCATCAAGCAGGCGGTCGAGTTCGGCATTCCGCAAGGTGGTCAGCGCGTCGTCGCGACGGTGCTGTATCTCAGCGACGTGCATTCGCTCGGCCTCAAGATCGCGCAGGGCCTGCAGTTCACCGAATCCTTCTACTGGGATCTGAATGACGACACGCGCGCCTGGACGAAGCGCTTCGCGCCGCGCAACAACGGCCGCTATCCCACCGCGCTGCATGCGGGCGCCTATGCCACGACGCTGCACTACCTCAAGGCCGTCGATGCGCTCGGGGCCTCCAGCGACGGCAAGGCGGTGGTCGAGCAGATGAAGAAGCTGCCGACCGATGATCCCCTGTTCGGCAAGGGCAGCGTGCGCGCCGACGGTCGCAAGCTGCACAACATGTACCTGTTCGAGGTGAAGACCCCCGAAGCTTCCAAATATCCCTGGGACTATTACAAGCTGGTCAAGACCATTGCGCCGTCCGAGGCGTGGCGGCCTCTGGCGGATGGCGGCTGCGAGTTCCTGAAGTCGTGACCGAGAGTGACCGGCCGCCGGTCGCGCTGGTCACCGGCGGCGGGGGCGATATCGGGCGCGCGATTGCGCTGAAGCTGGCGCGGG
>NZ_JAEMSD010000207.1:10142-11104 GCF_016462955.1 Bradyrhizobium sp. | reverse complement strand
GCACCGGGCTCGCCCATGGACGGTCGGCTATCTTCGGCACGATGCTCGGTTGGATCTGGGGTGCCGGGCGCTCCGCCAGGAACGCGGCGAGCCGAGCTCCTTGGACGGGGTCGACTTCGGCGAGGACGATGCACGCGGTGAGGATGGCGGGCGCGCCCCACTCCTGCTCCTTCCTCGCGGCTTCCAGCAGGCGATCCATCATAATGGTGGTCTCGCCGCGCTGGACGCGGACGAGGCGTTCTTTGAGGGTGCCGGCCATGTCGGGGTGCTCGACCATGCCGGCGAGCAGTTCGGCCGCTTCCGACGAGAGGCCGTCCTCGGGCGTGATCAGCGGCGCATGCTCGCGGCTGACGTAGAGCGCGCCGCGGAGATCGGTGTCGTGAAGCGACGGCGGGAGCGCCAGCCATTCTCGCACGAAATCGGCCGTCCATGGTTCCTTCAAGTTGAGCTCGCGACCGGCGGAAGCGCCCTGCTCCCATTCCTTCAGGAAGGAGGGCTTTCCTTCGGCGTTGATGGAGACGTTCTTGACGAGCTCGGCGTAGGCCCTCGGATCGCCGATGCGCTCGAACAGAAGGAGCTTGGCGAGCACGGCTTCGTCGACGTCGACCTGCTGCGCCCGGGCGATAGTCATGCGGATCGACAGGGCGTTCAGAAAGCGCTTTATCAGGCGGGGATTTCCCACGATCCCGGACGCAGTCGTCATGAGGGACGAGAGCCGTTCCGCGGTATCGAGCTGTCCGATCAACTTTCCGGGCAGCTTCACGCCCAGCGAGTTGACGAAAGCGCGATCGACTTTTTTGCCCTGCCAGGCCTTCTTCAACTGCGCGATCACGGCCGCCCGGATCTTCTCCTTCTCGGCCTCGTCGAGGTCACTGTCGTCGACGAACAGCAGCATCATGTAGGCGCGCACCTCTTGAGTGCCGAGCTGCGGAACGCGGATCGGCACTTGGATGAGTTTGTCG
>NZ_JAEMSD010000207.1:0-10132 GCF_016462955.1 Bradyrhizobium sp. | reverse complement strand
AAATAATTCGTGACCATGACGTCGTTCTCGACGCCCGCGAAATGCTTGCGGACGGCGTGCTTGATCATGTCGTTGTCCGCCGCGATGACGAAGGCTGTGTTCTTGAGGAAGAGAAAGAGCCGGATCGCCTCGAGAGTCGAGATGGTCGTCTCGGGCAGACAGCGGTCGAGATCGTCGATCAGGACGACGAGCGTGATGCCAAGCTCATCGAGCGTTTGCTCGAGGGTATCGCGAAGCGCTTGGATCTCCTTGGGCGGTGACGTCTCCTCCTTCGGCTTCAGGAGTTCCGCACCTTCTTTGGCGGCATCGGTTGCAGCTTTCTTTGCGGCCTCACCGTCGCTCTTGCCGAACCCTTCGGCCACGACCTTCTTGCCGAGTTCGAGGATTTCGCCGACGGCTCCGACCGGAGGGACGCCGAAATAAATCGAGGCGGCCGACGTTGCCGCCAGCTTGGCTGCCCGCAACCATCGCACCCTCTTGGCGAGCGAAGCGACTTTGTCCAGAGCGGTCGCCCTGTTCTCGGCCTCCTTCGCGAGCTTCTCGGTGATGACGTCCATCAGCGCCGCGCGCGCGTCGTCATAGCCCTGATAGAGCCAAGCGTTGAACTCAACGAACACGTATTTCTCGGACGCCTTCTTGCCGCTCTTGTCCTCGCGAGCGGCGACGGCAGATCGGGTGAGTTTGATCATCGACGACTTGCCGATGCCCCAGGCGCCGGAGACGCCGACCGAGATAGGACGGCCTCTGGCCTGGACGATGATTTCCGCGACCGTTTCGGCCACACCGGAGAAGTTCAGAAAGTCGCGCTCGGTTTCGTTGTCGGGCCACATGCTGCGGTCTCGCGTGCGCACCAGGGTTGCAAAAGCTGGTTCCAAATGGCTAAAATTAGACGTATCTCCTAGATGTGGTGCCTGCATACTGAAGAGTCCAGCACATATGCGTCTTTCTACACAACCTGGTGTAGAAGGTAAAAAGATAGGGAACGAAGGCGAAGGGCGGGTCTTACAGCCCGGCCAAGATGGTTAGGACATGCAGATGGCAGACGATCTGCTGAACGACACCAAGACCTATCCTCGGATGGCGCATTGGTTCGATCCGGTGTTGCTGCTTCAGCTGCTGAACAACGTTGTCCTGTCGTCTGTGTTCGGACAGTACGCCGATCGTCGCCTAATGATTGCAGCGCTCGACAACGTGCCCCCCGAGGAGCACGCGAACCGGGCGGAGCAATTCCGGGCGCGTCTTGAGAAAGATGTAGAAGGCGGGCTCTGGATCGACTGGGTCGCGGATCTAGGCGACGGCTTCGACAGCACCTACGCAGTAGCAAGTCTTTTGGCGCGCGCCGAGGTGAACGTCGGTGACGTATCGCTTCCGCGCGGCCAGGCGCTCGTCATGGGCGGCGACGAGGTGTACCCGAAGGCCACGAGACAGGCGTACTTCAACCAACTACGGCAACCTTATGCATGGGCCGCACCTGACCCGGACAGGAAGGACGACAAAGGCAGGCCGCTGCTCGCGATCCCGGGCAACCACGATTGGTACGACGGGCTCGTGCTTTTCCTGGCGCTCTTCTGCAAGGACAAGCCTTGGCACGTGGGCGCATGGCGCTCGTACCAGCGCCGCAGCTACTTCGCCGTCCGCCTTACCGAGACCTGGTGGCTGTGGGCGACCGACATTCAACTCGCCGACGACATGGACGGGCCGCAGGCCGATTACTTCAAGCAGATAGCCGCCGCCATGCCCGACAACTCCAGGATCATCCTGTGCAGCGCCGAGCCGGGTTGGCTGTATACGGACAGCAACCGCAAATCTTGGGAGATCACGGAATATGCCGCCGGCATCGCGATGAACGCCGGACGCGGACACACGATACCGGTGCTGCTGTCGGGGGACACGCACCACTACAGTCGCTACGTCGGCAAGGGCGGTCGGCAATACGTCACGTCCGGCGGTGGCGGAGCCTTCCTCCATCCGACTCACCAACTCGAACAGGACGTTTCGGTGAACTTCGTGGACCACCGGGAAGAAATGAAGCTCGGTACGATGCCCGATCCAGAGGCCCCCCAGAAGACGTCGGCCGCTGCATATCCGTCCTTCGCGACCAGCAGGCGTTTGACATGGCGGAACGTGTTTTTCGCCTTCACAAACTACGACTTTTCGCTGCTCATGGGTGGAATCTATCTACTTTTCGCGGTGCTGATATCACTGCGGGACCGGCCGGACGTCCACCTTCTGATCGCGGCGGTCTTCGGTGCATCCTTGATCGGCTACACGGTGAAGCAGGAAGTGTCCCGAAAGTTCAAGATCTGGGGTTCGGCCGCCGTGCATGCGGCTGCGCACGTGGTCGTCCTGATCGTTGCCGCCCGCTACGCCATCGCGTTCAACGAGCAGCATTTCGCGTGGAGCGGCGCCTGGTGGGAACCTTGGGCATGGCTGGGACTTTTGGCTGCCGAGATGGTGCCTGTCGGATGCCTCGTTGGTAGCACGCTGTTCGGGCTCAACATGCTGGTGACTTGCCTGCTACTCCGCATGAACCGCAATGACGCTTTCAGTTCGCTCCGGATAGGAGCCTATAACAACTTTCTCCGCTTCAGGCTGACCGAGGATGGCTTCGACATGTACGCCATCGGGCTTGAGCGTGTTCCGGCGCGCGAGGACTGGATCGCCAATGCCAAGCATGACCGGAAACGGCCGAATCCGGAAATTCCGGTCTTCGTGCCGAAGCACGATCTGAAGCCACACCTCATAGAAAGGGTTTCGGTCAGATTTGAACCTACCGAGGCACGGGCTCCGACGACGGCGTGAGGTCGTTGCAGCTGCCGTAAAGACGGTCGCGATCAGGCGAGCCGGCCTCGGTCTGGTCAGGCTGGACCGGTCGTCATCCTACCGGGTCGCGGTGCCGACCGCGCCTTCATTTCTTCCCAACCTGATGCGGTCGAGCCCTGCCGCAGGCGCGCCCGCAGCGGAAGAGCTAGGGCGTAAGGAGCGCGGAAGGCCGCTCGACACAGGATGGCCCGACAGAAACCCGCTACTCCCCCTCTCAGAGGGAGTGTCCGACCTGACCGTCCGACCGTCGGATCAGCGGCACCAGTGCCGGCAGCATGGCGATGCTTGGTGAAGAACACCGGATTTGGCGATCTTGACGCGCCGGCCAAGATCATTTGGAAGGCGAGCGGCGTTCGCGCACGTGGATGTTCTCGAGCGCAGGTCACTCCTTCTTCGGCTTCAGCGCCCTGATCACTGCCCGCTCAACGAATTGCCAGAGCTTCAAATCTTTCGCGGCCGCGGCTTCCTTCACTTGTTCAATGATGTCGGGCTTCATGTAGACCAAGGCGGCCCGTCGACCGTCCTTCCGGGATTTCGCCGTTTTCTTCGCCGCCTTCGCCATCTCCGATTGCCTGCCAACTCCCGCCGATTCGCTGCGAAGCTATCACGCGAGGCGGGCCGGTCGCGAACGTTTTCCTAAATCTTTCACCGGCGGATTCAAGACCGAGTAATCCGTATTAGATATCTGATCGATATCTATCAGATATCTATTTTCTTGACTTTCCGCCCGATTTGTGATCCAAGCAGCGAAATCCCAGCACCATCGATCGGCCAGGCCAACCACACCCGTGCAAACCATGCGCGGCCTTCCGTCGCGCTTTCGCGCGGCGGAAGCGGACGCGCGTTCGCTCATCAGCGAGGACCCATGAAGAAATCCGCCGCACTCTTCGTCAGCTTCAAGACTTCGCAGGCCATCCCGAGCAGCCGCCTCTTCCGGAGGGACTTCATGATCCAGTCCACCCTCGACTCCGGCGTCCGCCGCATCGGATATCATCCCATCGTCGTGCACGACGACCGTGCCATCAGGGCGGAGGCCCTCGTGATCGACAGGGACGACGGTCGATACGCCGTCGACTTCGTCGATGCCCGCCCGCCCGAGGACGCGCGGGGTGAAGGCCTGCTCCAGCTGGCCTTCGAGCAGGGGTGCTCCGGCATCCTCGCCATCACCTCGGCCGAGGCGGGCCGCGAGCCGCTTCTGTCAGCGGCGCGCGAAGTCTGGCGCCATTCCGCCGTCATGGTGAACGCGGGAGACCGCGCACAGGTCCTGCACGCCCTGGAACAGGAGGGACCGATCCCGCTCCGTGCTTTGGAGGGGCTGGTCGCGACCCGGCGGGATCCCATCTCGGTGGCCTACGCTCTGGCCTGCGAGGGCAGCGCCGCCATCGACCTCTCCGGCGGGCTCGATGGTCGCACCATGGTGCGCGGCGGAGCGCTCGGCCTCGGCCTCCGCTTCGGAACGTAGCCCGTCGCAAGTGCTCGTTTTCCGGAAAGCGTGCAAGTCCGCGCCCGGTCGGACGGCCCCACCGCGTCGGCTCGCGCCCGGTGGGGGATGAATCGCGCGAGGCGTCGACGGCCGGCGCGCAGTTTTCGATCCAACCGATGAGACCGACATGACAGAATTTTCGACCGCGACCACGACCATCGTATTCCGGCCGTTCGGTGGCCTGGATGGCTACCGCATCGTCTCCGATCGAGCGAGCCGCGCGGTCGTCCACGCCTTCGCCTTGAGCGATCTCGCGGCGGTCGCCGGGGCAGGCTTTCTCAACGGAGGCTGCGCCTACGTCCTGACCGGCGGGGGCATCGCCTACATCGGCGAGAGCGGAAAGCCGGCGCGTCGCCTCGGCGAACATGCCGCCGACCCGTCCAAAACTTTCGCGCGCGAGGCGTTCGTGATCGGCGGCTGTGACGGGGCGGCGTTCGACAAGAGCCTGGTCCTGGACTTCCAATTCCGGCTGACCAAGGCCGCGGCCGAAGCCGGTTCTGTGACCGTGACCAAGGGGGCCAATCCGGTGCGCCCCGCCATCCCGGCCGCCGACAGATCGACGCACGACCGCATCTACGCGGACGCCATGCGGCTGCTCCACGACGCCGGCTGCACCATCTTCAAGAGCGCGGGCCCGGTGGTCTCAGACCCGGGGAGCTCGGGCGACGCGTCCGCGCCTTTCCCGGATTCCGGACTCGGCGGGCCGGCCAGCTCCGAGGACGGCGGCCCCATGGCCATCGGAGTTTCGGCCATGCGGACCGACGGCGAGACGTTCGAACTGCGGTACTGCAATCTTTGGGCGCGGGGATACCGATCGGGCGGACGGTTCGTCGTCGCGGCGGGCTCGGACATCAGGACGACCACCAACGACAGCGTGGATTCGCTCACGCGGCGTCGCCGCGAAGAACTCTTCCAGGCCGGCGTACTCGCCGAGATCTCCGGTGTGCCCGATCGGCGGCGGTTGATGGTCGAGGTGGCCTTCGCGACGGAATCGATCGCCGCAAAGGTCGTCTGCGGCGCGCACAGCGTCCCGAGCTGGACTTTGCTGGCCGCGCGCCCCGTGGTGTTGACCACCTGAGGGCCGTGGTCGGCCACCACAACAGTGGGATCTCCTCGAATCCAAAGCAGACAATCGAGCGTACTTGCTTTCGACGGTCCTTGCCGACCGGTCTTCCGAGGTGTCGAGCGGCGGCGCCCGCGACAGGTCCGAAAAGGATCATTGACCGCCCTGAGCGAACGGTCTGGCCAGAAAGCAGATCTCATTGGCTGCTCTCAGAGCGTGCCGCCTCACTTCCCCTTTCACTTGGGCCGGTCGGCCCCTCTGAATTTTCGAGGTCGATGCATGACGAAGAAGCCGAAGACGCAAGGCGCCGCAAAGCGCATCACGTTCAAGATGCTGTCGAAGCGGTTGTCGGACCTCAGGTGCGATCCGTCGCTGTCCCTCGCCGAGGAGGAGGAACAGGAGCAGGGCGAAGCGACCCCGGCCAAGCTTAAGCCGCCCCCCAAGAAGTCGGAAAACGCGAAGGCCACGATCGTCCGCGCGGCCTTCGAGGCGGCCGCGCCGAGGGCGCTCCGCCGGCGACTCGTCCACGGGCAGGCGCTGGCGGCGATCGTCGTCGTGCCGACCGACGCCTGGGTGGAGCCTATGGCGGCCTACGCGAGGTCCGAATTCGGCACGAGATGGTGCCTGCAGACGCGCAACGGCGAGAGCCGCAAGCGCGACGCCTCCATCGGCAACGAGGACGTGGCGAAGGACCTCTCCCGGGGCTTGTGCGTGATGGGCATCGCCCCCGATGCGGCGCTGCTCCCCTCCTCGCTGCGGAGCGCCGCCGACGTCGTGATCAGGATCGCTTCCCCGGACGGATCTGCGTTGCGCAAGGCGATCGCGCGTTTTTCCGGCCGCTCCCCGGGCGCGCTCGATGCCGGCATCGCCGCGGGCCTCGATCTCAACGAGATCGTCGCCGCCTTCCGGCCTGGGCAGGGCGCCGCCAAGATCGCCGAACGTCTCGATGCGGCTCGCCGCTCGCATTCCGTCCCGGCGGAAAAGGTGCCTGAACTCGCCACGGCAGTGGAGTACGGGTCGGCCCGTTTGTGGGCGATGGATCTCGCGAGGGACATAGAATTATTTCGTAAAAAACGAATCGAAGACCGAAGTGGCATCGAGTGGCGCGACATCGATCACGGAATCTGCCTGTACGGCCGGCCGGGCCTCGGGAAGACGCTGTTTGCGCAAGTGCTGGCAAAGGCGTGCGGCGTTCCGCTGGTGACCACCAGCGTCGCGGAATGGTTCGCCGCGGGGCCCGGCTACCTCGACAGCGTGATCAAGCAGATGCGGAGCGCCTTCGCCCGCGCCTCGGCCCTCGCCTCGCCGTGCAGCATCCTGTTCCTCGACGAGATCGATGCCCTGCCCGACCGGGCGACGCTGTCCTCGCGCGGCCGGGACTGGTGGATGCCGGTCGTAACCGACGCGTTGACGCTGCTGGATTCGGCGGTGAACGACAGGACGGGGATCGTGGTCGTCGGGGCGACCAACGACATCGGCCGAGTCGACAAGGCCCTGCTGCGGCCCGGGCGGCTGGAGAAGGCGGTGGAGATCTGCCCGCCGGACGCCACGGGCGCCCTGAACGTCCTCGCCTTCCATCTCGAGGGTTGCGTGGCCGGCGATCTCTCGCCGCTCGGCCCGCTCCTTGCGGGCATGACCGGAGCGGAGATCATGCACGCGGTGCGCGTGGCGAAGCGCGTTGCCAGGCATGCCGGCCGCGATCCGACGCTGGAGGACGTCAGGCGCGCGGTGGTGCCGCTCGACGAGCATCCGCCCGCGCGCCTCTTCCGGATGGCGGTGCACGAGGCCGCCCACGCCGTGATCCTGCTCGCGCTCGCGGCGGGCGCGGTGCGGCACGTCACGCTCGCCGGCGTCGGCGACTCGGGCGGCCGCACGTCCGTGCTCTATGCGGACGACGACCTCGCCACGCGCAAGGCGATCGAGGACCGGGCGACCGTCGGCCTGGCCGCCCGCGCCGCCGAGCGCCTGTTCACGGGCTCGGTCTCCACGGGAGCGGGCGGCGCCGCCGACAGCGACCTCGGCTCGGCCACGATCCTGGTGGCCTCGCTCCACGCCTCGTTCGGCATGCGCGGCTCTCCGGTCTATCTCGGGGCCGGTGAGGAGCTGCTGCGCGCGGTGGCCTTCGATCGGGACCTGCGCGAGGCGGTCGGGCGGGACCTGCACCGCCTGGGGCGTCGGGCCGACCGGCTGGTCGCGGCCAACCGCGACGCCATTCTCGCCCTTGCGGAGCGGCTCGCCGACAGGCGCCATCTCGACGGCGCCGAGGTCGAGGCCATCGTGCGCGGCCGGCTCCGGGCGAGCCGGCGCGGCCCGTCGAAAACGAATCCTTGAAAACGAAGGGAGAACGCATGAAGCCGAAACCGAGACGCGTCGCGGCCCGGGACAATCCGGAACTCTGGTCGGACACGGAGGAGATGACACTTGAGGAGGCGGCGGCGCTTCTTTTCCCGTCTGGGTTGTATACTGCCTCGACCCTACGGACCTGCTACCGGCAAAAAAAACTCGAAGTGACGTTGGTCGCGCGGAAGTTGACGACGACCAAAAAGGCCATCCGCGAGATGCTCGAAGCCGCACGGAAGCCGGCGCGACGGCGTGAGTGAGGCTCGTGGCGCCAACGCTGTTTTTTCAAGGATTCGCATAGGCTTAGGGCCCAGGTCGGCGCCGGGCCTGCGGCGCATTTTTCTATTGCCGGCGGTGCCCGCATGGTGTTGTAGGGAACCGCCGCCGGCGGATAGGCCGGCGCGGACATCGAAGACCGAAGTCGTATTGGCGGGGGCGCGCGGGCGCCGGTCCGTCGCCCGGGGAAGACATGCGCCCCGCTACAGGAGGATGAGAGCGAGGAATGCCGGTCGGGTTCGAGGACATGCTGCCGCCGCTGGCGCCGTCCGTCGCGCTGGACGGTCTCGATCTCACGCCTGCGGAAATCCGCGCGCTGTCGTCGGAGACGTTCGTGCGCGTCTTTACCCTGCCCTCGTTCGATCACGTGCCGGTCGTCGGACCGGGCTTTCTGAGGCGCAGGCCGCCGGGCGCGGAGTGGTGGCTCAGATTCCGTGCCAAGCCGAAGAGTGAGAAAGGCCCGGAGAGCCCATCCGCGGACCCGACCGAGCGGTCGAAGGACCGCCAGAGTGACAGTTGGCTGCTGGTCTTCAAGGCGCCGGTATACGCCCCGCCGGAGGCCGGCGGCGGGGTCGCCATCAGTCCGGACACCATGACGCTGAAGGCAAAGGACGTGGAGGGCGCCAAGGCCGAGGCGCTGATCATGATCGCGCGTGGCCAGCGGAAGACGATCCGTGCGACCACCTGGCCGATCGAGCGCATCGAGCGGCTGAACTGCAAGGAAATGCTGCAGGCGTACCTCGACGTCGACCTGAAGAAGCCGGAGATCAGGCAGAAGAAGAAGGGGGAAATCCCGAGAAGGAGAGGAAAGGCCCGGAAATCGACCGAGGGCGCGACCGAGGTCCCGGAGGACGAGGTGAAAGCGAACAAGGCCGAACGGAAGCTCTGGAGGACGTACAGGGCGGCGATCGAGGCCTTCCAGGACGCCTTCCCGACGCTGGAGATCGGCGACTGCAAGGGTCGCATCGACATGCGCATCGACCAAGCGTTCGAGGAGCGCGCGCTGCTGGAGCCTTCGTCGCGCTTCGCGTATTTGAAGACCGTCCAGATGGCGCTCAACGCGATCCTGGAACGGAAGGGAGTTCCGGAAACCTATCGGGTGAAGTTCGCCAACAAGGACCCCGGGCCGCTCGTCAAGCCGAACTGGACCCTGGCCGAATACGACCGCCTGATGGCCTCCTCCAGGGGGTGGTGCCACCACCCCGGCGGGGCGCCCAAGATGGTCGATATCGCGGGATGCCGGACCCAGCTGCGCCGACTGGCCGCCATCCGGCACCGCAAGGCCTGGTCCCGCATGATTCCTTTCCTCGCCTATTCGGTCAGCCGCAACGGTCAGATCCACCTGACCCGCTGGGTGCCCGGTTCGGAAGAGCCCGGCGGCAGGCAGTTCGCGCGGGGCGAGGAGCGGCCGTGGCTCGAGGTCCTCGACGATTGCATCGTCTTCCACCGGGACGGCAACGAGCGCTACGACGGCAACAAGAGACATGGCTGGAACTTCGTTCCCAAGGAGTTCGAACCCGAGGTCAGGCGCTGGTACGAAGAGGACATGGCGGCCGGCATCGAGTGGGTCTTCCACAAGCCGGACGGCGAGCGTTACGGAGAGTGTCTGCCGAGCTGGACCTTCAGACAGATCGTAGCCGACGCCGGTCTGCCGAAGGGCACGACGGCGCATTCGTTGAAGGATCTGGCGATGGCGTGGGCCGATGCGGCGGGGGTGCCGCGACCGGTCATCTCCGAGCACGCCGACACCTCGGAAAAGACGATCGACCGCAACTACGGGCCGACCAGGAAGGTCGACGTGCTGGAGACCGCGCGCGACACGATCTCGCAGAAGCCCTGGCGCGCGAAGGAAGAGCGCCGCGCCGCGCAAGTCGCCGATTTCCGCGCCCGACGCGACGAGGCCTATGCCAAGGCCGCCGCCGCCAAGGCCGACGCCAGGCTGCTCGCGAGGCGGGCCAAGGACGCGAAGCGGGCCTCGCGCAAGCGCGCGGCGGCCGAGGCTCCAGCTCCGGGACCCTCAACCGGCGTGCCGGCCGCGGCCCCGGTCGTTCCGCTCCGGCCCGCAAGGCCCGCCGCAGGCGACATGAGCACGGCCGCCGTGCCGCTGCGCCGGCGCGCCGCGGTCGCCCGCGCGCCGTCCTGAGGCC
>NZ_JAEMSD010000672.1 GCF_016462955.1 Bradyrhizobium sp. | reverse complement strand
ACGATACACCTTTCGATTGCGGCGCGGTGGCGACCGCCCTGGTCAATGCCGCCTGGTCTCGCGGGCTGGGCGCCGTGATCAACAGCCAAGGCATCATGCAAAGCCCCGTGGTGCGCGAGCATGCGGGGATCGCCGACGATCAGGTCATCATGAAAAGCATCGCGCTGGGCTGGCCCGATGAGACCTTTCCGGCGAATGCGGTGGTGTCCGAGCGGAAGTCGGTCGAGGAGGCCACGGTGTTCGTCGGATTCGAGGAATAGCGGCGCGGCGGGCTGGAGATGCAGCAGTGATACGCGCCATGGTCCGACATGCGATTGTTCTGGCGGCGGCTTTCGCCGCCGCCTTGACACCTGCCCCGTGCTTTGGCGAAAGCAGCAAGCCGTTGCCCGCCAAGGCCACCCAGGAATTGCCGGCCGAGCTGCTCGCGCTGCTCGAACAGAAGAAGATGCCGAAATATTCCCCTATCCTCGTGCGTCTCTTCAAGGAGGAGGCAGAGCTCGAAGTCTGGAAGCAGGACATTTCCGGCCGCTTCCAATTCCTCAAGACCTATCCGATCTGCCGGTGGTCGGGCGACCTCGGACCGAAATTGTACGAGGGCGACCGACAGGCTCCGGAAGGCTTTTACACGATCACACCCGAGTTGATGAATCCCAACTCCAACTTCTATCTCTCGATCAACCTCGGCTACCCCAACAGCTTCGACAGGGCAAACAAGCGGAACGGCAGCTTCCTCATGATCCACGGCGACTGCTGGTCGAGCGGTTGCTATGCCATGACGGACGAACAGATCAGCGAAATCTATTCGCTGGCGCGTGACACGTTCCGCGGTGGCCGGACATCGTTCCAGGTCCAAGCCTACCCGTTCCGCCTGACACCGGCGAACCTGGCGCGCCATCGAAATAATCCCAACCTGCCCTTCTGGAAAATGCTCAAGGTCGGCAACGATCATTTCGAGACGACACAACTCGAACCCAAGGTGGATGTGTGTCACCGCCGCTATGTGTTCGATGCGCAACCTTCCCCGAATTCGCCGCACCCTCTCGTGTTCAATCCGGTCGAGAAATGCCCTCCCTTTGTCGTCAACCCGGACATCGCGCGGCGGGCGCTGGAGAAACAGCGCGCCGACGAGCGCGCGTATGCGCAATTGCTCGAAGACAACGTGCCGGTTGCCCCGATCTACAGCGGATACGACGGCGGAATGAACAACGCTTTTCTCGCGCGCTTCCCGGGCAGGGTGACGTTTGCGAAAGTCATGCCGTATGCATCCTACCTGCCGCAATTGCCGCCGATCCCGTGGGTCGACAATGATGGTTCGTTGCCGAGCAAATGGTTCGGTGCCTTGTCCTCCAAGTCGTTGGTGTGTGATACCGCCAGTGCCGGTTTCCCATCGCGCCAGTGCTGAACATCTGTTTTGCTCAGCGATTGAGCACCGGCAGATCACGCCCGGCATCGCATGCCCCACGCGTGGTGAGCTGGGTGGCGGAACAATCGCAGGACCTGGCGAAGTCGGTCCAGCAATCCCTCGCACATTCGGGTACGAACTTCGTAGGTTCTAAGTATCACATCTAATAGTGATCCCCGCTCCATCGAAAGTGCGCGACTTCCCGTTCGCAAAGCACGCAGGTGGAGAAAGCCAAACTCACGCTTGTCGCTCGAGCGGCACTCGCTCATCGGCACACCATCGTCCTGACGCGGGATGGCGAACCACGTTTTTGCGACAAACTCGACTCCGTCCGAGTCGTAAGCGCCTTCAAAAATGATACGTAGAGGCGCTTCGACGGTGCGGATTCAGTGGGATCCAGAGCGCGATCTTCGGCTTCAACCGCTGCCATATCGCACTATTCAACTTGGAATCGGACCAGACGCCGTCACACAATACATCGGGCAGTGGATACGAAAGATAACCGATCTTATTGATCTAGCACACGCTGTTTACCGTCGGGTGCAGCACGGTGAACTGAAGGAGGCCGAAGCAATGTTGCCCAAAGAACGACCGTATGAATCAGTCATGCTCCTCAGATAATATTCTCGCTCCAGACGCGAGCAGTATCTGCCTGAAGGCGTCTACACGAGGCGGGATACCAGTTATCTCCAATACAAGCCGAACTGCGCGTCCCGATCGCTCGAAGCCCCACCATTTCCAATCACGTTCACGTAAGGCGTCGAGCCATGAGCGAAACTCCCAAGGCAAGTCATGCCAGCGGTCACGTGGCGTCACAGCCATAGCTCTGTCGCACTCCTCCGGCGTCATCATCGTTGATGCCAACCAGGAGGGCAAAGCCTCTCTCCAGTGTTGATCACTCGGCCATGTGTCGTAGTCGTACCTGACAAGAGACTCCACAACTCCGACAATACGCTCCCCGACAGCCTCCGGCTCATTACCAAGATCGACTGTAAATTCCCACTTAGCAGCAGGCAAATTCGGACCAAGCCCGCCTCGTCTAACTCGTTTAATTTCCGCTTGGTCCAACACTTCTACCTGTGCCTTGATATATTGAATCGAGCAGTCTTTGGAATTGATCTTGCCTTAGCCCGTACTGATCGGGATACGGATCGCGACTGATAATTGGAGCTCCGGACCCTCTCGCGATCCGCTGATCGCTGAGTGCTTCGTTGAATTCAACGGCAACCCCGTGGCCTCGGTTAAAAAGGGATTCAAGACCGCTGTGAGGCTCGCTGACCTACCAGGGAGGGTGACACCCCACACCTTGCGCCATACGGCTGCGACGTGGCTCATGCAGCGCGGCGTGCCAATCTGGGAGGCAGCAGGGTTCCTAGGCATGTCTCCCGAGGTCCTACAGGACACCTACGGCCACCACCACCCGGACTTTCTGCAGGGGGCGGCCGCGGCCATTGGCCAAAAGGCCCGATATGTTTCGGTGGTTGAAACGGTGGTTGACTCGGGAAGGACCAACGATCAGAAGGAAAAACCTAATGATTTCTGGTCGGAGTGGCAGGATTCGAACCTGCGACCCCTGCGTCCCGAACGCAGTGCTCTACCGGGCTGAGCCACACTC
>NZ_JAEMSD010000671.1 GCF_016462955.1 Bradyrhizobium sp. | reverse complement strand
GCCGACACCAACGAGGAAGCGGCGAACAGCCAGGCGCTGTCGACCCGCCAGTCGATCGCGGTCTCCGCGCTGTCGCTCGCCAACCAGTCGCAGCAGAGCGTGCTGCAGCTGCTCCGCTAATTCGCACGCGCAGCGTAACGATTCGAATTTTCGCGGCGGAGCCAAGGCTCCGCCGTTCTTTTGAGGGAGATCGCTAAGACAAGATTAGCCGAGATCGCCGCGCATCACGGCAAGCGAGTTTACATCGTGCGTGCGTGCATCTAGCGTTGTGGTGAAGAAGAACTCCGCGCCCCGTAATTGTCCGGAGTGCTTCCAAAGCACACACGTAAGCAAATCTTAAGCGGTGCTGCCTAGGGTTGGGAAAGAAATCCTTAAGCGCGTACAACGCGCTAGGTAACCTCCAGGGTGTGATTGATGTCGAATTCCGCTGCCTCGGCCTATGCGCGTGTTGCAACCACCACCGCATCTCCTCGCGACATCGAGGCGCAGACCCTGCTGAAGGCCGCCAACAAGCTCCAGGACGCGGTGAACAACGCCGATCCGCTCAGCGAGCAGACCATGCAGGCCCTGATGTTCAACCGCAAGCTCTGGACCATCTTCCTGAGCGAGGCGATGCGCGACACCAATCCGCAGCCTATCGACGTCCGGCAGAAGATCGCCAACATCAGCGTGTTCGTGTTGAGTCAGACCGCCGCGCTGCAGATGAGCCCGCAGTTCGATCACTTCCGTCCGCTGATCGAGATCAATCGCAATATCGCTGCGGGCCTGTCCGGCCGCCCGTGACGGGAGCCGTCGCGGCCGAGCATACGTGGCCGCACCAAATTCATGCTAATGATTTTTGACGAAGGTGGTGCGCCGCGACGACAAGCGCGGCCGGCCCGACCTACGTCGAACCAGCTGCTGCGACGATCGAGACCCGATGATCAGGCGCTGACGTCCGTGCTGAGCGGACGTGACGGCTCGGTCTTCATGTCCAGGGCATGGAAATAGGCGCGCCGGCGCAGCATCGCCTCGTCCGGGAACTGGTTCACCACCGCGTCGGTCTTCTCGTTGACAACCTGAAAGACAAAGGACGCAGCCGCCTGATCGAACACGACCTGGCGCGAGACGTTCTCGTGGTTCGGCAAGTCATTGCGGACCGGCGCGCTGGTATCGGCCGCGGCGACCGTCTGGTTCAGGGGAAGATCGGTTCGCACGGCCTCGTTCGCCGCCGCATTGGACGTCGTCACGATCTGAACGGGGGCCGGGATCCCCACCGGCCTGATGCTGAAATCTGTACTCATGGCAGCCTCCTGGTTGCCTTACGTGAGTCAAATCCCAACCCCTCTAATAGCGCAACCATGGATCACCAGGTTTGAAGACCTGGTAAGGAAACGTGCCTAACCGCGCGACGATATCGCCGCGCAATCTTTCGTAAAATTGTCGCTTGTTTCCGCCCGCTCAGAGCGATCGACTGACCGCGAGCGGGCTGATGTGGCGCGGGCCTGGGGCTGCGCGGCGGCCTGCGGCCGTATAAGTGTTCGGCACGTTGCGCTTCTGGATCTCGGCATTGACGCCGCGCACGACGCTCTCGGAGACCGCGTGCGCGGTCGCGAGCACGGTGAGATTGACCTGGAGCATCGCGCGAAACGCGTCATGGTGCCGATGCAAGGTCGAGAGCAGTTCCGGCGCGGATTTCGCGAGCTGGGCCTGGTTCGCCTTCAACTGGCCGACCGCGCCGACGTAGTTGCGCGACAATTCCTGCTTCTTGCTTTCCAGCGTCATCGCCTCGCGGACCTTGCCGGCGCGGACGAGCTCGGTCTCGCGCTCGATCAGTGCGAGCAGGGCGCTCATCGCATCCATCAGACCTTCGGCGAGCTTGCGCGCTTCGGCGCTGCCGGGCGCGGTGTTCGGACGCTGGGCTTGCATCGGCTGACGTGAGGCGTTGAATTGGTTCATCTCGTTTGACCTTATGCCGTGCGGATCGTTCTCGCCTGCTGCAGGATCAGGGTACGGTAGACGTCGCTGGCGACGCCGACGCCGCCGGCCTGGGCGAAGTTCTTGGAATATTGCTCGGTCAGCATCGAGCGCCACACGCCGGTGCCGGGCGTGTCGCCGAACGGGCCTTCGCCCTTCAGCCCGGAGGTCATCTGCGCGAACATGCTGTTGAGGAACATCGCCTCGAAATCGGTGGCCGTCTTCTGCGCCTTTGCCTGTTGCTGCGGCGATACCTTCTGAAGCGCGGCGGCGAGCTCGAAATCGGGGCGGCCGTTGCGGCTCTCGACCGAGAACGCCGAAGAGGTGGCGACGCGCGGCGTATTGATGGCGCTGGCTTGCATCACATCACCTCGATGTCGGCTTCGATGGCGCCGGCGGCCTTGATCGCCTGGAGGATGCTGATCATGTCGCGCGGGCCGATGCCGAGGCCGTTGAGGCCGTCGACGAGCTGCTGGAGCGAGACGCCGTCCTTGACGAGCGCCAGCTTCTTGCCGTCTTCGCTGACGGTGACGCTGCTGCGCGGCGCGACCACGGTGCGGCCGCGCGACAGCGGGTTGGGCTGGCTGACCTGCGGGCTCTCCGAGATCGTGACGGTGAGGTTGCCTTGCGCCACCGCGACGGTGGCGACGCGGACGTCACGCCCCATCACGATGATGCCGCTCCGTTCGTCGATGATGATCTTGGCGGCGAGATCGGGGTCGACCTGTAGCTGCTCGATCTCGGTGAGGAATGCGACGACGTTGCCCTTGAACTCCGGCGGCACCGACAGCTGCACGGTCGAGGGATCGATCGGCTCGGCGGTCTTGACGCCGAGATAGTCGTTGATCGCAGCCGCGATGCGCTTGGCGGTGGTGAAGTCGGGGTTGCGCAGCGCCAGGCGGACGTTCGGCAGCCGGTTGAGCGCGAACTCGATCTCGCGCTCGATGATGGCGCCGTTGGCGATCCGTCCCACGGTCGGAACGCCGCGCACGATCTTGGCCGCCTCGCCCTCGGCCTGGAAGCCGGAAATCGCGAGCGAACCCTGCGCCACCGCATAGACGT
>NZ_JAEMSD010000670.1:385-3020 GCF_016462955.1 Bradyrhizobium sp. | reverse complement strand
GATGCTTGGTCTCATGGCGGCAGCGGCTCGTGAAGCTTTTGAAGAATGTGGCGTTCTTTTCGCTCGCGAGTACCGCGGTGGTCCCTTGGTTGATGGTGCGCGAGCAGAAACGTTGGGTATCGCTTATCGTCAGGCCATCGAGGCCGGGACACTTGGCTTTGCTGACATGATCGAGCGGGAATATTTGATCGCGGCCTTCGATCAGCTTGTGCACTTTGCCCACTGGATTACGCCGCCGCATATGCCAAAGCGTTTCGACACCTATTTTTTTCTCGCTCAAGCTCCGATTGATCATGTTTTACGGCACGACGGTCACGAAGCCGTCGACTCTACATGGATCACCCCAGCTCAAGCACGCAACGACGCCGACGCACAAAGGCGAACGGTACTTTTCCCGACACTATTGAATCTCGAGAAGTTGGGACGTCATGACTCGGTGATGCAGGCACTTGCAGCTGCCCGGGATGAAACCGTCGTGACAGTCAGGCCTGAAGTGCAAACATCTCCAGGAGGTAGGATACTTCGAATTCCAATTGAGGCAGGCTATGGCGCGGAAGAATTTTTGGTTGTTGGTGAGCCAGGTCAGAACGCGCGTGTCGTCAAGCTAGATGTCGCAAGTGATGCCGGAGGCGCTGGAAAACAGTCTTCTTAGCACGGCCGTTACGTCAAAAAGTGATCTTCTCACGAATTGATGACCAACAGAGGCCCAAGTGACATTCGTTGCATCTTCGAACAAGACATCTGGAATTGGGGGATGTCCCGGGTTCTGTTGAGTTTCTGAAGAGGTCGGCGTTGCCCACCTTGAGCCGGTAGGCTCGGGGCGCTGATTCGGGCAACGCCATGACAAGGGATATCACCCCGGCTGGTTCGCCGGCGCCGGGGCTGTGGACGAAGCGTTTGGGGAAGTGCGGGCGAGCGTCGATCGGTTCTGTCTTGCGGCAGGGATCGAGTGTTCGGCACGATGATGGAGGCGGAAGTGACGGCGGCCTGCAGGCCGTCGCCGCGGGCGCGATGCGGCGCGGCGGGCGCACCGTTGGGGCCGAACGTGGGACCGGATCGGTTTCCACGGCGGCAAGATCGAGGTCGAGCGCCCGCGGGTCCGGAGCATGGAGGGCCGCGAGGTCACGATCCCGAGTTGGGAAACGGCGGCGCAGGAGGACTGAGTCGGTCGCTGGGCGATGAACCTGATGCTGATCAATGTGTCGACGCGCCGGACTAGGCCGCGGAAATCCCACCGTTCACGCTCACTGCTTGTCCGGTGATTTTCGAAGCATACGGGCTCGAAAGGAGTACCGCGAGCGGAGCGACGTCTTTTGGCGTTGGGAGACCTGACAGCGAGGATGATGGTCTCCGGGCAATGCTGCTGCAACTCCACCATCAAGCCGCGAACTACGGTCCCGAACTTTCGGGTCGACAAAATGCTGGTGGCTAGGGCGAAGCTCTCGTTGCCGAGCGTGTAGCGGCCATTGGTATGGGTCAGGAAGTTGTCGGCCACCATCGGACGCAACAACGTCAACAAAATGCTCTTGGGCGAACCGAGACGGCTTGAAAGCTCGGCGAGCGACAATCCGTCGTGGGAATGTGCGACCGCGTCAAAAATCGCGAGCATGCACTTCAGCGATCTCGGTCCGGCGCTCGCCGCTTTATCACGCACAACGGTACCCCGCATTTCTGTGGCTTCCGTCGGACGTTTCAGCACCAGTGATCCTCGACTGCAGCTCGACCACTTCAATTTCTCCGAGCCGCCTGTGCGGGTGCTCGCACATAGGATGCACGCAATGGACGAAGATCGGACGGCGTGCAAGTAAAATCGCCGAAGCCGCGCGTGTCTGAGCAGTTGGTCTTGATGTCGCGCTGATATTGCGGGCCCCTGATCAAAGCAGATGTGCTCCTCAGGAGATAAGGAGCGATTACGCTCCGGTCTGCGTCGTTAATTCGTTGAGAATTTCCTCGGTGTGTTCTCCGAGGCGGGGTGGCTTGCGATGAAGCGACGCCGCGGTTCGAGAGAAGCTTGCCAGCGGAGCCATCGATACCGTTCGTCCCGCGGCCGGATGATCCAGCCGCCGGAAGAAGTGTCCCTCCGCGAGATCTCCGTTTGTGAAGATGGACTGGAAATCGTTCACCGGCCCGTTTGGAATGTCGGCGATATTTAGCTGCTCCTGCCATTCAGCCGTGGTTCGAGTCTTTATCGGCTCGACAACAATACCGTACAATTCGTCGATGTTTCGCACACGATCTTCCAGGTGAAGGAAGCGAGGATCCTTTGCGAGTTCCGGCCGCTCTATGGCCGCAAACAACCGTGACCATTGGTCGTCGGTGACAGCGAGAAGCGATATATAGCCGTCCGACGTCTTGTAGGGTCGACGGTGAGGCGTCAGCATGCGACTGTAGCCGAGGCCGAGGTCGGGCCGGTCGATCACGCCGCCCCAAAGATGTTCGATCATGTTAAAGCCGACCATGGCGTCCATCACGGCAACATGGACTTCCTGGCCGACGCCTGTGCGCTCGCGTGCAAACAACGCCACGCCGATGCTGGAGGCGAGAATGTAGCCGCAGAGCTTGTCGCAGATGATCGTCGGGAAATAGCGCGGCATGCCATCCACGACGTTCATCGCGGCGATTCCGGAGGCAGCCT
>NZ_JAEMSD010000670.1:0-375 GCF_016462955.1 Bradyrhizobium sp. | reverse complement strand
GCCTGGATCACGGCGTCGAACGCCGGCCAATCTCGCCGCGAGCTGTCGTTGCGATAACCCCCGGCGGACGCATAGACCAGCCGCGGATTTTCCTTGCCAAGCTCTTGATAGCTGATGCCTAGCCGTTCCGCGGCGCTCGGACGCATCGAGTGAACGAACACGTCCGCCGTCATGACTAGGCTCATCAGGGTTGCGCGATCCGCCGACTTCTTCAGATCGAGCACGATGGACCGCTTGTTACAGTTCATGTTCAGGAAGAACCCGCCCATTCCTTCGCTCGGTACCGGGCCGACCTTCCTCATGTTCCTAGTCCGCACCAGGCCGCGGTTCGGCCGGTTCTTGCTGCGCCGAGCCTCGATCACCTCGCATTCGACG
>NZ_JAEMSD010000012.1:20276-38795 GCF_016462955.1 Bradyrhizobium sp. | reverse complement strand
ATTCCGGCGCGACCGAAGCCGAGCTCGGTTTTCTCAAGGAAATCGTTAGAATGCTTCCGGCCGGCCTCACCGTGCAGGACGCGCATGGCGAGCTTCTGCTGGTCAATGATGCAGCTGCCGCTCAGCTCGGCATCGACGGCAGCCGTCCCGCACCCGATCTGACGCCGCGGCGCGAGGCCTGCCGGCAGGCACCGAGCGCCGGCGAGCAGGTCGTGACCGAGGAAGCGCTTCACGCCGGGGCCGCGCGTCAGGTGCTGCTCACGACCCATCGCCCCGTTCGTCTGGCTGGACGCGAGCTCCTGATCTCGGCCTCCTCCGACATCACCGAACAGAAGAATTTCGAGGACCAGCTGTTCCGCTCGGCCTATTTCGACGAGCTGACCGGGCTGCTCTCGCGGCGCGTCATCCAGCATCGCGCCAACAATCTGCTGGCGAAGGATGGCGGCGGCGAGCGCTTCGCGCTGGCCTTTCTCGACGTCGACAATTTCAAGCACATCAACGACTATTACGGCCATGTCGTCGGAGATGCGCTGCTGGTCGAATTGTCGAAGCGGCTCGGGCGAGACTTGCGCGATTCCGACATGCTCTCGCGCATCTCCGGCGACGAGTTCCTGCTGCTGCTCTCGCCGATCCAGAGCCAGGAGGAAGTCGCCGAGTTTATGCAATCGACGCTGGAGCGGCTGACGGCGCCGTTCTTCATCGACAATTCGGAAGTCTTCGCCTCGACCTCGGTCGGCATCAGCCTCTATCCCGAGCACGGATGCAGCTTCGAAACGCTGCGGCAGAACGCCGACATCGCGATGTATCGCATCAAGAACAACGGCAAGGGACTGGCCGCCTTCTTCGACGCCGGCATGGAGCGCGAGGCACAGGCGCGGATGAAGGTCGAGCAGTCACTGCGGCTCGCCATCCTGGAGAAGCGCTTCTGCTGCGCCTTCCAGTCCAAGGTTGACATCCGGACGCAGGAGGTGAAGGGCATCGAAGCCCTGGTGCGCCTGCGCGACGACGACGGCGTGATCCAGGCACCCGACTCGTTCATCAATCTCGCCGGAGAGCTCGGCCTGATTGACGAACTGACCCATCTCGTGCTCGCCGAGATCGTCAGGTCGGTCGACCTGATCAACGAGACGTTCGGCGCGGACGCAACCATCAGCATCAACGTCGCCGCCAGGCAGGCTGGCAAACCCGAGTTCATGCGCAGCTTCGCGCGGGCGCTCGAGGAGACGGGCTTTCCGCAGCGCTTCATGATCGAGGTGACGGAAGACGCCTTCGTCGCCAAGGATCATTTCCAGACCGAGATCCTGCCGATGTTCCGCAAGCTGGGCGTCGGCATCTCGATTGACGATTTCGGAACCGGCTTTTCGTCGCTCTCGGCGCTCGCCGACATCACCGCGGACGAGATCAAGATCGACCGCTCCTTCATCACCGATATTCATAAGCGCCCGCGCAGCCAGGGCATCCTGCGCGCGATCGAATCCTTGAGCGAAGCGCTCGGCATCACCGTGGTTGCCGAAGGCCTCGAATCCTACGAGGAGCTCGCCTATCTGCAGGCTGCCACCAAGATCCGCTACGCGCAGGGCTACTACTTCTCGCGGCCGATCTTCCTGGAGGAGCTGAAGCTCGCGACGCCGTCGTCAAGCGAGGCGCGGGTCAGCGTGGCAAGCCGTCCGATGCAGCCGAACCGCCAGGGCTATTCGCGAGCGAGCGGGTATCGGCGGTAGGGGCTAAAGCGGGGCAACACGTACCGCTGTCGTCCCGGGGCGCGAAGCGAGCCCGGGACCCATAACCACAGGGAGCAGTGTGACGCGGGACTCCCACTCCGGGTCTTCGTCAAACTTCTTCCTGTGGGTATGGGTCCCGGATCTGCGCTCCGCTTCGCTGCGCTTGTCCGGGACGACGACCGAGAATAGCCGCCCTCCAAACGGTCAATTCCCCTTTGAAATTATGGGTCTTTTGCTAATAAGCAACCAGACTTCCCGCGAGGTACGTCATGCCCGCCTCCTCCATCCGCGACCCTGCCTATCTCCGCGCACGCGCGATGGAGACGCTGTTTGAGCGGCTGGAACAGCTCTGCGAGGGCGCGATCGCGATCGATCGCGGCGGGCGGGTCGTCTATGTCAACGAGAAATACCTTGCCGCGCTCGGTCTCAACCATGCCGGCGAGGCGATCGGCCGCTCCATCGAAGAGGTCATCCCGAACAGCCTGATGCGGAAGGTGGCCGAGACCGGCGAGCCGATCCTGCTCGACATCATGGAGCTCGGCGGCGAGCAGCTCGTCGTCACCCGCATGCCGATCGAGGACGAGAACGGGACGGTGATCGGCGCGATCGGCTTCGTGCTCTACGATCATCTCGAAAGCCTGAAGCCCCTGCTCGCCCGCGTCGCCCAGCTCGAGAGCGATCTGCGGCTGGCGCGGCGGCAATTGTCCAACCCCCGAGCGGCGCGTTTCACCCTCGCCGATTTCGTCGGCACGACGCCGGGCATTGCGCGCGCCAAGGAGCTCGCGAGCCGGGCTGCGCGGCAGAGCGTCACGGTTCTGCTCACCGGCGAGACCGGAACTGGCAAGGAGATGCTGGCGCAGGCGATCCACAACGCCTCATCGCGCGCGGAGAAGCCGTTCGTCAGCGTCAACGTCGCCGCGATCCCGGACACGCTGATCGAGTCAGAGTTCTTCGGCACCGCGCCCGGCGCCTATACCGGCGCCGACCGCAGGGGGCGCGAGGGTAAATTCCGCATTGCCGACGGCGGCACGCTGTTCCTCGACGAGATCGGCGAGATGCCGTTGCAGCTGCAGGCCAAGCTGCTGCGCGTGCTCCAGGAGCGCGAGATCGAGCCGCTCGGCTCGGACAAGATCACCAGGGTCAACGTCCGCGTCATCGCCGCGACCAATGTGGACCTGCGCAAGCGCGTCAGCGACGGCGCATTTCGCGCCGATCTCTATTACCGCCTCAACGTGCTCGCGGTCGACCTGCCGAAGCTGCGTGACTGCCTCGCCGATCTCCCCGACATCTGCGCCCGTCTGCTCGACGACATCAGCGCCTCGGGCGACTACGTGAAGGCGAAGATTACGCCGAGCGCGCTCGCCGCGCTCGCCCGCTACGACTGGCCGGGCAATGTCCGCGAACTCCGCAACGTCCTCGAACGCGCGCTGATCCTCAGCGATTCCGGGCGGCTGACCGGCGAAGATGTCGCCCGCATTCTCCCAGTTTGCGGCGAGGTCCGGCTCGCGCCGCCCGAGCGCCCCGCCGGATTGGTGGTGCCCTATGCCGAAGCCGAGGCCGAGTTCGAGAAGCACACGCTCGAACAGGCACTCGCCGCCAGCAACGGCCAGATCACCGAGGCCGCCAGGATGCTGCAGATCTCGCGCGCAACCTTCTACAAGAAGCTCGCCAAGTTCGGCCTTGCCGCGGGATCGGCGCCCGTCTGAATTTCGAGACATCGGACTGTCCGGAGTCTCGGAATCCGGACACTGCCCCGGGCCGCGGCTCCGGAATGAATCGCAAGCAGCGCGCCCTTTACGTCAGCGAGCGTTGCGTGTGCGATCTCCGGGCAGCCGGCCGGAAGGTTTAATTGCAATGTTCGCAAGCTTGTGCAAATCGCTGTTGGCAGAAACTTCAGATCAGGAGGGACCATCGTGCGTCGATCACTCATCTTAACAGCAACCATCCTCGCGCTGGCGGCGGGCACTTCCGTTCGGGCCGACGATCTCAAGATCGGGCTGATCTACGGAAAGACCGGCCCCCTCGAGGCCTATGCCAAGCAGACCGAGACCGGCCTGAAGATGGGTTTCGAATACGCCACCAAGGGCAGCATGACGCTCGACGGTCGCAAGATCGTCATCATCACCAAGGACGACCAGGGCAAGCCGGACCTCGCCAAGGCCGCGCTCGCCGAAGCCTATCAGGATGACAAGGTCGACATCGCGATCGGCACGACCTCGTCGGCCGCTGCGCTCGCCATTCTGCCCGTCGCCGAGGAGAACAAGAAGATCCTGATCGTCGAGCCCGCGGTCGCGGACCAGATTACCGGCGAGAAGTGGAATCGCTACATCTTCCGCACCGGGCGCAACTCCTCGCAGGACGCCATCTCCAACGCGGTCGCGATCGGCAAGCAGGGCGTCACCGTCGCGACGCTGGCGCAGGACTACGCCTTCGGGCGCGACGGCGTCGCCGCCTTCAAGGAGGCCCTGGCCAAGACCGGCGCGACGCTGGCCGCCGAGGAGTACGCCCCGACCTCGACCACCGACTTCACCGCGGTCGGCCAGCGCCTGTTCGACGCGCTGAAGGACAAGCCGGGCCGCAAGGTGATCTGGGTGATCTGGGCCGGCGCCGGCAACCCGCTCGCCAAGCTGCAGGACATGGACCCGAAGCGCTACGGCATCGAGCTGTCCACCGGCGGC
The DNA here is from genome assembly GCF_016462955.1 of Bradyrhizobium sp. Lineage (GTDB taxonomy): Bacteria > Pseudomonadota > Alphaproteobacteria > Rhizobiales > Xanthobacteraceae > Bradyrhizobium. The sequence goes on along the minus strand of NZ_JAEMSD010000012.1, from coordinate 34,396 downwards.
AATATCCTGCCGGCGCTCGCAGCCTATAAGAGCCTGCCCGGCATGGAAGGCGCGACCTACTACTTCTATGAGATTCCGAAAAACCCCGTGAACGACTGGCTGGTCGCCGAACACCAGAAGCGCTTCAACGCACCGCCGGACTTCTTCACCGCGGGCGGCTTCGCCGCCGCGATGTCCGTCGTCGCCGCCGTCACCAAGGCGAAGTCGACCGACACCGAGAAGCTGATCACGGCGATGGAGGGCCTCGAGTTCGACACGCCAAAGGGCAAGATGGTGTTCCGCAAGGAGGACCATCAGGCGCTGCAGAGCATGTATCACTTCAAGGTCAAGGTCGACCCGAACGTCGCCTGGGCCGTGCTCGAGCCGGTGCGCGAGCTGAAGATCGAGGACATGAACGTTCCGATCAAGAACAAGCGCTGAGTCTTCACCTCTCCCGCTTGCGGGAGAGGTCGGCGCGAAGCGCCGGGTGAGGGCTTTTTCCTCTTGGGGGTTCTCGCCTACGGAAACACCCTCTCCCCAGCCCTCCCCCGCAAGCGGGGGAGGGAGCCTACCGCGATCGCGGACACACCTTCATTTTGTTGCCAGACCTCCCATGCCGCTCACCCTCGAAACCCGCGACCTCACCATTCGCTTCGGCGGCCATGTCGCGGTCAATAACGTCTCCTGCACGTTTCGCCCGGGCGAGCTCACCGCCATCGTCGGGCCGAACGGCGCCGGCAAGACCACCTATTTCAATCTGATCTCGGGCCAGCTGCGGGCATCGGGCGGCAGCATCCTGTTCGACGGCATCGACATCACCCAGCATTCCGCGCCGATGCGCACCCGCGCAGGTCTCGGACGCGCGTTCCAGCTCACCAATCTGTTCCCTAACCTGTCGGTGGAAGAGAATGTCCGCCTCGCGGTGCAGGCCGCGAGCGGCACCCATTACGACATGCTGCGGCCCTGGATGGTGCGCCGCGACCTGATCGCACGCGCGGACAGCATCCTTGACCAGGTTGCGCTCGGCAGCCGCCGCGGCGTCACCGCGACCGCGCTGTCGCATGGCGACCAGCGCAAGCTCGAGGTCGCGCTGATGATCGCGCTCGAGCCAAAGGTATTCATGTTCGACGAGCCGACCGCCGGCATGAGCATCGACGAGGTGCCTGTCGTGCTGAAGCTGATCGCGCAGCTCAAGCAGGACAGGAGCAAGATCATTCTCCTCGTCGAGCACAAGATGGACGTGGTGCGCTCGCTCGCCGACCGCATCATCGTGCTGCATAACGGCCAGCTCGTCGCCGACGGCCCGCCGGCCGAGGTGATCGCCTCGCCGATCGTGCAGGAGGCCTATCTCGGCGTCGCCCCCAAGACCGCGGAGAGCGTCGGATGACCGATCTCCTCACGCTCTCCGGCGTGCACACTCATATCGGCCGCTATCACATCCTGCAGGGCATCGACCTCGCCGTTCCCGAGGGACAGGTCACGATGCTGCTCGGCCGCAACGGCGCCGGCAAGACCACGACGCTGCGCACCATCATCGGCCTGTGGCAGGCCTCGAAAGGCGAGATCAGCCTCGGTGGGACGCGCATCGAGAGCCTTGCGACGCCCGACATCGCGCGGCTCGGTGTCGGCTACGTGCCGGAGAGCATGGCCGTGTTCTCCGATCTCACGGTGAAGGAGAACCTGGTGCTGGCGGCCCGCGACGGCCCGCTGGACGACACCCAGCTCGACTGGATCTTCGGCTTCTTCCCGGCGCTGCGCCGGTTCTGGCTGTCGCGCGCGGGAAGCCTCTCGGGCGGGCAGAAGCAGATGCTCTCGATCGCACGCGCGATCATCGAGCCGCGCAAGCTGCTGCTGATCGACGAGCCGACCAAGGGGCTGGCGCCGGCCATCGTGATGGCGCTGATCGAGTGCCTGAAGGAGATCAAGCGCAAGGGCGCCACGATCCTTCTGGTGGAACAGAATTTCTTTGCCGCCCGCGAGCTCGGCGACAGCGTGCTGGTGATGGACAACGGCACCATCGTGCATCGCGGTGAGATGGCGGCGCTCGCCGCCGACGTGCCGCTGCAGGAGCGGCTGCTCGGCCTGAGCCTGGAGACGCATCAGTGACTGACCTTGCCGCAAACGATCCGCTGCCGAAGCCGAAGCGCGATCTCGCGCCGATCCTGCTGCCGATCGCGCTCGCACTCCTCATGATTCCCCTGATCGGCTCGACCAGCTCCTGGCTGACACTGACCGTCGCGAGCCTCGCCATGGGCATGATGATCTTCATCATGGCCTCAGGGCTGACGCTGGTGTTCGGCCTGATGGACGTGCTCAATTTCGGTCATGGCGCCTTCATCGCCGTGGGCGCCTATGTTGCCACGCTGGTGCTGGCCCCGTTCGCGGCGTCCATCCAGGCGGATTCGCTCTGGATGAACCTTGCGGTGCTGGCCCCGGCCGCGCTGCTGTCGATGGCGGTATCGGGCGCGCTCGGCCTCGTCGTCGAGCGCGTGCTGATCCTGCCTGTCTACGGCCAGCACCTGAAGCAGATCCTGATGACGACCGGCGGGCTGATCGTTGCCGAGCAGACGCTCTATGCGCTGTGGGGACCGCAGATCATCCCGATGCCGTTGCCGGCATCGCTGCGCGGCTCCTTCATCATCGGCGATGTCGCGATCGCGAAATACCGCGTGCTGGCGATGCTGATCGGCCTTGCCATCTTCATCGCGATCCAGCTCGTGCTCAACCGCAGCAAGCTCGGCCTCCTGATCCGTGCCGGCGTCGAGAACCGCGAGATGGTCGAGGCGCTCGGCTACCGCATCCGCCGCCTGTTCCTCGGCGTGTTCATGACGGGATCGGCGCTGGCCGGCCTCGGCGGCGTGATGTGGGCGCTCTATCGCGAGCAGGTGCATGCCTCCATGAGCGACGACCTCACCGTGCTCATCTTCATCGTCGTCATCATCGGCGGGCTGGGATCGATCGGCGGCTGCTTCATCGGCGCCATCCTGGTGGCGATGGTGGCCAATTACGGCGGCTTCCTGGTGCCGAAGCTCGCCCTCGTGTCCAACATCCTGCTGATGGTCGCCATCCTGATGTGGCGGCCGCGCGGCCTCTATGCGGTGACCAGCCGATGATGATCCTCTCAGGCGATCCGCCGAAGAGCCGCGTGCTCACGCTCGTTCTCGTCCTCATCATCCTGGCGCTGGCGGCGACGCCGTTCCTGTTCCCGGGCGCGAAGGCACTGAACGTCGCGGCCAAGATCTGCGTGTTCGCCGCGTTGGTCGCCTCCTACGATCTGCTGCTCGGCTACACCGGCACGGTGTCGTTCGCCCACACCATGTTCTACGGCATCGGCAGCTACGCGATCGCAATCGCGCTGTACGGCATGGGTCCGAACTGGGCCGCGGTCGCCACCGGCATCGTCACCGGCCTGCCGCTGGCGGCGCTGCTCGCGCTCGCCATCGGCCTGTTCTCGCTGCGGGTGGCCGCGATCTTCTTCGCCATGATCACGCTCGCCGTCGCCTCCGCCTTCCAGGTGCTGGCCTCGCAACTGTCCTGGCTCACCGGCGGCGAGGACGGACGCAGCTTCCGGCTCCCCGAGCTGCTCCGGCCCGGCACGGTGCTGATCCCCAAGGACATGTTCGGCGTCGAGATCAACGGACGCATCCTGACGTATTACCTCGTGTTCGCCGGCTCCGCGCTGATGATTCTCGCGCTGCTGCGCGTCGTGAACTCGCCATTCGGGCGCGTGCTCCAGGCGATCCGCGAGAACCGCTTCCGCGCCGAGGCGCTCGGCTTCCGCACCGTGTTCCACCTGACCTACGCCAATTGCATCGCGGCTCTCGTCGCCGCCAGCGCCGGCATCCTGAACGCGCTGTGGCTGCGCTATGCCGGTCCCGATACCTCGCTCAGCTTCTCGATCATGCTGGACATCCTGCTGATGGTGGTGATCGGCGGCATGGGCACGATCTACGGCGCCGTCATCGGGGCCACCATCTTCATCGTCGCCCAGAACTATCTGCAATCGCTGATGGGGGTCGCCTCCAAGGCGGCGGACGAAGCCGGCCTGCCGCTGCTGCCGGGGCTGCTGCATCCGGACCGCTGGCTGCTGTGGCTCGGGCTGCTGTTCATCGCCAGCGTCTATTTCTTTCCGACCGGCGTGGTCGGACGGCTGCGCTATGGCGGCGGCAAGAAGACTGCCGGCCCCTCGCATTAAGCGGTCATTCATGATGCGGCGCGGCGCTGGCGGGACGCGCGATACAGGCCGGACGGCATATCGGTGCCATTACGCAACCGGATTAATGCTTAGGTAACTGGCTTTCCTAAGCTTTGCGCCATTTGTGCGGTGTATTCCTGTTCGTCCAGGGAGGGGGAATGCGCCAGGTCTTTTCAACGGTGGCAACCGGACTGTCTCTAGCCGCGAGGAACGGCTGGGAGACCTTGGCGCGGCGTGGTCCTGTGCTGTGGCTGACCTTGTGCGGCGTGTTTCTGGTCGCGGGAATCTTCATCGTCACGGCCATGACCGTCGGCGAATTTCGCGAGCGGACCCTCGCCAATCGCGAGCGCGAGCTCGAAAACACGGTGAAGCTGATCGCGCAACATTTCGATCAGCAGTTCGAGGATTCCGACGTCGTCGCTGCCGACGTGATTGGGCAGATGAACCTTGCGGAGCTCACCTCGCCCGCGATGTTCCGCGAGCGCATGTCCGGGCCTGCGGCCAACCAGATGCTGCGCAGCAAGATCAGCTCCGTGGCGTATCTCGGCGACATCGCGATCTACGATGCCGAGGGCGAGCTGATCAACTGGTCGCGGGCTCAGCCGCTGCCCAAGATCAACGTCTCGTCGCGCGGCTATTTCCAGGCGTTCAAATCCAATCCGGCGGCGGAGCCGGTCATCCTGGAACCGGTCCGCAGCTTCATCAACAACAAATGGACCACGGTCGTCGCACGACGCTTGAACGGCGCGGACGGCACCTTTTTCGGCGCCATGGTCCGGCGCATCGATCCCGACAGTTATCGGAACTATTTCGCCTCCGTTGCACTCGGCGAGGGTACCGCCATCTCGCTGTTCGACCGCGAAGGCAAGATGCTGGCGCGTCATCCACATAGCGAAGAGCTGATCGGGCGGAACTTCAGGGATGCGCCGCTGATGCAGAAGGTGCTGGCCCAGGGTGGCCAGCAGTCTCACCGCGGCAACAGCCCGATCAACGGCGAGGAGCGGCTTGGTTCCGCCGCCTCGCTGAGGCACTTCCCGCTCGTCATCGTCGCCACCAACACCACGGCGGCTGCGCTTTCGGACTGGCGCCAGCAGACCGGCTTCCTGGTGGCAACCGCTGCGCTCTCGGCCGCCGCCATCGCACTCATCCTCTATCTGATCATCCGCCAGATCGCCCGGCAGAACCGCGAGGCCCAGCAGCGCATCGAAGCGGAGCGGCAGCGGCTCGACACCGCCATCAACAACATGTCGCAAGGGTTGATCCTGTACGACGCGAACGGCACCATCGTCACCTGCAACCGCCGCTACGCCGAGATGTTCGGCCTCTCCCACGACGTCATCAAGCCCGGCTGCCACATTCGCGAGGCGATGCATCATCGCAAGGAGCGCGGCGCATTCGATGGCGACGTCGAGGCGTTTTGCGCCGACGTCATGAAGGTGGTCGCCGAAGGCACGGTCTCGACGAGAACGCATCAGCTGGCGAACGGCCGCGCCTTCCAGGTCATCAACACGCCGCTCGCGCAGGGCGGCTGGGTCGCCACGATCGAGGACATCACCGAGCAGCGCAATCTGGAGCAGGAACGCGACCGCAACTACACTTTCCTGCGCGAGATCATCGACCATATCCCGTCACGGATCACCGTGAAGGACGCCCGCACGCGCCGCTACCTGCTGGCCAACCAGGTGGCCGAGCAAGAGCTCGGCGAAACCAGCGAGACGATCGTCGGCAAGACCGCGTTCGACCTCTATCCCGCGGAAACCGCCGGGATCATCACCCGGGACGACGACAAGCTGCTGCAATCGGCGGACGGGCTGTTCCTGGACGAGCACGTGTGGACCACGCCGAGCATCGGACGGCGCTACATCACGTCCACCCGGATCGGCATCCGCGACGGGTCGGGCGAGCCCCGCTACATCATCAACGTCGTCGAGGACGTCACGGAGCGGCGGCGCGATCACGAGAAGATCGCGCATATGGCGCATTACGATGCGCTGACCGACCTGCCGAACCGGACCCTGTTCCGCGAGCAGATCGTATGCGAGCTGGAGAAGGTCGCCGAAGGCGGACAGTTCGCGCTGCTCTACATCGACGTCGACGAGTTCAAGGGCATCAACGACTCCCTCGGTCACCACGTCGGCGACGAGCTCTTGAAGGCGATCGCCGGCCGCCTGCGCGGCTGCCTCAAGCAGGGCGACCTGATCGCACGGCTCGGGGGCGACGAGTTCGCCGTGATCCAGACCGACATCGAGTCATCCGCCGACGTGCTGTCCTTCGTGACGCAGATCTACCAGGCGATCCGGCAGCCCTATCATTGCCTCGGCCACCAGCTTTCCACCGACGCCAGCATCGGCATCGCGCTGGCGCCGCAGGACGGCACCGATCTCGACCAGCTGGTCAAGAACGCCGACCTCGCGATGTACGGGGCCAAGGCCGAGGGGCGGCGCACCCACCGCTTCTTCGAGCCGGCGATGGATGCCAGCGCCAAGGCACGCCTCAGCCTGGAGCAGGATTTGCGACAGGCCCTCGTCGATGGCGGCTTCGAGATTCACTATCAGCCGCTGGTCGACCTGCGCTCGGGCGATGTCTCCGGCTGCGAGGCGCTGCTGCGCTGGCGGCATCCGCAGCGCGGCATGGTGTCGCCGGCCGAGTTCATTCCGGTCGCCGAGGACACCGGTCTCATCACCGAGCTCGGCGACTGGGTGCTCCGCACGGCCTGCAACGAGGCCGCCACCTGGCCGGCGCATGTGCGCATCGCGGTCAACGTCTCGCCGGTGCAGCTCAAATGCGACACGCTGGCGCTGCGGATCGCCGGTGCGCTCGCCGCCTCCGGGCTGGACCCGCGCCGGCTCGAGCTCGAGATCACCGAAGCCGTGCTGATCCGCGACGACGAGGCGGCGCTCTCGATCCTGCATCAGCTCCGCTCGATCGGCGTGCGCATCGCGCTCGACGATTTCGGCACCGGCTATTCCTCGCTGAGCTATCTGAAACGCTTCCCGTTCGACAAGATCAAGATCGACCGCTGCTTCGTCGCGGACATCGCCGAGGAGAGCGGCTCTCCGGTCATCGTGCAGGCGGTAGTGAACATTGCGGCCGCCAGCAACATGACCACGGTCGCGGAGGGCGTCGAGACCGAGGCGCAACGCGAGATGCTGCGCACGCTCGGCTGCACGCAGATGCAAGGTTATCTGTTCAGCGCGCCGAAGCCGGCCACTGAAGTGCGAAAGCTGTTCGGTGCCGGCGATCCCGCGCCGGTGGCCGCGGTGGCCTGATGGCGAAGCCGCGCAAGTCCGTCGATGTCGCGGATTCCTACGCGGTCCGGCTGATGCAGCACCTCGTGGTGCCGACTTTCGTGATCGACCCGAAGCGCCGCGTCGTGATCTGGAACAGGGCCTGCGAGCGTCTGACCGGCGTCGGGGCAAGCGAGGTGATCGGCACGAGCAAGCACTGGCAGGCGTTCTACGAGACCAAGCGCCCCTGCCTTGCCGACCTCGTCGCGCTCGACCGTCCCGAGCAGCTGCCGGAATACTACTCGGAATATGCCGCGCGCGGCCATAACGGCCTCGGCTTCTCAGCGGAGAACTGGTGCGTGATGCCGAAGCTCGGCAGCCAGCTCTATCTCGCCATCGACGCCGGCCCGATCCACGACGAGGCCGGCCGTCTGATCGCGGTGGTGGAGACGCTGCGCGATCTCACCGACCAGAAGCGCGCCGAGACGGCGCTGAAGGAGCTCGCCACCAAGGACGGGCTGACCGGCCTGTCGAACCGCCGCGCCTTCGACCAGATGCTGACCAGCGAATGGGCCCGCGCCCAGCGCACGCAGAAGCCGGTGGCGCTGCTGTTCGTCGACGTCGACCATTTCAAGCTGTTCAACGACCGCCACGGCCACCAGAGCGGGGACGAATGCCTGCGCGCGGTCGCCGGCGTCGTCAGCCGGCACGCCATGCGCCCGCTCGACCTCGCCAGCCGCTATGGCGGCGAGGAGTTCGCGCTGATCCTGCCGGACATGGACTGCAGCGCCGCCTGCATCGTCGCCGAGCAGATCCGCTGCGCGGTGATGGCCTTGGCGATCGTGCACGGCGCCGCGGACGCGGGCGGCCACGTCACGCTCAGCGTCGGCGTCGCCAGCCACATTCCCACCGGCGCCGATGGCGGCCCCGACCGGCTGCTCGGCGCCGCCGACGAGGCGCTCTATGTCGCCAAACGCCTCGGCCGCAACCGCGTCATCTGCGCCGAACGGGTCCTGGCCGAGTTCGCGGCCCTCGGCCGGGAAGCCGCAGCAGTTCCGGCCCCCTTCCGGCGCAAAATGGCTTGAGTCCGATCCGGCGAGAAGCGGTTGCCCGCCTCTCGCCAATCGGCTAATGAACGTGCATTGCACCCGTAGCTCAGCTGGATAGAGCGTTGCCCTCCGAAGGCAAAGGTCACACGTTCGAATCGTGTCGGGTGCGCCAGCTCCGCCAAATCCACGATGTCCTGCGATGGGCTACACCGGGCAAGCATCGCTAGCTTACGCGCGGCCGTGTTCTGCGACATTCGGCGTTCGTGTCAGCGCAGCGGTTCTCGGGAAAATTTGCATCGCCTTGCCGCATGGTTTGGCCGTTTCAGCTTGCCTGCATGGCGCACGACGACCCCGTTCAGCCGGCGGTCGTGAAGCCGGTTTGAGCACAGATCCGATTTCACCGCCGTCACCTCTTGGCCCCACGCACCACGTCCTGCCACTCCGGATGTCGCTCTATCTGCGCCTTTGCGAACGGGCAGAGCGGAATGATCGCGAACGCTTCGCGCCGCGCATCCTCGATCGCTTGTCGCACCAGCCGCTCTCCGATCTTGCGGCCGCGCAAGGCGGGGGGAACTTCCGTGTGGTCGATGATGATCAACTTGTCGTTGGCCCGGCTGTAGGTCATCTCGGCTTCGACGCCGTCGACGACGAGCCAGTAGCGTCCCTTCGATGCGCCATCTGTCCGCTCGACATTATTGTCGCCGGCTGAATGCGTTTGCTGAGCCTGCGCCGCATCCGGGGGGCGGACCTGACGTGGCTGTCCTCCGCGTGCGCATTCCAAGAGATCGCGGTCCCATCCTGCCAGATCGGCCGCAGCCTCGTAGGTCGAGACGAGGAAAGCCATCAGGGCTTCGTCGGGATCGGCGGCCGACTGCACGGCATCGTAGGGAAGCATGAATTCAGACAGGCCGTCGTGCCAGAACGCGGCATCGGGCCGGACCGTCGCGGCTCGGTAGCCGTTCGGCGCCGGATAGGCGTAGGCGTAGAAGGCAGGATAGTCGATACCGCCGCCGCCCGGCCAGAAGCCCGCTGACGAGACCTCGCGGTCATAAGCCTCCTGCGCCACGTCGTCCGGCAGGGCAGGAATTCCGCCGGGGTGAAGCGGCGCGCGCCGTCCCGAAAATCGCGTAACCGCCAGGTCGAAGCTGCCCCAGAACAGATGAACGGGACTGGATTTGCCGAGGAAGGAGGTGCGGAACCGATTGAACACCCTGTCGATCGCCACGAGCGCCTGGTGAAAGCGATGAACGGCATCGCGGTCATAAGGCCGGTCGCGATGATCTTCGGCGAAGGGTACCGGGTTGGGGACCTCGTTCGGTTGTCCGTTGAATTTCGGCGTGCCGCCGAGGTCCGAAATCAACTGCACGAAGCTGGCGTGGAACGCCGCGACCGTGGACGGCCCGAGCTCGAACGATGCCCGGCGGCCCTCGCCGCTGGTGCCAACAACCCTGTGCTCCCGAAAATCAAACAGGATCTCGATTCCGGGGCCGTCGGGTATCGGCGAGGATGCCAGACCGTTTGGCGTGACATAGAAGGTCGCGTGCCACGAATGGTTCAGCCACGGTGTATGTGCCAGCCGGTACTTGCCTGCGACCTGCAGGTAGAGATGCAGAGCTGAACAAGTCTCGCGCCAGCCGAGGTAGTCGAGGTGGGGCCATTTGTTGTTCATTTCGCTTGTTCTCCATCCAGCATCTGCTCTGTCGGTCATTCAGTCTTGGGCGCTCGCGTTGCCTGCAGGCAATCACCTAAGCAGCGCCGGTCAATCCGGAAGGGGGATGTGTTCATCCCGGTCGTCGATCGGGAGATCGAAGCGCCCCTTGCCCCAATTCCCGGCGCGCCATTCGGCTTTGGCTTCTTCGATGCGTTCCCGGGACGATGCGACAAAATTCCACCAGATGTAACGCGGCCCGCCGAGCGTGGCGCCGCCGAGGATCATCAACCGCGCGCCTTGGTCGCCGGCCGCGACCGTGATCCCGTCGCCGGGGCGGAACACCATCATCTGGGATGCCCCGAAAGACTGGCCGGCGACCGACACAGAACCTTCGACAATATAGATGCCTCTGTCCTCGTGCTCGCCCGGCATCGGCAGCCGGCTTCCTGGTTCGAGCTTCACATCGGCGTAGAACGTCTCCGAAAACATGGCCGCGGGCGCGACCTTGCCGTAGGCGTTTCCAAGAATGAGCCGAACCCAGACGCCGCGGTCCTCGATCACGGGCAGCGTTTCCTTGCCGTGATGTTCAAAGGTGGGCGCCACATCCTCGTGGGTGTCGGGAAGAGCCAGCCACGTCTGAATCCCGAACAGACTGTTCGGACCGCTGCGGGCGGCCGCGGAGGTGCGCTCCGAGTGGGTAACGCCGCGCCCGGCGACCATCCAGTTCAGCGCACCAGGACGGATGATCTGATCGGCGCCGGTGCTGTCACGGTGATGGAAATCGCCGCGAAAGAGATAGGTGACGGTGCCAAGGCCGATATGCGGGTGCGGCCGAACGTCGACGCCCTGCCCGGTCAGCAATTCGGCCGGCCCGGCCTGGTCGAAGAAGATGAACGGCCCGACCATCTGCCGCTTCGGCGCCGGCAAGGCGCGCCGGACCTCGAACCCCCCGAGGTCGCGGGAACGCGGGACGATGAGAGTTTCGATCGCGTCGATTCCGACCTCGTCGGGACAGCCCGGCTCAAGTGTTGGGTTCCAACTCATTGCGCATGTTCCTCTGCTGGGAGAGCCGGGCGACCTCACGCCCGGCCGATCGGGCCGCTGCTCGAGCTCGTCCATGTGTTCACTCGCCCATCTTTCCTCCGTCTGCTCGCAACCAGTCGTGGCGTGCCACGACCGAGACTGCCACGCGTTTAGCGCGGCGTGACGATGCCAAGGCGCCCGGCAAGCGATGCAGAACGGTTTGATCGCGGGTTGAATCGATCTTAGCCGAACGCCGTGGCAATGCGGTGCGGGGGCTGCTGCGCAGGTGCCAATATTGCGCTTCTTTCCGGCTTTGGCCAAACTGGGGCGCCCACTCGCTGCGGTCCGAACGAGAGTTCCACCTCCCGTGAAACTCGAGGCAGTGCGCCCCGGTGAGAACGCAGGACGTTACCCAACGCGGTGGCGAGTGGCAGGTCAGGAATGCCCTGAAAAGGAGTGTCGCGCAGCGCTTTGCCCGCAAGATCGGCAACAGGCCGCAGCTTCCGCGCCGCACTTTGTCAAACGCTTGCTAGGGTCGTCGGGCTGGCCCCCGAAGCGCTTTCGTCGGAATGGATTGATATGGAAGACGACGGCACGGCCAGCCGTCGACATTGTCCGCGATAGGGGCCATGGCGCAATCCTGAGCCAGCCGTTTTCCGGAATTTGCTCAAGCTCAACCGGAAGGAGACCTGTCATGGCCACAATCACCACAGCCGACGGCACCAACCTCTTTTACAAAGACTGGGGCCTGAAAGACGCGCAGCCCGTGATGTTCCACCACGGCTGGCCGCTGAGCGCCGACGATTGGGACAGCCAGATGCTGTTCTTCCTGTCTCGAGGCTATCGCGTGGTCGCACCTGACAGGCGCGGCCATGGCCGATCGGACCAAACCGACACGGGCAACGACATGGACACCTATGCTGCAGATGTCGCGGCAATCGTGAAGGCGCTGGACCTTCATGATGTCATCCATATCGGCCATTCGACCGGCGGCGGCGAGGTCGCTCGCTACGTCGCCCAGGCCGAGCGCGGCCGCGTTGCCAAGGCCGTGCTGATCGGTGCGGTGCCCCCCGTGATGGTCAAGTCCGACAAGAACCCGGACGGGATTCCAATGGAAGTGTTCGACGGCTTCCGCGAGTCGCTGTCCCGGAACCGCGCGGAGTTCTATAAGGGCATCCCAAGCGGCCCGTTCTATGGCTTTAATCGCGCGGGCGCCACAATAAGTCAGGGCTTGATAGACAATTGGTGGCGCCAGGGCATGGCCGGCGGCGCGAAGGCACATCACGACTGCATCAAAGCGTTTTCCGAGACCGACTTTACCGAGGATCTCGAAGCGATCAACGTTCCAATCCTGTTTCTGCACGGCGAGGACGACCAGATCGTACCGATTCAAAACTCGGCGCATAAGGCAGTCAGGCTGGTGCGCGACGGAACGCTGAAGACCTATCCGGGTCTTTCGCACGGCCTGTTCGCGACGCATCCTGACGTGATCAACCCTGACCTGCTGGCCTTCGCCCGCGCCTGACCGGCTAAGCCCCTGGAGAGGAGGGAAGATCATGACCGATACCATGAAGGCCGTCGTGCTCGAAAAATTCGGCGGCTACGACGCGTTCGAGCTGCGCGACGTTTCGGTGCCGACTCTCGGACCGCGACAGGTCCGGGTGCGTGTCCACGCCACCGCCATCAATCCCCTGGACTATCAGATCCGTCGTGGCGACTATGTCGACTACGTGCCGCTTCCCGCCATCATCGGTCACGACGTTTCCGGCGTCGTGGAAGAGAAGGGAGTGGACGTGAGCGAGTTCGGGATCGGCGACGAGGTTTACTACACGCCCAAAATCTTCGGCGGCCCCGGCTCCTATGCGGAGCAGCATATTGCCGATGTCGACCTGGTCGGTCGCAAGCCGCGCAACATCACTCACCTGGAGGCCGCCAGCCTGACGCTGGTGGGAGGCACGGTCTGGGAAGCTTTGGTGACCCGCGCCCAGCTTGCCGTTCATGAAACGATCCTGATCCACGGTGGCGCCGGCGGTGTGGGCACGGTGGCGATCCAGCTCGCCAAGGCGATCGGTGCGCGGGTCATCACGACGGCGCGCACCAGCAACCACGAATTCGTACGTTCGCTCGGAGCGGACGATGTGATCGACTACACTTCCGACGACTATGTTTCAGCCGTGGCGGACCTGACGCATGGACAGGGGGTGAACGTCGTGTTCGATACCATCGGCGGCGACACCCTGACGAGGAGCCCGCTCGCCCTCGCGGATGCTGGACGGGTGGTCAGCATCGTCGACATCGCACAGCCGCAAAACCTGATCGAGGCGTGGGGCAAGAATGCCGCCTACCATTTCGTGTTCACCCGGCAGAACCGCGGCAAGCTCGACGCGGTGACGAACCTGGTCGAACGCGGCCTGATCAAACCGGTGATCGGCGCGGTGCTACCTCTGGCCCGGGTCGGCGAAGCGCATGAACTGCTCGAAAACGGGGGATCGCGCGGACTTCGCGGTAAGGTGGCGATCGACGTCGTGGGCCAGACTGTGGCGCTTCCCTCGCCGCAATAGATGCACTGGCAGGGCGACGGCACAAGTTACTGCATTGCGATCCGGCGGACGGGATCGCGAACCGCCCGACGATAGTCGGTCGGACTCATGCGGTGATGCTTGAGAAAGACACGGGCGAGGACCTGGTTCGACGAGTACCCGACTTCCAGGGCGATCTGGGTGACCGGAAGGTCGGTATGTTCGAGGAGTTCGCAGGCTTTCTCCATCCTCAGTCGCGTGAGGTAGACCCGCGGCGGCACGCCGAGGCTCTGCTTGAACATGCGAGCGAAATGAAACGGTGAAAGCCGTGCCTCGGCTGCCAGATCGTCGAGGCTGACATCTTCCGAAAGCCGCGCTCGCATCAGTTCCAGGCAGCGCCGTTCCGCCCAATGCGCGAGGCCGCCCTTGGGCGGCGCAAACGGCGTTCCCCCCAAGCGGCAAAGCTCGGCGAGGAGC
>NZ_JAEMSD010000012.1:0-20266 GCF_016462955.1 Bradyrhizobium sp. | reverse complement strand
GAGCTCGCAGCCCGCCGCCCGCGCCAACAGCTGCGACGGCGCCCCTTCGTCCTCACAGAGAGTCCACAGGTTGCGGACCGCCGATCGGATTGCCGACGATTCGAACACTCGGCCGTAGATGCAGGCGGTGTCGAACGAGAAGCGACCGTCGGCCGCCTCGTCGAGCACGCTCTGCCACCGGGCCAAGGGAAACGCCAGGCTGCGAAGCCGATGGCTTTCGTCATTGATCACCGTGGTCGCGAAGTTCGGCGCAGCGACGGCGAGGCTGCCTTTCGCGGTCGCCATATCAAAGCGACCTCCTCCCAGGTCTCCCCTGACACGACTGCAGCCAAGGATGTCCTCCATCAGCACGATGTCCGACACGGCCGGGCGGGACATGTCCCCGGCTGGTCGCTGGACCTCGAGAAGGTCGAGAATTCCGCCCGGGGATTTCATCGTGCGCAAGTAGGACGCATGTCGGCCTTTGCTGTGCCATTGGGCGAATGACGAATGGGCATGGACGTTCATTGCAGTCCCTCCAGAGCCGAATGCGCGCGAGGCGGGATCGATGGGCAAACCGGATTGCGAACGGTCCGACGATAGTCGGACGGGCTTAAACGCATGTGCTGGATGAAAACCCGGGCAAGGACCTGGTTTGACGAGTACCCGACCTTTAGCGCGATCGCCGTGATCGGAAGGTCCGTCTGTTCGAGGAGTTCGCAGGCTTTCTCCACCCTCAGTCGCGTGAGGTAGATGCGCGGCGGCACGCCGACGCTCTGCTTGAACATGCGTGCAAAATGAAAGGTCGAAAGCTGCACCTCGGCTGCCAGCTCGTCGAGGCTGATGTCCTGCGAGAGCCGCGCCCGCATCAATTCCAGACAGCGCCGTTCAGCCCACGGGGCAAGGCCGCCCCTTGCCAACGCGAATGGTGCCCCGCTCAACCGGCACAGTTCGGCCATGATCTCGCAGCCGGCCGCTCGCGCCAGCAGACGCGAGGGCGCGCCCTCCTCGTCACACAGAGCCCACAGGTTACGAAGCGCTGATCGGATGGTCAGCGAGTGAAATAGCCCTTTGTAGAGTCGCAGGCATTCGAACGAGAATTGGCTGTCGGTGGCTTCATCGAGCACTCTCTGCCACTGCGCCACGGGAAAGGACAAGGCGCGAATCTGATGTCTGCTGTCGACGATGGACGTGAGGGCGAAGTCGGGCGCAGCGAGATGAAGCGCACCTTTCTCTCCCGTTATTTCCACATACCCACCTCCCGCGTTGCCTCGAACGCGACTACCACCGAGCAGGTCCTGGTAAAGGACAAGATCCGGCATGGCCGGGCGGTGCATGTCACCGGCGGGTCGCGCCATTTCGAGCAGATCCAGGATTCTGCCCGGCGATTTCCCTGTGCGCACATACGGGGCTTGCTGGCCCTCGCAGTACCATTTGGTGAAAGACGAATAGGCAGGCACGCTCATTGCTGTGTCTCCTATTGAAGTGGACAATCTTGAAGTGGCCATCGTCGCCGCGATCCGCGCGCGGCCCGACGGGCCGCCATCTGAGCGCGTCAGCTGATCTGGCCCCGTGGTAGACCGCGAAACATATGACGGCAACCAGACGGGTGCGCAACTTCGCGACATCGGAACGACCTGTGGCGTTCCGCCGCGTGGGGTCCAGCGACAGCACCAATCGCGGGTCAGCGCTCGCGTGACGGCCGCTCCGACACTCTACCGCAATATTTGCACCGCGCAGCAGCTTCTGCGCCGCTCCTAGCGCGAACGTTCGCTAGGATTCAGTCGCCTCACGCTCGTTTATCGGCACCGCATCGGTTTGCTGTGCCTTTTTGATCAGCCAAGCACCTGACCCATGATCACTTCGCTGAAGTCTACCATGTCCGAATCACGATCAGACTCCCTGAAGCTGGCGTACGCCTATCCAGTCGGGATCGTATTCGATGTCAGATTCGACGCGTTCACCGCTCGACTGACGACGCTGCCGGACAACCACATCCGCTTCCACATCGCCGACGGCCCCTATGCCCATACGGAGACCGTCACGATCGCCGTCGACCCGATTCGCGCCGGCGTTTTCGCCGTGAGCTGGGTCGAAGCGAGCGGCGCCACTGTCGTGCATGTCGAGGATTTCGAGCGCGGCGTTGTCCACTCGTACGCCACCCTGCCCGACGGCTCATTCCTCCGAATGCAGGGACCGATCCATCTCATCTCGGAGGGAGAAGGCTGATGACGACTGCCGTAGAGCGCAACAAGGCGCTGGTTCTGGAGGCCATGACCGCGTTGTTCAGGAGTCACGATCCGCTCGCCGTCGAGCGGCTCTATGCGCCGGGCTACATTCAGCACAACCCTGCCATCCCGCAGGGACGAGATGCGCTGGCCCAGCTGGTGGCGCAGCTTCCCCCCGCGGTGTTCTACGAGCCGGGGCTGATGATCGCCGAGGGCGACTTCGTCGCCATTCATGGCCGCATTCGCGGCTGGGCGCCCGCGACGCAGATCGTCGTTGACATCTTCCGTATCGAGAACGGGCGTCTCGCCGAGCACTGGGACGTTTTGCAGGACGAGGCGTCGACGGAGACGTCCAGATCGGGCTTGGCCATGTTCTCGCCGGACGAGGGTGAGCGCCAAAAATCGCGCGAGTCGGAAGCAACGACCGAAACTGTGGACTATGACCGCTTGATGAAGGCTAACCTGTTCACGGTCTTCAGCGAGCGTAACGAGGAACGGCGCCGTCTGGCGATCCGCGAGCTCTATGCCGAAGACGCGGAGCTGCACGAACCGCACGCTTCTGTCCGCGGTCATGCTGCGATCTCCGACGCGGTCGGCCGGCTGCTCGCGAATCTTCCAGGTGACCTCATTTTCGCCGCCGACGGTCCGGCCATCGGCCACAATGGCGTCGCGCGTCTCAATTGGCGCTCCACGGCGCACTCGGACCCCGATGCCGTCACCGGAACGGACGTCGCCCGGTTCGCGGGCGGACGCATCGTTTCGCTTCACGTATTTCTCGATCCCCCAACCCCCTCAATCGAACTATTTTGAAGGAGTTTCCAATGCCCAAGACCGGCCTCGACGCCCTACTGCGTCCGCAAGACAGCATTGTCGTGCTGATCGACCACCAGCCTTTCCAGTTCGCCAACTTGCACAGCCATGAGCCGACGATGATCGCAAACAACGTCATCGGCCTCGCCAAGACGGCGAAGGTCTTCGGCGTGCCGACGATCCTGACGACGGTGCTCGAAGAGCGCGGGGGCTATCTGATCAAGGGATTGCAGGATGTCTATCCGGATCAGAAGCCGATCGACCGCACTTTCATCAATACATGGCAGGACGCGCGCGTCGTCGACGAGGTGAGGAAGAGCAGCCGCAAGCAGCTCATTCTGGCCGCCCTGTGGACAGAGATCTGTCTTGCGATGCCGACTCTGCACGCTCTGGCGGAGGGCTACGACGTCTTCATCGTAACCGACGCCTCCGGCGGCGTGTCCGTCGAGGCGCACGACATGGCGGTGCGGCGCATGACGGCGGCAGGCGCCGTCCCCATCACCTGGCTTGCCGTCGCCGCCGAATGGCAGCGTGATTGGGCGCGGCAGGAGACCATTGCCGAGCTTGCGAAGGTGCAGCTTGAACATGCCGGCGCCACCGGCGTCGCGTTCGCTTGGGAGATGCAGTTGCTGGCTGGCCGTCCACGCGCGGGCGGTTGACGTTATCGAACTGAGGTCGCTGGACCAGCGAGGCGTCGAGGTTCGCCCTGCGACGTCGGAGTTGTGCCTGCCGACAACCCCGTCAGATCGAGCTCGAGGTCTTGGTTGGCAAGAGAGCACCACCGAGGCTTCGAACTAAAAGTGCCCGCTTCCTGAGAGGGGCGATGATGAGGGGGGCGCCGGCATTCGGGCGCCCCCCTCACGTCAGCATCGCAATGATCGCCTGGAGCTGGTCGGACGCGGCCGTCACCAAACCGTCGTACGACGTCTGGCCGTGTGCTGCGGCGTGCAGGATGAACTCGGCCACCGCCGCTTTGAGGCCGAACACCGATTGATGGGCCGGCACGCTTGCCATCACGGTCTCCAGCGCTTGACGCATGGTATGAATGAGCTCGGAGCTGTATTGCATGGGCTGTCCTCCCGCGGCTCATATTGGGTCGCGTGCCCATGCTTGCCACTCACATGCCTGAGATTGTCTTTTGAATCGGTCGAAACCGATCGTCTCAATTCAACCGCCAGATCGCCGCATTGAGCACGCCGGCAAATGCGACCCACGCCGCGTAGGGCGCGAACAAGGCGGCGGCGAGCCTGTCGCGTGACAGCTCGAGGCCGATATAGGTCACGATCGCGGCGAACAACGCGATGAGGATGACGAGCGCGGCGCCGATCTGGTGCATCGTGAACATGACCGGAGACCACGCGAAGTTCAGGACCATCTGCGCGGCCCAGGCCAGCATCGCTTTGCTCCCGGGCTCGCGGCGAAAAGTCCGCCAACCCGCGACGGCGATGAGCGTGTAGAGAATCGTCCATGCCAGCGGGAACGCCCAGTTCGGCGGCACGAAGCCCGGCTTGGCGAGGCCGGCATACCACTCGCCGGGCGGATTCGTCGTACCGATCAGCCAGCCAAGTCCGACCACACCCACCACGAACAGCAACAACTGAAACATCATCACCTCGAACTTCTTTTCGCGCAATTGTATCATCTTTCCATGAGCGATTCCGACACGGTCGCCGGCCACGCATCGCCGGTGCGCAAGATCATCCATATCGACATGGATGCCTTCTACGCGTCGGTGGAACAGCGCGACAATCCGCAGCTGCGCGGCCAGCCGGTCGCGGTCGGGGGCTCCGCGGAGCGCGGCGTCGTCGCGGCCGCCAGCTACGAGGCACGCAGGTTCGGCGTTCGCTCCGCCATGCCGTCGGTGACGGCGAAGCGGCAATGTCCCGATCTGATCTTCGTCAAGCCGCGTTTCGAAGTCTACAAGGCGATCAGCAGGCAAATCCGCGACATCTTTGCCGAGCATACGCCGGTCATCGAGCCGTTGTCGCTCGACGAAGCGTATCTCGACGTGACGGAGAACCTGCAAGTCATTCCGCTGGCGCGGGACATCGCGTTGAAGATCCGCGCGAAGATCAAGGCCGAAACCGGCCTCAACGCGTCGGCTGGCATCTCCTACAACAAATTCCTGGCCAAGCTCGCCTCCGACCATCGCAAGCCCAACGGCCAGTTCGTGATCTCGCCGGAGATGGGGCCGGCCTTCGTCGAGACGCTGCCGGTCGGCAAGTTCCACGGGATAGGCCCGGCAACAGCAGCGAAGATGAACGCGCTCGGCCTGTTCACCGGCCTCGACATCCGCAACCAGTCGCTGGAGTTCATGAATGCGAATTTCGGCAAGTCGGGGGCTTATTATTACTGGATCTCACGCGGCGTCGACGAGCGACCGGTCCGGGCCAACCGGATCCGCAAGTCGATCGGCGCGGAGAACACGTTCTCGATCGACCTCGACGCATTCGACGCGCTGGCCGCCGAGGTCAGGCCTCTCGTCGACAAGGTCTGGCGACATTGCGAAGCCACCGGCAATCGCGGCCGCACCGTGACCCTGAAAATCAAGTTCGCCGATTTCGAGATCATCACGCGCAGCAGATCCGTCGCGGCGGGCGTTGCCGGACGCGACGATCTGGAGCGGCTGGCCTGCGGCCTGCTCGAAGCCGAGATGCCGCTGCCCAAGCGCGTCAGGCTGCTGGGCGTCTCGCTGTCGTCGCTCCAAGCCGCCGGCGATCCCGAGCCGCAGCTGACGCTGGGTATCTGAACGAGGCTCTTGCGCGCTCTGCGGCGACAGAAGCCGCCTGACTCGCCAACGGTAGCGGATGTTCCGCCACCGCTGGGAGATCGATTGCGCTCGGGGCAGCTCAATGCTTCATATGCTCGAACACCACGATCACGCCGGTCGGTTCGGGCTCGTGTGCCATCAGGCGCGTCAGGTCGGAATCGCCCCAATCGGCAAGGCTGACGACCTCGCCGCTCTGGCGGTCGGCTCCCGGCGATGCCGTCGGCTCGAGCACCTTGAGGCCCATCTCGTCGACGAAGAAGGTGTGCTCGCCAAACATGCTGTTGAGCTGCGGCATCGCGGGATGTTCGTCGGGCAGCACCTGAGCGCCGAGTTGGTTTACGGTCTGCTTCACCTGTTCGGATGAGAGCTTCATGAGCTGCTCCGTGTCTGTATCCGGTTTCACTGGGTCCAAGCGGGCAGCGTGCGTTGCCCGCCCGGCTCAAGGTCCCGAACAGGGGCTGCGGACAAATGTTCCTGCAAAATGCATTTCGTGATCGCGTGGCCGCATCTGCCGCGCTCACGGCACAAGTTCGCCACACGGTGCACACGATCCGGCAAGATCGCGCGCTAATCGACAGCCTCGACGATGCGGATATCGCGATCCGCGCCATCACCGAGCAGGTCGTGCGCGGCCTTGTAGGCCGGGCTCTCATACGCCGCCTTGGCGCTCGCGACGCTGTCGAACTCGATCAGAACGACGCGCTCCATCTGGCCGAGCTCGAAGACGGCCGCAGGCATCCCGCGCGCGATCACGCGGCCCCCTGCCGCTTCGATCGCCTGGCGCGATACGTTGGCATAGGCGGCCATCGCATCGGGATTCTTGATCGCACGATAGGTCGCAACCCAATAGGCTTTCGCCATTGTTTTTCTCCAGTTGTTGTGAGGGCTATTCGCTGCTGTTGTCGCCGACCGAGAGCGCGCAAATGCGCGACAGATAGGTGTAGGACAGGCCGGTCTCCTCGGCCCAGGCGTTGAACTGCGCCTGCACCTTGGCGAGGTCGCCCTTCGACTTCACCTCCTCGGCGATGTCGAGACCGGCATGGCGCAGGCAGGCCACCACGTCCTTGGATGTGACGAAGCCGTCCCAGCCGACGAAACGCAGCAGCATCTGGCCGGTGTTGCCGCCCAGCCGGCTGCCGCGCTTGTTGAGGAGTTCGAGCAGGCCGATCTCGTCGGAAGGCGGCCACTTCGCCAGAAACTTGCCGAAGCTGCCGTGCTCCTTCGCGATCTCCTGCACGAAGCCGGCGTTGTCGCGCACCGACATGATCTTGGCGCCGTTGCGTACGATACGCGCATCGCGCAGCAGACCTTCCCAATAATCTTCGGGCTGGAAGCTGAGCTTGGCGGGCTGGAATTGCAGGAAGGCCTCCTCGAAGCCGTCCCATTTCGAATCTATCACGCTCCAGGCAAAGCCGGCGCAGAACACCCGCTTGGTCATCTCGGCGAGGATGCGGTCGTCTCCGAGCTTCGCCAGCCGCTTGACGTCCGGCTTGGCCGGCATCAGCTTCTCCAGCGCCTTGGGCCCGCCCTTGCGCTTCTCGGCGCGGGCGCGAATGGTCTTGAAGGAGGTCATGGGGACACACGTTTGCAGAGAGGCCACGACAGCAGAATTCGGCGATGCGGTCCAGCCTTTGCATTCCGGCCTTGGGCTTCCAGCCTTGGCGTTGCGGAGCCCTTGCGCTCTGCGACGCGCCGCAGCATGCTGTCGCTCGTCGGATTGATCCGATGGGGCGGCCGGGCTGGTCTGCTTCTTGCTTTATGACGTTTTGGAATTCCCAGACATTTTGACCTCTCGCCGACGGTCCTCCCATGCGCTGCCTCGTCGTGGCCGACCTGCACTATTCGCTGCCGCAGCTCGACTGGCTGGTCAGCGCGGCACCGCAATTCGACCTCGTGATCTTCGCGGGCGATGCGCTCGATATCGGCTCGATGGTGGATTTCCGCGCCCAGATCGTGGTGGTGAAAAAGTACCTCGGGCTGCTGGCCGCGACGACTCGCGTGATTCTCTGCTCCGGTAATCACGACCTCGACGAGCGCAACGCCGAAGGGGAGAAGATTTCGCGCTGGATCTCGGAGGTGCGCGAACTCGGCATCGCCTGCGACGGCGACAGCCTCACGGTCGGCGACACGATGTTCACGGTGTGCCCGTGGTGGGACGGACCGCAGGTCAAGCAGCGCCTCATCGAGCAGTTGCGCGATGCCGCGGCCGTCAGGCCGCAGCGCTGGATCTGGGCGCACCACGCACCGCCGGCGGATTCACCGACGAGCTGGGGCGGCAAGCGCTTTTTCGGCGATGTCGAGCTGGTGCAGTGGATCACGCAATACCAGCCGTCCATGGTGATCTCGGGTCACGTGCATCAATCGCCCTTCATCAGCAATGGATCGTGGTTCGACCAGCTAGGCCAGACCTGGGCCTTCAACACCGGCCTGCAACCCGGCCGTCCGCCGACCTACATCGTACTGGACCTCGATGCCGACAAGGCGTTCTGGCTTGCGGCCGGCGAAGCGCAGTGGATCGACCTGAATGCGCCGCTGCAGCGGCCCGCGGCCCCGGTTGAGGTGGCGCCCGACTGGCTCACATTCTTGGATCGGATTGCCGATCCGAGCCTGGCGAGACCTCAAGCGGCGGCAGGTTGATCATGCTCTGGAGCACCTCGCCGACCATCGCCAGATGCGTGCCGTGGCCGGCATATTGCCGCTTCAGATCGGCGAGATAGGTATTGGCGACATTGAGCCGCTGCGCCAGCATCTTTGCGATCAGCAGCGCCACGTTGGGCTCCTTCGCGAGAAACGCGGCGGCATCCTCGAATTCGGTGACGACCGAATCGGAGCAGGCGCGCACGGTTGCGGTATGCGGCTGGCCCAGCAGCACGGACATTTCGCCCAGCACGGCGCCTGGCTCGGTGACGGTGGCGACGACCATTTCGCCCTTGAGCACCTCGAGCTTGCCCTGCATCAGCACGTAGAGATGGCCGGTGGTGCCCCCCTCCGTGACGATCGTCGTGCCGGCTGCGAACTGCCGCTCCGTTCCGCCGGTGCAATAGTCCAGGACCGCGCGCATCTTGCGAAAGCTCCCATCGCTGCGGACACTCCATCGCGGGAGACTAGAGCACGATCCGTGCCAGGCGGCAAATCAACGCGGCCGCTTAGGCCGAAAGATCACACGCGGGACAGCGAAGGCACCTCCTCAGCCGCGATCGGCCGAAGTCCGCCGAAGCGGCGCTCGCGGCCGTGGAAGACGGTCAGCGCCTCGGCGAGATCACTCGCCTCGAATTCGGGCCACATCCGCTCGGTGAAATGTAGCTCGGCATAGGCGCCCTCCCAGAGCAGAAAGTCCGACAGCCGCTTTTCGCCGGAGGTGCGGATGATGAGATCGACGTCGCGCAGGCCTGCCTCGCCGGTGACGAGCTGCGAAAAGGCTTCGCGGGTGAGGCTGGTCAGCGCGGCCGCCTTCGCCGCGGCGTTGAGGATGGTATCGCGCGCGGAATAGTCGACGGCGATACGCAGGTGCAGCGTGCCGCCATCGGCAGTAGCTTTTTCGGCGCGCGCGATCGCATTGGCAATGCCGTCGGGCAGGCGGTCGCGGCGGCCGATCACGGTCAGGCGCACGCCGTTCTCGACCAGGCTCTGCACTTCGTTGGACAGGTAGAAGCGCAGCAGCGTCATCAGCGCGGCAACCTCCGCCTTCGGCCTGCGCCAATTGTCGGTGGAAAAGGCATAGAGCGTCAGCGTGCCGATGCCCTGCTTGGGCGCGGCCTCGACGATGCGGCGGATGGCCTCGACCCCAGCCTCGTGGCCGCGCATGCGCAACAGGCCTCGCCGCGTCGCCCACCTGCCGTTGCCGTCCATGATGATGCCGACGTGAAGCTTGTCGTCGCGGGACACGAGCTTACTTTGCATGACAAAGTCTCCGGTCAAAAAGGGGGGCGGATCAAGTCGAGGCGATGCCGAGGCGGCCGAGTGGCAAAGCCTCGCGGCCGGCGGCCTTGGCCGCGTCGCGCACCAGCCGCTCGAGCACGGCGAGGTAATCGAGGAAGCGGCGTCGGCCGGCCTTGGTCAGACGGCAGGTGGTGTGCGGGCGGTTGCCCTCATAGCCCTTGGTCACCTCGACGAGCCCTGCCTCCTGGAGCACGGCGAGGTGCCGGCTGAGATTGCCGTCGGTGAGGCCGCAGAGCTGCTTGAGGTCGCCGAATGCGAGGCCCTTGGGATGCGCCATCAGCGACGTCAGTAGCCCGAGCCTCGCCTTCTCGTGGATCACGCGGTCGAGCCCTTCATAGGAGAAGGGTGCGCTGTCAGTCTTCGACATCGTTGTCTCCGGACGCGAAATGCAGAATCGCCGCCATCACCGATTGCCCGATCACGAAAGGCAGTCCCATGGTCCATGGCGATAGCGTGTGGGTTCCGCTCGCGAGCACCAGCACCGCGAAGCCGGACACGAAATACCAGGCGCCGGCGAGCGCGACCGTGCGCGGCAGCGAGCGGACCGAGGCAAAGATGCCGAGCGACACCAGGATCTGCCACAGGCCCGGCAGCAGCCACAGTGTCTCGCTCGCGAACTTCCACATCACCACCGCGAGCAGCACGCCGGCAACGCCCGCCGGCAGGAACTGCTCGACCGCCTGATGGATCATGGCGTCGGCGAGACCGGAATGATGGCGGCGCGAGCGCGCGCGCATCTCGATGCCGATCACCAGCACCGAGACCACGGCGGCCATGAACCAGCCGATGAAGAAGCCGAGCGGCTCGCCGGTGGGATCATCCAGCAGCCAGAATTGCAGCACCGCGGTGACGAGCGCGACGGTACCGGTCGCCGCCATCGTCGCCGGACCGTAGCCGCGGAAGGCGGTGCCGGCCGCGATCTGACTGCGGATCGCCACGATATCGGCCAGCGCCTTGTCGAGATCGCGCATCGGCAACGCCAAACCTCGTTCCACCCATCTGTCGGGACGGACGGCCCGCCCCGCTACTTTGTATTGCAAAGCTTACGGTATCGCAAAGTAAATTCAAGGCCGAAAGTTGCGGCTGCAGGATGAAAGTCCGGGCGAGCAACTGACGGTTGCGCCTTGCCTGCCCTCACGGATAAGATGGCAAGAGCGTTCCCGGGGGCTGGTATGTGGTTGAAGTCGCTTGCCGTTGCGTTGTTGTCACAATTGGCTTTCGCCGGCACCGCCGATGCGAAAGGCCCCTTTGGCAGCCTCAAGATCGGTAACTGGATCGGGGGCGCGTTCAGCAACGATGAGACCGGCGCCTTTTCGCATTGCGCCGCCACATCGCCCTATGCGAACGGCGTCATCCTGGTCGTGAGCCAGAACTCCGCCGGCACCTGGTTGCTGGCCTTTGCAAGTCCCGGCTACAGCTTCAACAAGGGCGAGAACGCCGCCATCGACGTGACCTTCGATGGCCAGGAGCAGGCCAGACTGTACGCGACGGCGTATCAGCCCAACATGCTCACGGCCGTCATGCCGCTCAATGTCGTGCGGACGTTTCAGAAGGCGAGCCTGATGGTGGCGACCGCCGGCCGCACCGTTCTGAACTTCGATCTGACGTCGACCGGGCCGGTCATCGCCGCACTGGCCAATTGCGTCACGAGAGTGAAGGCCGACGGTCTCGACAAGGCCGGCGACTTCACCAAGGGTGCGGCCAAGCCGGCAATGGCCAACGACAAGCAGGGTACGCCTCCTGCCAAACCGGCTCGAACCGGAACTTTCACGGGGACCGGTTTCGTGGTGAGTCCCAACGGACATATCGTCACCAACAGTCACGTGATCGACAGCTGCACCGGCGACATCAAGGGCAATCTCGCCGGAGAGGCCGCCATGGTCCTGCGCGTCGTCTCCAGCGACACGACCAACGACCTTGCGCTGCTGCAAGCGCCGGCGACGGCATCGTTCAAGGACTTCGCCAGGATTCGGGACCGCTCGATGCACTCCGGCGATTCCGTGGTGGCCATCGGCTTCCCGCTGCACGGCTATCTTTCCTCCGACCTGACCGTGACCACGGGAATTGTCAGCTCGCTCAGCGGCTTCCGCAATCACACGGGACGCCTGCAGATCAGCGCGGCGATCCAGTCGGGCAACAGTGGAGGCCCGCTGTTCGACATGTCCGGACAAGTGGCAGGCGTCGTCGTCGCCAAGCTCAACGCGCTCAGAATGATCAAAGAGACCGGGCAGCTGACCGAGAACATCAACTTCGCCATCAAGACCGGCGCGCTGCGCGACTTCCTCGACAATTCCGTGGTGCGCTACCAGACCGCAGAGCCGAAGGGCGAACTGAAGGCCGCCGAGATCGCCGCGAACGCCCGTGCCTACACGATGCTGATCTCGTGTATCGGCACGGAACAAGCCGACGCCAAGCGGTAGCGTCGGCCAGCCTTTCTTGCTTGGAATGGAGCGCAGCGCAATCCGAGCTACGAAACCGGTTCGCCCTCAATACGGAGCAACGGGCCGGACGCGCCGCTGCGGCCGCGGTTGCGCCGGGGCGTGGCCATAGGCGAAGCGCGGATTGCGGTCGCAGAACAAGAGCCGGCCGGACACGCTAGCCTGGCATTGCTCGTAGCTGCTGTAGGCGCATTCACCGGGATAGCCATACTCGCCGCCCTGGGCGCACCAGGGATAGTCTCGGGCCGCGGCCGGCGCAGGGCCTGCAAAGGCTGCGAGCCAGATGGCGGCCAGCCCCGCCAGAACGAATTGAATCCTGCTCACGCCCCATCCTCCCGCCAACGAGGACAGAGCGTCGCCTTTATCGGGGTCGCGTCAAGTCACTTTGTCCGGATCGTGGAGCCGGGTCGCGTCCTAATAGGGCGCGTAGGGTTCGTGCCGATACCGCCGCGCAGGGCGCTGCTGGTTATAGGCCGTGCGCGGATTAATCCCGCAGGTCAGAAGGCGTCCGGAGACGCTGGCCTGACATTGTTGCCGGGTCCTGTAGGAGCATTCACCGGGGTAGCCGTAACCTTGTCCCTGAGCACACCAGGGATAATCATAAGCGGCGGCTGGACCGATGCCGGCAAGGCTGCCGACTCCCAATCCAGCCAGCGCGATCGTTGCGAGCAAAGCCTTGCGCATCTTCGTACTCCTTGTCCGACGCTTCACGAATGAAGTCTTCCCGGAGAACGCCGGCAAGGCCGCAAGGTTGCTATCGGCCTACTCGACCTTCAGGCCGGCGAACTCGACCACCTTCCGCCACTTCTCGGTCTCGGCCTTGATCTCCTCACCGAACGCTTCCGGAGTCTGCGCCCGCGGCTCGCCGCCGAGCTCGACCAGACGCTTGGCCATGTCGGGCTCCCTGAGCACCGCGTTGACCTCCGCGTTGAGCTTGGCGATGATGTCCTTCGGCGTGTTCTTGGGCGCGCCCATGCCGAACAGCGCGCTGGCCTCATAGCCCTTCACGGTGTCGGCGATCGGCTGCACGTCGGGTAGCTGCGGCGACCGTTCGGTGGTGGTGACGCCGATGGCGCGCAAAGAGCCGGAGCGGATGTGCTGGATGATCGAAGGCATGTTGTCGAAGATCACCTGCACCTGGCCGGCGAGCATGTCGGTGATCGCAGGCGCCGCGCCGCGATAGGGCACGTGCTGCATCTTGCAGCCGGTCATGGCCATGAACATCTCGCCGGACAGATGCACCGAGGTGCCGTTGCCGGAGGAGGCCATGTTCACCTTGCCGGGATTGGCCTTCACGTATTCGATGAACTCGGCGACGGTCTTGGCCGGCACGTCCTTGCCAACGGTCATCACGTTGGGCACGCGCTGGAACGAGGCGACCGGCGCCATGTCGTTCACGAAGTTGAACTTGAGATTCTTGTAGAGCGAGGCGTTGATGTAGTTGGCCGGGTTGACCAGCTGCAGCGTGTAGCCGTCGGGCTCCGCGTTGATGACCGATTCGGTGGCGATATTGTTCCCGGCGCCCGGCTTGTTCTCGATCACGAATTGCTGGCCGAGCTTTTCCGAGAGCCTCTGGCCGATCAACCGCGCCAGGATGTCGGTGGCGCCGCCCGGCGGATAGCCGACCACCCATTTCACCGGGCGGGCCGGATAATCTGCGGCAAGGGCCTTCGACAGCGGGCTGGCTGCAAGCGGACTGGCGGCGAGCAGGCCGAGCGCGGTACGGCGAGTGATCATCTCGAGGGTTCTCCCAGTGTTGTTCTTGAAAGTCGTTGTTCTTGAAAGTTCGACAGCTTTAAAGTCAGGCCGGCGCGGTTGTAACAAAGCTTGCGGAGTGCGGAAAGTGCGCGGGACGCATGCTGACGAAAGGATGAGAACATGGTCAAGGTTCACGCCCTGGATCATCTCGTGATCAATGCCCGCGACGTCGCGGCGACCGCGGAGTGGTTCCGCAAGATTCTCGGAATGGAAGTCAAGGTGTTCGATCCCGGCGGCGGCAAAGCGCCGCGAACTTTCCTTCAATTCGGTAACCAGAGGATCAACGTCCGGCAACGCGATGCCGACAAAGTGGAATGGTTCACCGCCGACCACCCCACCGCCGGCTCCGAGGATCTCTGCTTCCTCACCTCGGCCACACCCGACGAGGTGGTGGCGCATCTGAATGCACATGGCGTCGCGATCGAGGCCGGACCGGGCCCGCGGCAAGGCGCCCGCGGGACGCTGCGCTCGGTCTATTGCCGGGATCCGGATGGCAGCCTGATCGAGATTTCGTCGTACGAGGATTGAGACGCGCCCTCGCAGCCAATTGGTCGTCATGCCCGGGCTTGTCCCGGGCATCCATGTTCTTCGTGCAACAAGGCGTGGATGGCCGGGTCAAGCCCGGCCATGACGGAGGAGAAAGGGTTACGCATCAAGCTTGCTGCGATTTGCGTCCCGCGCCATCCGGTGGCAGGAAGACGCAATAATCAAAAGGCAGCCGCCAGCAAGATGCAGGCTGCACGGGAGGATCCATGCCAGTTCAACAGACCGCCACCGGAATCGTGGGCCCGTTCGACGGGCTCGACGTCCCCTGGCTGCTCAAAATGCGCGCCGAGGTCCGGCGCGATCATCCTTTCCTGATCTGGGCGCCGTTCGATGCGCCGGCGCGGCGCTGGAGCTATGGCGAATTTCACGAGCGGGTCGGCGCGCTCGCGGCGGGGCTGGCCAGGCGCGGCGTCAGGCCCGGCGAATATGTGCTCATTCACCTCGACAATTGCATCGAGGCGATGCTGGCCTGGTTTGCCTGTGTCGAGCTCGGCGCCATCGCGGTCACAACCAATACCCGCTCGGCGCCGGCCGAAATCGCATATTTCGCCGATCATTGCGGCGCCATCGCCGCGATCACGCAGCCGGCCTATGCGGAGATCGTTGCGCAGAACTGCCGAAATATAAGCTGGATGGCCGTGACCTCGCACGACGCCGGCATGGCGCCTGTGCGGAGCGTCTCGCGCGGCGACAGCTTCGAGTCACTGTTCGCCGACAGCGCCGATCGCCCCAGGCGAGCGACCGATCCGCTCGCGCCATGCAGCGTGCAATACACCTCGGGCACGACGTCGCGGCCGAAGGCAGTGCTGTGGACCCACGCCAATGCGCTGTGGGGCGCCAAGATCAACGCCGCGCACGAGGACCTCCACGCCGGCGACGTGCACCAGGCGTATCTGCCGTTGTTCCACACCAACGCGCTGGCTTATTCCATGCTGGCGACGCTGTGGGTCGGCGCCACCTGCGTGATCCAGCCGCGCTTCTCCGCCAGCCGCTTCTGGGGCGTCGCGCGCGAGCACGGCGCGACCTGGACCTCGACGATTCCGTTCTGCATGAAGGCGCTGCTCGAGCAGGAGATCCCGAGGGACCACAAATTCCGGCTCTGGGGCACCGCCATCAACGAGCCGCCGGCTTTCGCCGCCTTCGGTATCAAGATGATCGGCTGGTGGGGCATGACCGAGACCATCACCCACGGCATCGTCGGCGAGGTCGATCAGCCCAACATCCCGATGTCGATCGGCCGGGCCGCGCCGGAATACCAGATCCGCATCAGCGACGACGACGGACGGCCGACCGCGGTCGGCGGCACCGGTAATCTCGCCATCAAGGGCATCCCGGGCCTGTCGCTGTTCGCCGAATACCTCCACAACGAGAAGGCGACGCGCGAAAGTTTCGACGAGCACGGCTTCTTCCTCACCGGCGATCGCGTCGAGCGGCTTCAGAACGGCTTCATCAAGTTCGGCGACCGCGCCAAGGACATGCTGAAAGTGGGCGGAGAGAACGTCGCGGCCTCCGAGATCGAACAGGTGATCGCGGTGGTGCCGGGCGTGCGCGAGGCCGCCGTGGTGGCGAAGCCGCACCCGATGCTGGACGAGGTGCCCGTCGTCTTCATCATCCCGCAAGGCGGCGTCGCGGGCGCTGCGCCCGATCTGCACGATCGCGTGCTGGAAGCCTGCCGCAAGGGACTTGCCGACTTCAAGGTGCCGCGCGAGGTCAGGCTCGTCGACGACATGCCGCGCTCGACGCTGGAGAAGGTGGCAAAGGCGGAGCTGCGGAAGATGGTGGGGTGACGGATTGTCATTCCGGGGCGATGCGGAGCATCGAACTCTGGTGCGCACTTGCGCACCTGAGAATCTCGAGATTCCGGGTTCAACGCTACGCGTTGCCCCGGAATGACGGATTAGATTGTCAGAACGACCCCAGCGCCACCGGGCGGAACGCCTGCAGCAATTGCTGGTCGAGCTTGCCGCCCATGCCTTCCATCATCGTGAACGCGCGCGAATGCGTGAAGGACATGCGGTAGGCCCGCTTCTCCACCAGAGCGGCATAGATGTCGACGATCGTCGTCAGGCGCACGATGTCGCT
This sequence comes from Bradyrhizobium sp., assembly GCF_016462955.1. GTDB lineage: Bacteria > Pseudomonadota > Alphaproteobacteria > Rhizobiales > Xanthobacteraceae > Bradyrhizobium. The sequence goes on along the minus strand of NZ_JAEMSD010000012.1, from coordinate 3,716 downwards.
GATCTGGTTCGACGACAGGCCGTTCGGATAGCCGGAGCCGTCGAGGAATTCATGGTGATGCAGCACGACATCCAGCATCTCCGGCGGGAAGCCGCCTTGCGCGGCGAGCGCGTCATAGCCGCGGCGCGGATGCTGGCGGACCTCGTCCAGCTCCTCGTCGGTGAGCTTGCTCGGCTTGTCGAGCAGCCAGGCGGGAACGAAGGCCTTGCCGACATCGTGCAGCAGCGCGGCGCGGGTCAGGCGGCGCTGGTCGTCCTCGCGCATGCCGAGATGCTGGGCGAAGGCGACCGCGAAGCCGGTGACGAACAGGCAGTGGCGATAGCTGCCGACGTGATGGCAGCCGACCGTGGTGAGCCATTCGCGCAGCGAGGAATGCTTGATTGCCTTGAGGATCTTGCTTTCGGCGGCGATGACGTCGTCGAAGGTCAACGGCGTGCCAAGCGGCAGCTTCTCGAACATCTTGGTGAGCACCGCGTGCGCTGCCTCGACGCCGCGGTTGAGCGTCTTGCCGCGATCGGTCGCGTCATAAGCGGCGGTGTCCGGGAAGGCGGCGCGGACGCGCTGCAGGATGGCGTCCGCCTGCAGCGGCCTTGCGATGGTGTCGGTGGCCCCCAGCGCCCAGGCCTGCATGGTGCCGTGATGCAGGGCGTCCGCGAGCACGAACAGGCGCGGCATCGAACGATAGGCATCGCCGCGCAGCTTGTTGCGGACCCGCTGCACGCTTTCGGGCGAGCGCAGGTTGATGTCGACCACGAGGCCGGAGAGATCGCGCCCCGGCTGGGCGGGGATATCCTCCGTCTTCACGGTCGAGACGTCGCCGACCGCCTTCAAGATGCTGGCGAGCTCGCTGCTCGCATCGCTCCGGTCGGAGGCGAGCAGAAGCCGGCGTTTGACGGCGGGTTTGGCTGAGGCGTTCATGGCTTCCCCAAAGCGCGGGACTGGATTTGGCGCCAGCCTAAGTCGGATCAGGTTCTCCGGGTCTTAAGAGGCGTGCTCAATGGAACCTTGGGAAATTGGGTGCAATTTGATGGATTTCGCAGTGCCGCAGAGGCGGGCGCAGCACAACCCTCGAAAACAACCCCATGCACAGTAGAAGGGGCATTGATATCAAAGGGGAATTTTTCCGTGATGGCCTGGCTTGTCCCGGGCTCCCTCACGGACTCCTGGCGAAGGAGCACACGGAGACCGTCACGCCCGGGACGAGCCCGGGCATGACGGTCGGCGTGGCGCAAAGTGGCTCCAACAGTCCCGCCGGAGGTTTGCCCTCCGGCGGATCGTCGCATTCGGCAGTCGCAGTCCGCCTTATGCCTTCATGCTCGCCTTCACGGCCTCCGCCGTGATCGGCAGCGCCCTGACGCGAGCGCCGCTCGCGTTGAAGATGGCGTTGCCGATGGCGGGGGCGACCACGGTCACGGCGGGCTCGCCCACGCCGGTGGCCTTCTCGCCATTGGCGATCACGGCGACCGCGACCTCGGGCGTCTGGCTCATGCGCAAGGGCGTATAGCCGTCGAAATTGGTCTGCTCGATGCCACCGTCCTTCAGCGTCGCCTTCTCGTACATCGCCAGCGACAGGCCCCAAAGCGCCGCGCCTTCGACCTGGGCGCGGATGTTGTCGGGATGGACCTGGGTGCCGACGTCGGTTGCGACCGTGAGCTTCTTCACGGTCACCGCCCCCGACGGCGCGACGGCGACGTGCGCCACGCACGCCGTCCAGCTCGCGGATGCGCGTTCCTGCGACGACACGCAGGCAACGCCCATGCCCTCGCCTTTCGGCAGCTTGCGCGTGCCGTAGCCGGCAAGACCCATCGCCGCCAGCAGCGTGTTGCGCAAGCGCTGCGCGCCGCCGTCGTTCTTGCCGGCGCCGTCGAGCAGCGAGATGCGGAACTGGGCCGGATCCTTGCCGGTCGCCGCCGCGATCTCGTCGATCATGCTTTCGACCGCCCAGAAGGTCCAGCCCGGCGCCACCGAGCGAAGCTGGCCGGAGGGCGTCGCATTATGCGCGAGCTCGTTCTTGATCGCGCGCACGTAATGGTTGGGCACGGTGTAGAAGAAGTCCGCGCCATTGACCGTGAAGGAATCGAGCGGGCCCCGCTTGTCGACCGAGGGCGTCAGGAAATCGGGGATTCCCCAGCGCGCGGTCGGCCAGGCCGAGACCACGTCGTGGCTGATCGCGATGAGCTTGCCATCGCCGTCCACGCCCGCCTTGACCTTCTGGTAGGTGAGCGGACGCGAGAAATCCATGGTCATGTCGTTCTCGCGGGAATAGATCACCTTCACCGGCTTGCCGACCGCCTTCGCCGCCTGCACGGCGGGAATCATCATGTCGGCATCGAGACGGCGGCCGAAGCCGCCGCCCAGCCACATCTGGTGCATGACCACGAACTTCGGATCGATCCCGGCAGCTCCCGCAGCGATCGCGCCGGAGCGCGTCGCGAACTGGTTGCCCGAATAGATGTGCAGGATGTCGCCCTTGAACTCCGCGGTGGCGTTCATCGGCTCGAGCGGCGCGTGGATGTTGATGCTGGTGGTGTATTCCGCCTCCACCACCTTGGCCGCCGAACCGAAGGCGGCATTGGGATCGCCGTCCTTGACGAAGAACTGGCCGGAATCGTCCAGCTTCTGGAGCCGCTTGGCCTCGTCGAGCAGCGACTCGCTCGACACCCTCGCATTCGGTCCCGAATCATAGGCGATCTTCAGCGCCTGCGCCGCCTTCTTGGCGTTGGCATAGGTGCTGGCGACGGCGACGACCCAGCCCGACGTCGTGCCGGTCTTGTCGTCCAGCGTTACGGCCTTGATGAAGCCCGGCACCTTCTTCGCCGCGCCGTCGTCGACCGATTTCACCGTGGCGCCGAAGCGCACCGGCGGCGTGACCAGCGCACCATAGGCCATGCCCGGCAGCATCACGTCGATGCCGTACTTGGCCGTGCCGTTGGTCTTGGAGGGGATGTCGAGCTGCGGCACCGAGACGCCGATCATGGTGTATTGATCGGGCGTCTTCAGCTTGATCGCCTTGAGCTCGTCCGGCGTGAAGGTTTTCGTCGCCTTGCCGTTTTTCACGACATCGGCGAACGACATCTGCTTCTTGGACTTCGGATGCACGATCATGGAATCGCGCACCACGAGCTCCGATGCCGGCACGCCCATCGCGGCGGCGGCACCTTCGGTCAGCGCGATGCGCCCGGCCGCTCCGGCCCGGCTCATCGCTTCGAAATTCATCATGGTCGACCAGCTGCCGCCGGTGATCTGCGCGCCGAGCACGGGATCGTTGAACTTGGGATCGTTGGAAGCGAGCGCAACGCGCATGTCGCTCCATTTCGCGCCCAGCTCCTCGCAGACGATCTGCGCCATGGTGGAGGCGATGTGCTGGCCCATGTCGGCCTTGCCGCAGGTCACCGTGACGAGGCCATCCGGCGAGATCGCGTACCACACGCTGGGCTCGAAATTAGCGGGCGCAGCAGTCGCCGACCCAATGCCGGGCAAGCCGGCATAGCCGAGCACAAGGCCGGTTGCGGCAGTGCCGACCAGGAAGGAACGGCGGCTGAGATCTGTCGGCTCGGCATTGATGTTGTTGACATGCTTGTTCATGTGGGCCTCCGCTCGGTGGAGGTGGTGGAGGCGGTGCGCAACTCGGATGCGGCGCGCATGATCGCCTTCTGGATCCGCGAATAGGTCATGCAACGGCACAGATTGCCGTCCATATGCGCCACCACTTCTTC
>NZ_JAEMSD010000206.1:365-11134 GCF_016462955.1 Bradyrhizobium sp. | reverse complement strand
CAACGGGACAATCCCCTAGAGCAGAAAGCCCTCACCCGCCGCGCTCTTCGAGCGCGTCGGCCTCTCCCGCGAGCGGGAGAGGCAAGAACCCGGTCGCCGGGCTCGCGCTGATGCGATCAAGACGCCGTCACGTCTCCCCATCCCCCCACCCGATCTTCTCCTTCAAGAACCGATAGCCCAGCACCTCGAAGCTGGCGCGCTCCTTGTTGTCCTTGCCGTAGCCGTGGCCGCCGGCGGCCGGCTCGTAGAACCAGGCCTCGTAACCCATCGCCTGAAGCTTTGCCGCCATCTTGCGGGCATGGCCGGGATGGACGCGGTCGTCGCGCCGCGTTGTCGCGATCAGGATCGGCGGATAGGGCTGGCCGGCTTTCACATTGTGATAGGCCGAGTAGGCCTTCAGCCATTCCCATTCCTCGGGCTTGTCGGGGTCGCCATATTCGGCGATCCAGCTCGCGCCCGCGAGTAGCCTGGTGTAGCGGCGCATGTCGATCAGCGGGATGGTGCAGAACAGCGCGCCGAAGCGTTCGGGATAGCGCACCAGCATGTTGGTGATGAGGATGCCGCCGTTCGATCCGCCCTGCGCAGCGATGCGTTTCGGCTGCGTCACGCCGCGCCGGACGAGATCGGCAGCGACCGCGGCGAAATCGTCGTGCGAGAGCTTCTTGCCGGCGAGCCGCCCGGCATCGTGCCAGCGCGTCCCGAACTCGCCGCCGCCGCGCAGATTCGCCTGCACCGTCGTGCCGCCGCGCTCCAGCCAAAGCTTGCCTAGCGAGGCGTTGTAATACGGCTTCACCGCGAGGCCGAAGCCGCCATAGGCGCTCATATAGACCGGCGCATCGCCGGTCTCCCCGGCGGGCCCCGTCTGCACATAGGGAATGCGCTCGCCGTCGACCGAGACCGCCTCGTGCTGTGTCACTGTGAGGCCCTCGGCGGTGAATGTCTTTGGCGCCTGCTTCAGCACGATCGGGCTGGCGACGCCGCGCTCGATCAGCAGTAGCGATGGCGGCGTGAGCGGGTCCTGTACATTGGCGAGCAGATCCCCGTTGCTTTCGGAGGGATGGCGATCGAGCGTCCAGACGTCGACGACGCCGATCCGGGGCAGCCCCGGCAGCGTCTCGCGGCTCCAGCCCGCGGCGGATGGTGTACAGACCTCGAATTGGGGGCGCAGCTCGTCGAGAATCGAGAGCACGAGCTTGCCCGCCGTCCAGAACAGGCCTTGCAAAGCGCGACGCGGTGCCGGCTCGAACAGCACGACAAAATTGCGGCTGCCGTCCAGGAATGCCGCCAGCGAGATGCCGAGCACGCTATCTGTGGCATAGGTTCTCCCCTCCACAGTCCAGTCCTCGCGCAGCTTGATCGCGAACCAGTCGCCATGCGCCTGCATCCAGACGCCGGTCGGCAGATCGAGCTTCGTCATGCGACCGTCCGCATCGCGCAGCCAGATCGCGCCGTTGAAGAAGTCGATCTGGTCGACGATCCAGACGCGCGGCTCGGGTCCGGTGTCGTCGGCCATGCCGTGGATCACCATGTGATCGGCCGCGGTCTCGATGATCACCTCCGCCTGATCGACAGGCTGGCCGAGCCGCCACAGCCGAACCGTCCGCGCATAGCCCGAGCTCGTCGCCATGTCCTCGCCATGGGCGCTCGACAGCAGCAGCGTGTCGGCATCGAGCCAGTCGACGCCGCCCTTCGCTTCCGGCAGCGTGAAGCCGTCGGTCAAGAAGCGCTTCGTCTCCAAGTCGAATTCCCGCAGCGTCACGGCATCGCTGCCCCCGCGCGACAGGCTCAGAATGGCGCGCGAGCTTGCGGGCATCGTGGCGATCCCGCTCAGCAACCAGTCCTCGCCTTCGTCGCTTGCGAGCTGATCGATGTCCAGCATGATGTCCCACGCGGGAGTGGATTTACGAAATTCCGCCAGCGAAGTCCGCCGCCACAGGCCGCGCGGGTTGGTGGTGTCCTTCCAGAGATTGTGCAGGTCCGAGCCGCGCCGGCTGACATAGGGAATGTTGTCGGGGCGGTCATAAATCGCGGCAAGCAGATCGCGGTCGCGCTCGAAGGCTGCGCCGCCGAAGGCCTGCAGCGTCAGGCTGTTCTGCCGTTCGACGAAATCAAGCGCCTGCGTGCCCTCGATCTCTTCCAGCCACAGCCAGGGATCGTCGTCGGGAGCGCTGAGCGTGGGCCTGTCGTCGACGGACATGAAACGTAACTCCCGGGAATATCGCGGCGGATAGGATTTGATCGAGCGCAAGCCGTCAAGCTCGCGCGCCGTTATCATCCCGCCGATTGCGTCAGGGGCATGGCCCGCGCCCGTTTGCGCCGGTTGCCCGCTCTCTCCCGCCTCTCCATAGTGCCGCGAATCAACAAGGCCTATGAAATTCCCCTTGAAAGCCCGTTGGGGCGGAAATGCCGATGCTGGACGTCACTGCTGCCAATGAGATCGCCGCCGATGCCCGCGTGCGCGCCAACGTCGTGCGCCTTGCCGCCGCGCAGGCGTTGACCGGCGCCAACTCGGCCGTGATCTTCGCCACCGGCGCGATCGTCGGCGCCACGCTCGCGCCCGACATGTCGCTCGCGACCGTGCCGATCTCGATGTATGTGGTCGGGCTTGCCGCCGGCACGCTGCCGACCGGCGCGATCTCGCGCCGCTTCGGCCGCCGCGCCGCCTTCGTCATCGGCACGGGTCTCGGCACGCTCACCGGCTTGCTCGGCTCGTTCGCGATCCTGCGCGGCTCGTTCGTGCTGTTCTGCCTGGCAACCTTCCTCGGCGGCCTATACGGCGCCGTGGCGCAATCCTATCGCTTCGCCGCCGCGGACGGTGCCAGCGCGGCGTACCGTCCCAAGGCGGTGTCCTGGGTGATGGCGGGCGGCGTGTTCGCCGGCGTGCTCGGTCCACAGCTCGTGCAATGGACCATGGACGTCTGGCAGCCCTATCTGTTTGCCTTCAGCTTCCTGGTGCAGGCCGCCGTCGCGCTGGTGGCGATGGGCATCGTCGCTGGCGTCGACATGCCCAAGCCGGCACCGGCCGATTTGGATGGCGGACGGCCGCTGCTAACCATCGTGACGCAGCCGCGCTTCATCGCGGCCGCGCTGTGCGGCGTGATCTCCTATCCCATGATGAACCTGGTGATGACGTCGGCGCCGCTCGCAATGAAGCTGTGCGGCCTGTCGGTGTCCGATTCCAATTTCGGCATCCAATGGCACATCGTCGCCATGTACGGGCCGAGCTTCTTCACGGGCTCGCTGATCGCCCGCTTTGGTGCGCCCAAGATCGTGGCCGCCGGATTGTTGCTGGAAGCGGGCGCGGCCGGCATCGGCCTGTCGGGCCTCACCGCCATGCATTTCTGGGCCACGCTCGTCGTGCTCGGCGTAGGCTGGAATTTCTCCTTCATCGGCGCGTCCGCGCTGGTGCTGGAGACGCACCGGCCGCAGGAGCGCAACAAGGTGCAGGCCTTCAACGATTTCCTGGTGTTCGGCATGATGGCGATCGGCTCGTTCTCCTCGGGCCAGCTGCTCGCCAATTACGGCTGGTCCGCGGTGAACCTCGTGGTGTTCCCGCCGGTCGTGCTGGGTCTCGCTGTGCTCTCGCTGGTCTCCTGGGCGAAGCGCCGCAGGGCGCGGCTGGAGGCCGCCATGGGCGAGTTTCCCGACGCGGTGTGAGTGGCGGGAGGCTGTCAGCAGCGTTGACGCTTCGATCGCCGTCGAAGTGATTTTCGGGTGAGGGTCGGTTAGATGTCGTCATGGCCGGCCTGTTCCGGCCATCGACGGCTTCAAATGTTGCCGTCATTCCGGGGCACCCGAAGGGTGAACCCGGAATCTCGAGAGTCTCAGCTGCGCAATTGCGCACCATAGTTCGATGCTTTCGCATCGCGCCGGAATGACGGTGGGGAAGCAACGCATGCTCGATGACCCTCAACAGCCCAAGATCGACGAATCCTCGCTCCGCTACGAAGGCTGGCGCATCGTCGCGGTCTGCTTCCTGCTCGCCACCTTCGGCTGGGGCCTCGGCTTCTACGGCCAGAGCGTCTACGTCGCCGAGCTGCAGCGCGCCCATGGTTGGTCGGCGTCGCTGATCTCGTCGGGCACGACGTTCTTCTATCTCTTCGGCGCGCTGCTCGTCGTCTTCGTCGGCGAAGCCGTTCGAAAATACGGCCCGCGGCTCTGCCTGGTCGTTGGCACGCTGGCGATGGCGGCGGCCGCGGTCGCGATCGGCACGGTGCGCGAGCCCTGGCAGCTCTATCTCGCCGATGCCGTGCTCGCCTTCGGCTGGGCCGGCACCAGTCTCGCCATGATCACCAACACGATCAGCTTGTGGTTCGACCAGAAGCGCGGCATGGCGATCAGCCTCGCGCTCAATGGCGCCAGCTTCGGCGGCATCGTCGGCGTGCCGCTGCTGGTGATGCTGATCGGCCATGTCGGCTTTGCCAGTGCGATGTACGCCACGGCCGTCACCATGCTGGTGTTGCTCCTTCCGGTGATCCTGCTTGCCGTCGGCCGTCCGCCCGAACACCACGGCTGGCACGCGGCAGCGAAGGCGAAGCCGCAATCGTCGACCGAGATCCGCGCCTGGGCGCTGCGGGACGTCGGCTTCCTCGCGGTGACCATCGCCTTCGCCCTGGTTCTGTTCGCGCAGGTCGGCTTCATCGTCCACCTGATCTCGTTCCTGGATCCCGTGATCGGCCGCGAGCGCGCCGCCGTGGCGGTCGCCGTGCTGACCGCGATGGCGGTGGTCGGCCGGGTGCTGTTCTCGCTGGCGATCGACCGCCTCAACCAGCGCCTGGCCTCCGCGCTGTCGTTCCTCAGCCAGGCCGCTGCGCTCCTCGTCGTCATCAACCTGCAAAACGACTACGTGCTGATCGCGGCCTGCGCCTTGTTCGGTTTCTCGGTCGGCAATTTGATCACGCTGCCGTCGCTGATCGTGCAGCGGGAGTTCGCCAGCGCCGCGTTCGGCGTGCTGATCAGCCTCAACACCGCGATCAACCAGGTCACCTACGCGTTCGGCCCCGGCGTCGTCGGCGCCTTGCGCGACTGGTCCGGCGGCTACACGCTGCCGTTCTATCTCTGTGTCGTACTGGAGGTGGCCGCGGCTGCGCTGATCATGGTGCGAGGGAAGCCAAGGGCAGGCTCTCGTAGGGTGGATTAGCCGAAGGCGTAATCCACCAATTTTGTTCTGCATTTGTTGAAGCAGGGTGGGTTACGGCTTCCCCTAACCCACCCTACGGCATCACGCCTCCCGTTCCCTCAGCAAACCCTCCACATCGAGCCGCTTGGTGAACATCGCGAGCTTGCCGTCCGGCCCGAGCGGCCATTGCTCCTTCGGCTTGTCCCAATACAGCTCGACGCCGTTCTCGTCAGGATCGCGCAAATACAACGCCTCGCTGACGCCGTGGTCGCTGGCGCCATCGAGCGCAATGCCGGCCGTGAGCACCCGGTGCAGCGCATCCGCCAGCGCCGGCCGCGTCGGATAGAGGATGGCGGTGTGATAGAGGCCGGTCGTGCCGGGCGGCGGCGGCGAGCCGCCCTTGCTTTCCCAGGTGTTGAGCCCGATGTGGTGATGATAGCCGCCGGCCGAAATGAAGGCCGCGCCCGAGCCCATCTTCTGCATCAGCTCGAAGCCGAGCACGCCGCAATAGAAGGCGAGCGCACGATCGAGATCGGCGACCTTGAGGTGGACGTGGCCGATCCTGGTGCCGGCGGGAATCGCCTGGTTATCCGACATGTGAATGCTCCCTTGAAGGCATGGACATAAGTTCGGCGCGGGGAGCGCGCTACGGGCCGATCCCGAAACCCATCGTTTCCGAACGGAGACCAATTGGTGTCAGCGCCGGGCAGAGGTCCACCTCTCCCGGCTGGGGAGAGGTGAACACCGGCTGCACTCGCTCTAAGCCAGTTCCGACACCTCGCCCTCGGGCAGGTCGAACTCGAACGTGTTCAGCGTCATCGACACCAGCGTGTAATAGCCGCAGAGACCGATCACCTCGACCACGCCGCGCTCGCCCAGCAGCTTCACCGCCTCGTCGTAGAGGCCCTTCTCGACGCCGTGGCCCTCGTGCAGCGACTTCGCGAGATCGTATATCATCTTCGCCATGGGATCGTCGAAGTCGGGGGTGCGGCGGTCGCGGATCGCATCGATGATCTCCCCCTTCATGCCGCCGGCGAGCGCGAGGCGCTTGTGCGCGTACCATTCGTAATGCGCCGTCCAGTGCCGCGCCGTCACCAGGATCGCGATCTCCGAAAGCCTGGCCGGGAAGATCGTGTCGAAGCGCATGACCTCGCCGAGCCGCGTGGCGTGGCGCGCCATCTCCGGACTGTTGAGCCAGGCCATCATCGGCGGCGGCGGCTTGCCGCGCTTGCCCGCGATCGACTCGTCATAGGTCTGCCGTTGGCTCTCGTTCATTTCGCCAGGCGAAAGAAGTTTCAGGCGCATCCTCGTTTCCTCTTTGTTTTCAAGCACCGTCTTGCCGTGACTATAGCCGACTGCGGCTCGCGGAAGTGGTTGAATTCCGCGGGGGCTTGGCCCAGAGTCGTCCCCAACAAGTCTTTTGATTGATGGAAACGACCATGAGCGACACTGAGACCGCCGAGCTCGAGACATTCCGTAACGAGACGCGCGCTTGGCTGGAAGCCAACTGCCCGCCCGAGATGCGCAAGCCTGCAACCTCGGATGCCGACGTGTTCTGGGGCGGGCGCAACGCCAAGTTCTCGTCCGAGCCGCAGCGCGTCTGGTTCGAGCGCATGCGCGACAAGGGCTGGACCGTGCCCGACTGGCCGAAGGAATATGGCGGCGGCGGCCTCAGCGCCGCCGAGCATAAGGTGCTGCGCGCCGAGATGGCACGGATCGGCGCGCGTCCGCCGCTGTCGAGCTTCGGCATCTGGATGCTCGGGCCGGCGCTCCTGAAGTACGGAAACGACGCGCAGAAGAAGGAGCATCTGCCGAAGATCGCCGCGGGCGAGATCCGCTGGTGCCAGGGCTATTCCGAGCCGAATGCCGGCTCCGATCTCGCCTCGCTCCAGACCCGCGCCGAGAGCGACGGCGACGACTTCATCATCAACGGCCAGAAGATCTGGACCTCCTACGCCAATTACGCCGACTGGATCTTCTGCCTCGTGCGCACCGATTCCGCGGCGAAGAAGCATGACGGCATCAGCTTCATCCTGTTCGACATGACGTCCAAGGGCGTCTCGACCAAGCCGATCCTCTTGATCTCGGGCTATTCGCCGTTCTGCGAAACCTTCTTCGACAATGTCCGCGTGCCGAAGTCGCACGTGGTCGGCACCGTCAACCGCGGCTGGGACGTCGCCAAATATCTGCTCCAGCACGAGCGCGCGATGATCTCGGGTATGGGCGAGCGCGGCGTCGGCCGTCCGCTCGGCCAGATCGCGGCCGACACCGTCGGCACCGATGGGCAAGGCAGGCTCGACGATGTCATGCTGCGCGGCGAGATCGCGCGCTTCGATGTCGATGAAGCCGCGCTGGCTGCCTGCGCCGAACGCGCGGTCGATCTCGCCAAGGCGGGACAGGCGCATCCGGCCTTCTCCTCGGCCATGAAATATTACGGCACCGAGCTCAACAAGCGTCGCCACGAGATCCTGATGTCGGCCGGCGGTGTCGATGCGCTGGAATGGGAGAGCGAGCGTTCAGGGCAAGGCGCGAAGCCGCGCGCCTGGCTGCGCACCAAGGCGAACTCGATCGAAGGCGGCACGTCCGAGGTCATGCTCGGCATCGTCGCCAAGCGCATTCTGGATTTGCCGGGGGCGTGAGCGACGCTTTCACCACCCGTCATTCCGGGGCGCGCGTAGCGCGAGCCCGGAATCCATAACCACCAATCGGGAGTATGGATTCCGGGCCTGCGCCTGCGGCGCATCCCGGAATGACGAACCAACATAGATTTCGAACCGGAAAACACGCACATGGCCCTCGTCCTCACCGAAGAACAATCTATGCTCCGCGACAGCGCGCGCGGGCTGATTAGCGACAAAGCGCCGGTGTCGCACCTGCGCCATCTGCGCGACAGCAAGGACCGGATCGGCTTCTCTAAAGAGCTGTGGCACGCCTTCGCCGAGATGGGTTTTGCCGGTCTCCTCGTGCCGGAAGAGTTCGGCGGCAGCGGTCTCGGCTATGTCGAGGCCGGCGTCGTGATGGAAGAGATCGGCCGCACGCTGATGCCCTCGCCCTTCCTCGCCACCAGCGTGGTCGCGGCCTCCGCGCTCAACCACGGCGGCAATGCCGCGCAGAAGTCGGAATACCTGCCGAAGATCGCGAGCGGCTCGCTGCTCGCGACGCTCGCGATCGACGAGGGCGCCAAGCATCGTCCGCTCCAGACCAGCCTTCAAGCCGTGCGTGCCGGCAACGGCTTCAAGCTCTCCGGCGCCAAGGCGCTGGTGGTCGACGGCCACGTCGCCGACCTCCTGATCGTCGCCGCCCGCACGGCCGGATCGGCCGGTGAGCGCGAGGGCCTGACGCTGTTCCTGGTCGATCCCAAAACAAAGGGCGTGGCGATCGAACGCACCATCATGGTCGATGCGCACAACGCCGCGCGGATCGAGTTCGCCAATGTCGAGGTCACGGCCGACAGCGTGCTCGGCGAGGTCGATCAGGCCGCCTTCCTGCTCGATGGCGTTCTCGACATCGGCCGCGGCGCGGTCGCCGCCGAGATGGTCGGTCTCAGCGAGGAAGTGTTCAACCGCACCGTCGAGTACCTCAAGAGCAGAAAGCAGTTCGGCAAGCTGATCGGCGAATTCCAGGCGCTGCAGCACCGCGCCGCCGAACTCTATGTCGACATCGAGATCACCCGCGCCGCCACCATGAAGGCGCTGCAGGCGCTGGACGCCGACGTCGCCAAGGCCGCAGCCGCCGTCGCGGTCGCCAAGGCCCGCGCCGGCACCACCGCCACGCGCGCGGTGCAGGAAGGCGTGCAGATGCATGGCGGAATGGGCATGACCGACCAGTTCGACATCGGCTTCTTCATGAAGCGCGCGCGGGTGTGCGAGGAGCTGTTCGGCGATGCCAACTACCACACCGAGCAGCTGGCACGGGCGCGGGGGTATTGAGGCGCTCTCGTAGGGTGGGTTAGCGAAGCGTAACCCACCAACTTCGTTCGGTATACGCGGAAGCATGGTGGGTTACGCTTCGCTAACCCACCCTACGACGCTTCGCCGGAAACGCCCCTTACCGCATCGGCGGCGCGTATTGCACGCCGCCGGCGTTCCACAGCTGGTTCATGCCGCGGGGGATCTTCAGCTTGGACTTCTCGCCGATGTTGCGGTCGTACATCTCCCCGTAATTGCCGACGTGGCGGATGATGCGCGCCGCCCAGTCCTTGGTGAGGCCGAGCTGCTCGCCGTAACGGCCTTCGGTGCCGACGAGGCGCATCACTTCCGGCTTCTTCGACTTCAAGGCCTCGTCGATATTCTCCGAGGTCACACCCAGTTCCTCGGCGTTGATCATGGCATACAGCGTCCACTTCACGATCATCATCCAGTCGTCGTCGCGCTGGCGCACGACGGGGGCGAGCGGTTCCTTGGAGATGACGTCGGGCAGGATCAGGTGATCGTCGGGCTTGCTCATGGTCAGGCGCAGCGCATAGAGCTGAGAAACGTCGGCGGAGAACGTGTCGCACTTGCCGCTGTCGTAGGCCTTCACGACGTCGTTGAGATTATCGAACTTCACCTCTTCATACTTCATGTTGTTGACGCGGAAGTAATCGGCGACGTTGAGCGTCGTCGTGGTTCCGTTCTGCACGCAGATCTTGCTGTCGGCCAGTTCCAGCGAAGTCTCCTTGTTGCGCGCGCGCGGCACCATGAAGCCGACGCCGTCGTAATAGGCCACCGCCGGGAAATACAAATCGTAGTCGAGCTCGCGCGCCATGCTCCACGTCGTGTTGCGCGAGAGGATGTCCACCTTGCGGCTCTGCAGTTCCTTGAAGCGCTCGTTGGCGTCGAGCGCGATGAACTTCGCCTTGCCGGGGTCGTTAAAGATCGCGGCGGCCACCGCGCGGCAGAAATCGACGTCGAAGCCGGTCCAGTTGCCCTTGTCGTCGGGGATCGAGAAGCCCGGCAGGCCCTTGTTGACGCCGCACAGCACCTCGCCGCGGCGAACCGTGCGCTTCAAGGTGCGGGTGTCGTAGAATTCATAAATGATCGCGCCGGCGGCGATCAGCACGGCGAGGGCGAGCCCGATCAGCAGGCCGCCACGAAAAGTGCGCATCATGTTGCTCTCTCGAAAAACCGGGAAAAGAAATCAGGCGAGGACGGAGAGCATGATCCGGATCCGGACGGGCGCGTTTGCGCAAGGCGCGCTATGGCCGTCCGAAGCGATCATGCCGGGATCATGACCTTAGAGCTCGGGCTTCTGCCGGATGACCACCTTGGTGCCGACGGGAACGCGATCGTAGAGGTCGGCGACGTCGGCGTTGACCAGACGGAAGCAGCCCGAGGACACCTTGGTGCCGATCGTGTCGGGTCGGTTGGTGCCGTGGATGCGGTAGACGGTGGTGCCGAGATACATCGCGCGCGCTCCCAGCGGATTGCCGGGGCCGCCGGCCATGAAGCGCGGCAGATAGGGCTGGCGCTGGATCATCTCCGGCGGCGGCGTCCAGTCCGGCCATTCCTTCTTGTTGGTGATGGTCACCAGCCCCTGCCACTGAAAGCCGTCGCGGCCGACGCCGATGCCGTAGCGGATCGCGCGCCCGCCGGGCTGCACCAGATAAAGGTGACGTTCGGCGGTCGAGACGATGATCGTGCCCGGCGGCTCGGTGGTGCGGAAGTAGACC
>NZ_JAEMSD010000206.1:0-355 GCF_016462955.1 Bradyrhizobium sp. | reverse complement strand
CGCGGTCCGGCTGCTGGGCGAAGGCATGCGGCGTGGACAGGACCAGTCCCATCGCAGCCACGAAAATCCCGGTCAGGCGACGAAAATCCGTCATTTCAAGCTCTCCCCGCTGCCACAGCGTAAATCATTCGGAACCATCAAACCTGAGGGGCAAGTTCATGGCAAGTTGATGGCGTGACGTCCTTGTATGTCACGAGAATACTTTGGTTTTTTGAAGCGGTCAGGCAATACCACAAACCGGGTATGGCGCGAAAAGCCTAGGCGTTAACGCAGCGGCGGCCCGCTCCCTCCCCCGCTTGCGGGGGAGGGCTGGGGAGAGGGTGTCTCCGCAAAGGGACACTCCCCCAGACACCCG
>NZ_JAEMSD010000669.1 GCF_016462955.1 Bradyrhizobium sp. | reverse complement strand
ACTTCGGGATCACCAGCCTGTTGACGATACGCCCGATCTGATCCGACGACACCACCACTTCCAGTCCGGCCTCTTTGAAGACTTTGGCAGCGGCGGCGACGGCAGCATCCGAGGCGGACGCCGGCCGCACCAGTTCGACGAGTTTCGAGGGCGCGTCGTCGCCGTTCCGATAGCGGGCAAAACCTAACGCATTCGTGACGGCGGGATCCTCTCCGATGTGCTCCGCGAGGCTCTCGTCGCCGAGTTCGACCAGGATTGCGGCCTTTCCGGGATCGGCGACGAAGGGCGTGCCACAGTGGACGATGACGTCGGCATCCCGATCAGTCGCTCCGGCGAGGAACTTGTCGCCTTCGGCAAAAGATCTGCTCGGCCCGTCCTGGATAATCGCATAGGTCATGGGCTCAGGCTCCATACATCGCGTTGCCTTCGTAGTCGAAAAAGCCCTTTCCGGACTTGCGCCCGAGCAGGCCCGCGGCCACCATGCGCCGCAGCAAGGGCGGAGTCGCAGCTCGCGGATCCAGCGTGATCGGATAGAAAGCCTCGCAAAGCCTCACCTGCGTATCGAGTCCGATGAGATCGATGAGTTCGAGGGGCCCCATCTTGTATCCGAGCCCGGCCTTTATCGCCTTGTCGATGTCCGCTGCGCTCGCCACCCCCGCCTCCAGCGCCCGGATCGCGTCGTTGTTGAAGGGCACCAGGAGCGCATTCAGAATGAAGCCCGGCTTGTCCTGTGTTCTGACCGGTATTTGGCTGCAGGCTTTCGTCCACGCCCAAGCCGATTCGAACGTCTCTTCCGACGTCAGAATGCCCGGCGACATCTCGATCAACTTCATCAGTTGCGCAGGAAGGCAGAAATGCATCCCGACCACGCGTGTCGGCACCTTCGATCCTGACGCGATCTCCGTGATCGAGAGTGTCGAGGTGTTGGAAGCGAATATCGTGTCTTCGGAGCATACCGCGTCGAGGCGATCAAGCAACTTTTGTTTCGTCGCGAGGTCCTCGAACACCGCCTCTATGACGAGATCACAATCTTCCAGAGCGGAAATATCTGTAGTCCGTGACATCGCGCCGACTATGGCGTCGCGTTTCGACGCCTCCAGCTTGCCGCGTTCGACCGACTTATCGAGAAACGCGGCCGACTGCTTTGCGCTCCTTTCGAGAGCGTCCTCCTTCATGTCATAGGAAATGGTTCGAAAGCCCGCGCGCGCCGCGACCAGCGCGATGCCGGCCCCCATGGTCCCCGCAGCGCCGCAGACACCCACCGTCTTTATTGTTCTCGTCATTTCCCTGCGAAACTCCTGCCGATAAGCTGTCGGTGCACCTGATTGGTACCCTCCCAAATCTGCGTGATCTTGGCGTCGCGCATCAGTCGTTCGACGCGGTAGTCGCGGCAATAGCCGTACCCACCGAACATCTGCACGGCCTCGGTCGAAGCACGCATCGCGAGGTCCGACGCGCGCATCTTGGCCATGGATGCCTGGACGCGGAAGTCCTTCGCGCCCGAATCGATGAGGCCCGCCAGATGATCCAGCCAACAATCGGACATCGCGAGATCGGTCGCGAGATCCGCCAGCATGAACTGGTTGGCCTGGAAGTCCACGATGCGGCGACCCGATTGCTTGCGCTCGTTCATGTAGGCCGTCATATCGTTGAAGGCAGCCATCGCGATTCCCATCGCGTGCGCGGCGATGCTCGGGCGGGAGCGGTTCAATGACGCCAGCAAGATCCGAAGACCGTCGCCCGGTTCTCCGATCAGGTTCGCGCGCGGCACACGGACGTCATCGAAGCGCAGCGCGGCAGTCGACGACCCGCGGTGGCCCATCTTGTCTTCCAGGCGGAGGACTTCGAAACCGGGAGCCCCCTTCTCGAGCACCAACACCGAGATGGCTTTCTTCGGTTCGTCGATCCCTGCGAATTTGCCGAACAGAAGAATGCGGTCTGCGACATCGCCGTTGGTGATGAAGAGCTTCGAGCCATCGATCACGATTTGGTCGCCGTCTGGAGTAAATCTCGTCTTCATACCCGTCGCATCGGATCCGGCGGATTCTTCCGTGATGGCCAGAGACGCCAATCCGCCTTCGGCGATACGCGGCAGCAGACGGGCCTTCTGCTCGGTCGTTCCGAACTCGATCAGCGGCTTCATCGCATGGAAGTTCGTAGCATAGATGATGCCGGTCGCGGCACAGGCTGCGGAGATGCGCCTGACGATCGCAAGGTACAAACGGAATGAGGTGGGCGCTCCGCCGAATTCCTCCGGCACGAATACTCCGTTCAGGCCGAGCCCGTTGATTGCCTTGACGTTGGTCCACGGAAATTCGCCGCTCGCGTCGACATGTTCCGCGTTCGGTGCTATCACCTCATCACAAAGCCGGTCGACTTGCGACAGGATGAGCTTGTCATCGTCGCTCCAGTTGCGGCTGCGCTCCAGTTCGTCGAAGATGGACATCTAATGGTTCGCTCCCTGGCAGCCGTCGATGTAGATTGTCTCGCCCGTCAGGAACGCTATGTTCTCCGCATAGAGCGCGCCGACGAGGCGCGCGACTTCGTCGGGAGATCCGGCCCGACCGACCGGCACGCGGCGTTTCAGCCACGCCCGGACCTTGTCGCTCGCGAGAAAATCACGGTTCAGATCGGTCTCGATGTAGCCGGGCGCGACGTCAAGCACGCGAATGCCGTCGCGCGCCCACTCCGCAGCCAGACAGCGGGTGATGGCGCCGACCGCGGCCTTGGACGCGCAATAGGCGAGGTTATCGATCACCGCGAGCTTGTCGAAGAAGGAACCTATGTTAACGATCAGGGAATCGCCCGCAAGCTTCAGATGCGGATAGCTTTCTCGGCAGGCGACCATGACGGCCGATGCGTTCAGCCGCATCGTGGCTTCGAAATCCGACAGCGAGAGCTCGACGGTCCGCTTTGCCTCATGGGCGCCGGCGTTGTTGACTAGGCCGATGACCGGTCCCTCCAACGCGATCTTCGCGATCGCTCCCGAGATCGCGCTTTCGCTCGTCATGTCGCAGGCATAGCCAG
>NZ_JAEMSD010000205.1:8124-11162 GCF_016462955.1 Bradyrhizobium sp. | reverse complement strand
CGCCCTCGGTGACGAGACAGCCGGAGCCGTAGATGCCGGTCGGGTGGAACTGCACGAACTCCATGTCCTGCATCGGCAGGCCGGCGCGCAACACCATGCCGCCGCCGTCGCCGGTGCAGGTGTGCGCGGACGTGCAGGAGGCGTAGGCGCGGCCGTAGCCGCCGGTGGCGAGGATCACGGTCTGGGCGCGGAAGCGGTGCAGCGTGCCGTCGTCGAGCTTGAGCGCGATGACGCCGCGGCAGGTGCCCTGGTCGTCCATGATCAGGTCGATGGCGAAGAACTCGATGAAGAACTCGGCCGCATGGCGCAGCGACTGGCCGTACATCGTATGCAGCATGGCGTGGCCGGTGCGGTCGGCAGCGGCGCAGGTGCGCTGCGCCTGACTCTTGCCGAACTCGGTGGTCATGCCGCCGAACGGACGCTGGTAGATCTTGCCGTCCTCGGTGCGCGAGAAGGGCACGCCCCAATGCTCGAGCTCGTAGACCGCGTCCGGCGCGTTGCGCACCATGTATTCGATCGCGTCCTGGTCCCCGAGCCAGTCCGACCCCTTGACGGTGTCGTACATGTGCCAGCGCCAGTCGTCCTTGTGCATGTTGCCGAGCGAGGCGGAGATGCCGCCCTGCGCCGCGACCGTGTGCGAGCGGGTCGGGAACACCTTGGTGATGCAGGCGGTGCGCAGGCCCGCTTCGCTGCAGCCGACCACCGCGCGCAGACCGGCGCCGCCGGCGCCGACCACGACCACGTCATAGGTGTGGTCTTCGATCGGATAGGCTTTGCCGTTGGTGGCGGGAGCGCCGTTGCCCGAGCCATTCGTTGTGGTGGCCATGGGTTACACTCCGGAGGACAGTTTCAGGACCGCGTAGGTCGAGGCGAGCGCCACTGCGGCCGAGAAGAAATTGTTGAGCATGATCGCGGTGAGCTTCAGCTTCTCGTTATGGACGTAATCCTCGATCACCACCTGCATGCCGATCTTCATGTGCCAGGCGCTGGCGAAGATGAAGAGAAGCAGGATCACGGCAACCGGGATGGAGCTGAGGGTCTGCGCAACGTAGACCTGGTTGCGGCCGAGCAGCATCATGATGATCACCAGCGCGGGAATCATCAGCAGAGTCATGGCGACGCCGGTGATGCGCTGGCGCCAGAAATCCGACGTGCCGGAATGCGCGGCGCCGAGATTGCGGACTCGGCCGAGAGGCGTGCGCATCGAGGGACGCGTCGGAGAGCCGTGGGATTCGTCGAAGCTCATCGGCCGCCTCCGTTCGCATAGGCAATGATCCAGATCAGCACCGTCAACGCGATGCCGCCGATCAGGGCGCCCCAGGTCAGCGCTTCGCGTTCATTGGCCTTGAAGCCGTAGCCGAGATCCCAGACGAAATGCCTGATACCGCTCAGCATGTGATGCATCAGTGCCCAGGTGTAGCCGAACACGATCAGCCGGCCGATAATGCTGCTGGAGAAGGCCTGGACATGGGCCTAGGCGGCCGGGCCTGAGGCCGCGGCGACCAGCCACCAGACCAGCAGCAGGGTTCCGACGTAAAGGGCGATGCCGGTGGCGCGGTGCACGATGGACAGAGCCATCGTCAGCGTCCAGCGATAGGTTTGGATGTGCGGCGAAAGCGGTCGTTCGATCCGTGCGGTCATGGGCAGCTTTTGATGTTGTTGCGGCCCAGCATGGGGCGCGCGGGGATCGCGAAAGGTTGGCTCTATTTACGGAGTCGATTTGGCCCACGCAATCACCAAATCGCCATAGATCGAACCTGGGTTCAGCCCTATAGCCTTGATGTAGCAAGGCCAATCTGCCCCTTGGTATACCAGCATGCCGGTCCGCCAACGAAATTAAGAATATAGATTCACTCTTTTGGAGGCGCGTTGGGCGCATTGAAATCACTATTGGAACGCCTCTAAGCCGTCACAATGCTCTCTCCATCACGCCGACCGGCAGGAGCAGAGCGCCGAGGCGCGGGCCGGCCCGATGTCACACGCGACCTGGTCACGTGCACCGCCTGCTGCTCCGTGTGGGATATGCGCTGCCTGCATTCCACCCCAGCCGGGCCGCGCGAGGTGTCGACCGGCCGGATCGGATCACCTACAGCTGCCGGCGCGGGCAGCTCCAGACGCAGGTCGGGGCGGGTTGCGACCGGTCGCCGGGGCGGATCAGGGGTGATTGCAGGTCTTGATATCAAGGAGATCGTCGAGCTCGCGTTGTTGCTGATCGCAACGGGCGCGCTCTCCGGATTCCTGGCCGGCGTGTTCGGCATCGGCGGCGGCGCCATCCTCGTGCCTGTGTTTTATGAATGCTTCCGCATTGCGGACGTGCCGCTGGAGGTGCGGATGCCGCTGTGCGTCGGCACCTCGCTCGCGGTCATCATCCCGACCTCGATCCGTTCGTTCCGCGCGCATTACAAGCGCGGCGCGGTCGACATGGCGATCCTCCGCGTCTGGTGGCTGCCCATCCTGATCGGCGTCGTCGTAGGCAGCGTGGTCGCGCGCTTCGCGCCGGAGCGGCTGTTCAAGATCGTGTTCGTCATCGTCGCCTGGTCGGCCGCGGTCCGCCTGATTTTTGCGCGCGAAGGCTGGAAGCTCGGGGATGATCTGCCGAAAGGCCCGTTGATGCGCCTCTACGGCGTCTGCGTCGGCCTCCTCTCGACGCTGATGGGCATCGGCGGCGGCCTGTTCTCGAACCTCTTGATGACGTTCTACAGCCGTCCGATCCATCAAGCCGTCGCAACCTCCTCCGCGCTCGCGGTGCTGATCTCGATTCCCGGAGCGCTCGGCTACATCTATGCCGGCTGGCCTGCGGCGGCGACCTATCCCGGTGTCGCGGCGCTGCAAGCCCCGTTCGCACTCGGCTACGTCTCGCTGATCGGCGCCGTGCTGGTGATGCCGATGAGCCTCGTGACTGCGCCGCTGGGCGTGAGGGCCGCGCATGCGATGTCGAAGCGCACACTGGAGATGGCGTTCGGATTCTATTTGCTGATCGTGGGCAGCCGGTTTGTGCTGAGCCTGTTGGGTGGGCAGTAGCCGTCACACCCTCCGTC
>NZ_JAEMSD010000205.1:0-8114 GCF_016462955.1 Bradyrhizobium sp. | reverse complement strand
CCCTCCGTCATTGCGAGCGCCGCGAAGCAATCCAGAATCTTTCCGCGGAGGCAGTCTGGATTGCTTCGTCGCAACGGCTCCTCGCAATGACGAAAGCGAGAGCGTGCGCGTCTCACTTCTTCTTGTAGATATCCTTGTACGTCTCGCGCAGGATGTTCTTCTGCACCTTGCCCATGGTGTTGCGCGGCAGCTCGTCGACGACAAAGACCCGCTTGGGCATCTTGAATTTCGCGAGGCGTCCGTCGAGGCCCTTCAGCACGGCCGCTTCATCGATGCTCGCGCCGGGCTGGCGCACCAGCACCGCGGTGACGCCCTCGCCGAAATCGGCATGCGGCACACCGATGACGGCGGATTCGATCACGCCGGGCATGGCATCGATCTCGCTCTCGATCTCCTTGGGGTAGACGTTGAAGCCGCCGGAGATGACGAGATCCTTGCCGCGGCCGAGGATGTGGACGTAACCCTTGGCGTCGATCTTGCCGAGATCGCCGGTGATGAAGAACCCGTCGGGACGGAATTCGGATTTGGTCTTCTCCGGCATGCGCCAATAGCCCTTGAAGACGTTCGGCCCCTTGACCTCGATCATGCCGATTTCCTCGCGGGGCAGCTCTTTCCCTGTCTCGGGATCGGTGACGCGCACGGAAACGCCGGGCAGCGGGAAGCCGACCGCACCGGGCACGCGCTCGCCGTCGTATGGGTTAGACGTGTTCATGTTCGTCTCGGTCATGCCGTAGCGCTCGAGCACGGCATGGCCCGTGCGCGCCGACCATTCGCGATGGGTCTCGGCCAGGAGCGGCGCCGAACCCGAGATGAACAGCCGCATGTGCTTCGTGGTCTCGTGCGACAGCGCGGGGTTCTGCAGCAGCCGCGTGTAGAAGGTGGGCACGCCCATCAGCACCGTCGCGCGCGCCATCAGCTTGATGATCCGGTCCGGCTCGAGCTTCGGCAGGAAGATCATCGACGCCCGCGCGAAGAGCGTCACGTTGGTTGCCACGAACAGGCCGTGGGTGTGATAGATCGGCAGCGCGTGGATCAGGACGTCCTTGTCGGTGAAGCGCCAATAGCCCACGAGGCTCAGAGAGTTGGACGCGAGATTATCGTGCGTCAGCATCGCCCCCTTGGAGCGTCCGGTGGTGCCCGAGGTGTAGAGGATCGCGGCAAGATCGTCGTTTTCACGCGGCACCGTGATGAACTCGCTGCTGGCCTTGTCTGCAGCCTCCGTCAGCGACCCCTTGCCGTCGGGGCCAAGCGTCTCGACCTTGGCGCTCACCTTCGCGGCGATCGGCGCGAGGCCTTCGGCCTTGGCGGGGTCGCACACCACCAGCGACGGCTCGGCATCGCCGATGAAATAGTCGAGCTCGTTCAGCGTATAGGCGGTGTTGAGCGGCAGATAGACCGCGCCGGCGCGCACCGTGCCGAGATACAGCACGATGTTGGCGACGGATTTTTCCACCTGCACCGCGACGCGGTCGCCCGGCTTCACGCCGCGGGCGACCAGCACATTCGCCATCTGCCCGGCGCGCGCGATCAGCTCGCCATAGCTGATATGGGCGCCGTCATGGGTCTCGATTGCGAGCCGTTTCGGATCGTCGAGGCCGTCGAACAGGCGGGAAAACAGGTTGGCGTTGGCAGCTCGGTTCATGCAACATTCCTCGCCGGCAGAGGCCGGTCAAAACCGAGGGCTGGATTAGCAAAAACCGCCCCGATGAAGCAACGGAGACAGTTTGCATGACCAAGAACGGGAAACGCGTGGCCTGGGTGACGGGCGGTGGCAGCGGGATCGGCGAAGCCGGCGCGGCGGCGTTGGCTGCCGACGGCTGGACGGTGGTGGTGTCGGGCCGCCGCAAGGATGCGCTGGATGCCGTGGTCGCGAAGATCACGAAAGCGGGCGGCGCGGCCGAGGCGATTGCACTGAACGTGTCCAAGGCCGCCGAGGCACAGAAGGCGGCGGACGAGATCGTCGCCCGCCACGGCCGCATCGACCTGCTGGTGAACAACGCCGGTATCAACATCCCCAAGCGCAGCTGGAAGGACATGGAACTGGAAGGCTGGGACGAGCTCGTCAAGGTCAACCTCAACGGCGTGCTCTATTGCATGCACGCGGTCTTGCCGACGATGCGCAGGCAACAGGACGGCGTGATCATCAACGTCTCGTCCTGGGCCGGCCGCCACGTCTCGAAGATGCCGGGTCCGGCCTACACCACGACCAAGCATGCGGTGCTGGCGCTGACCCATTCCTTCAACATGGACGAATGCATCAACGGCCTGCGCGCCTGCTGCCTGATGCCGGGCGAGGTGGCAACGCCGATCCTCAAGCTGCGCCCGGTGGTGCCGAGCGAGGAGGAGCAGGCGAAGATGCTGCAGCCGGAAGATCTCGGCCGGACCATCGCCTTCATCGCCAGCATGCCCGCGCGCGTCTGCATCAACGAGCTCCTGATCAGCCCGACCCATAACCGCGGCTTCATCCAGACGCCGAACAACAGGGATTGAGACGCGCAGAGCGTGCCAGATTCTCTGTTGTCGTCCCGGCGCGCGACGAAGTCGCGAGCTACGATGCGCAATTGCGCATCTGAGGACCCATAACCACAGCGAATAGTTTGGCGAGGGCTCGGAGTGGCCATCTCGTGTCACGACATCTCCCTGGGGTTATGGGTCCCGGATCTGCGCTACGCTTGTCCGGGACGACAGCGAGGATTTACCGCGCGCTCGGCTCCCACGAACATCCGCGCCGATAGTTTCGCCCATCACAAAGAATTTTAATCCGAAACCACATCGCGAACCCTCCCGTAGTTCGGTGCAACGACGGCACTGCTGCATCTCTCCTCACTGTCGCAGGCGCCGTTGTTGCCTCAACTTCACGCCGGCACTCGCCGGCACCAATTCAAACGGGAGACCTCCATGTCGAAGCGCATTGCCTATCTCGCTGCCGCCGCCTTCAGCGCCATCGCCGTCACCGCGACCGTCGTCGCGCCCGTGCGCGCCGAGGAGAAGACCGTCATGGTCGGCGGCGCTGCGATGTATCCGTCCAAGAACATCGTCCAGAACGCGGTCAACTCGAAGGATCACACCACGCTGGTGGCAGCGGTGAAGGCGGCCGGCCTGGTGCCGACACTGGAAGGCAAGGGTCCGTTCACGGTGTTCGCGCCGACCAACGCCGCCTTCGGCAAGCTGCCGGCCGGCACGGTCGACAATCTCGTCAAGCCCGAGAACAAGGCGACGCTGACCAAGATCCTCACCTATCATGTCGTGCCGGGCAAGCTCACGGCCTCCGACCTCGCCGACGGCAAGAAGCTGAAGACCGCCGAGGGCGAGGAACTGACCGTCAAGAAGCAGGACGGCAAGGTCTGGATCGTCGACGCCAAGGGCGGCACCTCGATGGTGACCATCTCCAACGTCAACCAGTCCAACGGCGTCATCCATGTGGTCGACACCGTGCTGATGCCGGCGACGTAACACCGCCCGATCCTGTTTCATCCCCGTACAGGATGGTTTCAGACCGCGAGCCGGGGATGCCCGGCTCGCTTTTTTGTGACCAGAATAGCCCGGCGGCATCGATTCGATGGCCGAGAGGGATGTAACGAAAACCGACCGCCTGGCGTATAATTCCCGACACTCGATCTCCAGCACGGATAGATCAGGACGGAACCATCATGGCGAGCCTCACAGTCACCGACGACCAGGTCGGAGCCAACACCAAGGCCAAAGTGGTCCAGCCGGCCTGGGTGCGGGTCATGCATTGGATCAACGCGCTTGCCATGATCCTGATGATCCTGTCGGGTTGGCAGATCTACAACGCCTCGCCGCTGTTCGACTTCCGCTTCCCGCGCGAATACACGCTCGGCGGCTGGCTCGGCGGCGGCCTGCTCTGGCACTTTGCGGCGATGTGGCTGCTGATGATCAACGGCCTCGCTTATCTCGTCACCGGCATCGCCACCGGCCGCTTCCGGAAGAAACTCTTGCCGATCACGGCGTCAGGCGTGCTCCACGACGTCAGGGCTGCGCTGACCTTCAAGCTCGGCCATGACGATCTCACCGTCTACAAGTACGTTCAGCGCCTGCTCTATGCCGGCATCCTCGTGGTCGCTATCCTGATCGTGCTGTCCGGCCTTGCGATGTGGAAGCCGGTGCAGCTCTATTACCTCGTGATGCTGTTCGGCGATTATCCGGCCGCGCGTTATGTCCACTTCTTCTGCATGGCCGCGATCTGCGCCTTCCTGGTCGTTCACGTCTTGCTTGCGCTGCTCGTGCCGAAGAGCCTGCGCGCGATGATCATCGGTCGCTGAACAGGAGAATTGTCATGGCCAAGCGTCCGTTCCTGATCCCCGGCGTCGACAAGCGGCTGCTGATCAAGGATTCCATCAAGACCATGCCTGATCTCGCTCGCCGCCGCTTCATTGCGGGCGGCGCCAGCCTGGGGGCGCTGACGCTGCTCACGGGTTGCGACGTCATCGACTCGTCCTCGGCGGAGACCATGCTGGCGAAGGTCTCGAAGTTCAATGACGCGGTGCAGGCCTGGATGTTCAATCCCGACGCGCTGGCGCCGACCTTCCCCGAGAGCGCGATCACCAAGCCGTTCCCGTTCAATGCCTACTACGACCTCGACGACGCGCCCGATATCGCGGCCGCAGACTGGAAGCTCGAGGTCCGCGGCCTCGTCGACAACAAGAAATCCTGGACGCTGGAGGAGCTCTACAAGCTGCCGCAGGTCACGCAGATCACGCGTCACATCTGCGTCGAGGGCTGGAGCGCGATCGGCAGTTGGACCGGCACGCCCTTGCGCGATTTCCTGAAACTGATCGGCGCGGACACGCGCGCTCAATATGTCTGGTTCCAGTGCGCCGACAAGGACGGCTACAATTCACCGCTCGACATGCGTAGCGCGCTGCATCCGCAGACCCAGATGACCTTCAAATACGCCAACGAGATCCTGCCGCGCGCCTACGGCTTCCCGATGAAGATCCGCGTGCCGACCAAGCTCGGCTTCAAGAACCCAAAATACGTGATCTCGATGGAGGTCACCAACGACTACAAGGGCGGCTATTGGGAAGACCAGGGGTATAATTCGTTCAGCGGGAGTTGATTGACTCTGTTATTCCGGGGCTCGCGAAGCGAGAACCCGGAATCCATTGTGCCGCAGTGCAGGTCGATGAATGGATTCTCAGGTGCGCAATTGCGCACCATAGTTCGCGCTACGCGCGCCCCGGAATGACGGCTAGGCCGGCCCCACCTTCCGCTGGCACAGCGCCGCCACCGCCCCGAGCGCCAATAGAGCCGCCGACACATTCAGCGCGTAGCTCAGGCTCCCCAGCGCATCCGTGATCGCGCCGACCGCGATCGGCCCGAGCGTCTGGCCGACGCCGAACGAGATCGTCATCGCCGCGATCGCCGTCGGCCACACTTCGGGCGGATAGTTGAAGCGCACGAAGGCCGTGGTCGAGCCGACCACAGCGAAGAACGCGACGCCGAACACCACGGCGGAGACCGCGAGCCAGGCCGGCGAATGTCCCAGCATCGGCAAGGCTGCACCCAGCGCGTTGGTGCCAAGGATGATGGCGGTGGCGAGTCCGCCGCGATCGAGCGCCAGCACGCCGCGCCAGGCCCAGGGCGTAACGAAGGCGGATAGGCCAATCAGGCCCCAGAACGCCGCCTGCGCCGCGGCCCCGCCGCCGCCGTCGCGCACATAGGCGATCATGAAGGTCATGTAGGCGATGTAGCCGGCGCCGAACAGGAAGTAGCCGGCGAGATAGATCAGCACCGGCAGGACCGCGAACGAGCCCTGACCGCCATCCGAGAAGCGGACGCTGCTCTCGATCCGGATCAGGAACAGCGGGATCGTCATCACGACGGACAGCAGCGTCAGCGCCCACCACACGATCCACCACGAGCCCGGCCCGAAATATTGCAGCGTGAACGGGGCGATCAGGCCCGAGGACAGAATGCCGATGCCGGGCCCGGCATAGAACAGGCTGAGCAGGAAATTGGCTCGTTCGGGCCGCGACTGCGCGATGGTGGCCGCGAGCGCGCCGCCGGCGACGAAGCCGATCGCGGCCCCGAGACCCAACACGAGCCGCGCCAGGCTCAACGCGACGAAGTTGCCCGTCAGCGCACAGGTCGCGAGCGCGGCGAGGCAAGCGAGGGTTCCGCCGCGGATGGCGACCGACCAGCCGACGCGCTGGATCAGCCGGGACGCCAGAAGCGCGCCGACGAGATAGCCGACGGCATTGATGGTGTTCATGAAACCGGCCGCAGAATAGGACCAGCCGAGGTCCTCCCGCATGTCGGGCAGCACCAGCGCATAAGCAAAGCGGCCGATGCCGAGCCCGACCGTTGCCGCCAGCGACAGCGTCAGGATCAGCCGCGCGGGACGCGGGTCGAGTGGGGCTTGGACGTGCAAGGGGGTACTCCGGCTTGCCCAGTGTGGCAGGACCCGTACGTCTTGCACAGCGGCGAGGCGGCAATGGTGTCTTGCCAAGCGCGCAACGCCGCTCTAGCACTCCGGCCGACCGTCATTCCCTGGCGCGCGGAGCGCGAGCCCGGAATCCATAACTCCAGTTGGTGGCTATGGATTCCGGGCCCGCGCAGAGAGGCGCGTCCCGGAATGACGAGAGAGGATCGAAAAGGACACGACCATGGCGACCCACAAACTGCTGCTGCTTCCCGGCGACGGTATCGGCCCCGAGGTGATGGGCGAGGTGAAGCGGCTGATCGACTGGCTCAATTCGGCCGGGATCGCCAGGTTCGAGACGGATACCGGCCTCGTCGGCGGCTCGGCCTACGACGCCCACAAGGTCTCGATCTCCGAGGGCGACATGGCCAAGGCCAAGGACGCCGATGCCGTGATCTTCGGGGCGGTCGGCGGCCCGAAATGGGATGCCGTACCGTACGAGGTGCGTCCCGAGGCCGGCCTGCTCCGCCTGCGCAAGGATCTCGCCCTGTTCGCCAATCTCCGTCCTGCCGTGTGCTACCCGGCGCTGGCGGAGGCTTCGAGCCTGAAGCGCGAAGCGGTCGAGGGGCTCGACATCATGATCGTGCGCGAGCTGACCGGCGGCGTCTATTTCGGCGAGCCCAAGACCATCACCGATCTCGGCAACGGGCAGAAGCGCGCCATCGATACCCAGGTCTACGACACCTATGAGATCGAGCGCATCGGGCGCGTCGCCTTCGAGCTTGCCAGGAAGCGCAAGAACAAGGTGACCTCGATGGAAAAGCGCAACGTCATGAAGTCCGGCGTGCTCTGGAACGAGGTCATGACTCAGGTCCACAAGCGCGAATACCCTGATGTCACGCTGGAGCATCAGCTCGCCGATTCCGGCGGCATGATGCTGGTGAAATGGCCGAAGCAATTCGACGTCATCGTCACCGACAATTTGTTCGGCGACATGCTGTCCGACATCGCGGCGATGCTCACCGGCTCGCTCGGCATGCTGCCCTCGGCCTCGCTCGGCGAGATTGACGTCAAGAGCAGGAAGCGCAAGGCGCTGTACGAGCCCGTGCACGGTTCAGCGCCTGATATCGCCGGCCAGGGCCTTGCCAATCCCATCGCGATGATCTCGTCCTTCGGCATGGCGCTGCGCTATTCCTTCGACATGGGCGATCTAGCCGACAAGGTCGACCAAGCCATCGCCGCGGTGCTCGCCAGCGGCCTGCGCACCGCCGACATCAAGTCGGAGGGCACCACGGCTGTCTCCACCACACAGATGGGCGAAGCGATCCTGAAGGAATTGCAGAAGCTGCACGCGTAAGGCGGCAAGCACAGAATCGTAGGGTGGGTTAGCCAAGCGGGCTGCGCGAAGCGCAGACTGCATGGCGTAACCCACTTCTTCTGTTCTCCGCGGAAAACCAGAGTGGTGGGTTGCGCTGCGCTAACCCACCCTACGCACCTGCACTCGGAGCCATCTCATGGATGCCGCACCCCGCCCCAAGATCGCGGAAACCATCATCCATGAAACGGTGCGCCGGCGCGAGGCGCAGATCGGGCGACGCTGCGAGATCCTCGCGGGCACGCGCATCGAATATGCCTCGCTCGGCGACTATTCCTATCTCGGTGAGAACTGCGATATCGCCGACGCCGCCATCGGCAAGTTCACGGCCATCGCCAATTCGGTGCGGATCGG
>NZ_JAEMSD010000204.1:2149-11193 GCF_016462955.1 Bradyrhizobium sp. | reverse complement strand
CGATCTCGGCGAACGTCATCTTGGGCTCGATCGGATTGTCGAGATCGCGATAGGGCCGCTGCTCGTAGGGCGTCGGCGTGTAGTTCGACACCATCTTCATCAGCGGCGAGAACACCTCGAAATACAGGTTTAGCGAGAACGCCGTGAACGCGATGATGAACAGCACGCCCCAGGTCCAGAGGCTGAAGGCGCGGTGGATGTCGAAATTGATCCGGTAGGCGCTGCCCGACGTCTTGATGGTCCAGGCCGGCGCCCAGCGTGCCCAGAAGCCGCGCTCGAGCTGCCGTGCGACTTCAGGCGCCCGCGCGGCCTTGGCGCGGCGGCGCGAGGGCAGCGTCAGGTAGAACCCGACGAAGCAATCGATGGTCCAGATGATGGCGATGATGCCGAGCAGGCGCATGCCCCAACGGTCGCTGCCCCAGAATTCCGGGATGTGCATCGTGTAGTGCAGCTTGTAGAGAAACGAGACGAAGTTCTCTCGCGTGACGGGCCAGACCGCGCCCCAATAGCGCCGGCCAAGCTCCGCACCGGTGTTGGGATCGAGGAAGACCTGATTGTAGTCGAGCGGGTAGCGCTTGCCGGTCGCGGGGTCGATCCGCGGCATCACGAAGAACCACAGCGAGTGCCCCTGCTCCGGCGTCATGAAGAGATAGACGACGCGCGCGCGCGGATCGCGCTGCTCGATCGTCTTGGCAAGCTCGATCGAGGGGATCGCGGGGCCCTTGGTCGAGACGTCGAACAGGTGGCCGTTGAGGACGTCGTCGAGCTCGTGGTCCCAGGAGATGATCGCGCCGGTGATGCCGGAGAAGAACAGGAAGCCGGCCGTCAGCAGTCCCGCCCAGCGATGCAGTTTACCGAATATCGCTCTCATCGCTCAGATCTCATTCACTCTGGCCCGGTCCCTCATGTGCCGGACCGCTTTGGCTGGAACTCGGCGGCGGCAAGTCGCGCTCGTTTTCCGTCTCCCGGCCTAACGCAGCGTCCTTTCCAGTGCGAGCGACGCAAGATTAGAATCTATCGAGACTGGGCACTTCGCCGTGCGGCAAAGCGCCCGGGCGCGATCCTCCGTAGACGCCATTCGGCGCCACCAAAGCCTCAGGCTACGGTCGCTTCGGCGGCAAGGCGGCCATTGACGAATTCACGAGCTGCGCTGGATCACCGCGCAGACCGGGCCGCGGCATTATCCGTCATGAATCGATGGGCAACGCGGGCGGCCTACGATAGGCTTTTCTAGAGCTAGCTTGGGAGGGATAACATGGCGGAGCCCGGCTTCGGTCGGTTCATGAAGGACCACCGGGAGTTTTTCAACGCGCTGGCCGCGGATGGCTGGCGCGCCGTCCCGGGCTATGTCGGCGTCGAGGAGAAGATCCTGTCCGGCCGTTTCGATCACGAGGCCCGAACCGGCGCGGTGACGCGGCTGTCGCGCTGGGCCGCTGGCGCATCCGTTAACCATCCGGTCTCGCACGAATGGTGCGAGGAGGTGTTTCTGGTGTCGGGCACGCTATCTATCGGTACCGTT
This sequence comes from Bradyrhizobium sp., assembly GCF_016462955.1. Lineage (GTDB taxonomy): Bacteria > Pseudomonadota > Alphaproteobacteria > Rhizobiales > Xanthobacteraceae > Bradyrhizobium. The sequence continues at coordinate 9,674 of NZ_JAEMSD010000204.1, read as the reverse complement.
TCGCAGGAAACGCGGTTGCTGAAGGCGGGTACCTATGCTGTGAGGCCGGCCTATGTCGACCATGGACCGTTCTTCACCCGCGACGGCTGCCTGATGATCGAGTTCTTGTACTACCCACCGCCTGCCTAGCACTGTTTTGACAATTGAGGCCTATTAAGTGAACTGAAGTTCGGGATAGTCGAGAGTCCCCGCTCATGATCAGCGCAGACGTAGGTCGCGTTTTCGATCGCTAGCTGATGGGATTGTGTTTCCGGTCGAGTCATCGAGGGACCCTTGCCCTCACTCAAGTCCGATATCCCGCGAACGACCACGCCGCCGATCAGATCGCTCCGTCCGCCGCGCTCGGACGGTGCTTGTTGCAGCAAGAGCTGCTGTCGCCCTTCTCCTCGCCAGCCAGCACGCTGCGGCTGTTGCGGTCCGGCGGGATGTCGCCCGCCGCATTCGCCGCAAAGAACCCGGTTGGCTTCAGCACGAAGCCGGCATATTCGACAGGCATGATCGGAAAGTCCTCGGGCTTGCAGACATGGGTGTGGCCGAAGGAGTGCCACACCACGATGTCGGCATTCTCGATATTGCGGTTCTGCGCGGCATAGCGCGGCAGGCCGTCACCGCCGGCGTGAACGTTCGGATAGTCACCGCTGGCGTATTTCTCGGACGCGTCGAACGCGGTGACCCAGACGTGCTTGGTCGCAAAGCCGCCGCGCCTGCGCACATAGCTGCCCTCCTGCGCCAGCATCAAGGGGCTCGGATTGACGACGAGCTTGTAGGCCGGTGCACCGCCGACCGAATTGGTCTCGTTGGGATTGCTGATCTTCCAGAACCGGCCGGTCTCGCCATTGGCGATGGCCGCAGCGTCGCGCTCGCGTGACAGCACGCGCGTGGTGGTGTCGAACACGTTGCCGTGCGGATTGTCGTCGCCCCAGGGCCGCGGCACGAAGTCGTGCTCGGTGACGGTATTGCCGCCGCCGTCCAGATCCATGTGCAGGCGGACGTTGAAGAAGTGCTGGTGCGTGGGACCGCCGAGATTGTCGTCGACCATGCCGCCCCATCGGTATTTTTCGCCCGGCTGAACCGCGGCGGTCTGGATGATGCCGGTGAGTTTCGTCTCCAGCTGAATCGTGCCGTCCTGGTAGAGATACCAGTAGAAGCCGTAATCGTAATTGCCGACGGTGGCGAAGAACGAGATCACGAGCCGCCGGGATCTGCGCACCTCGAACAGGCCGTTGCGAAATTCGTAGTGCTTCCAGGCAATTCCGTAATCCTCCTCATGCATGCAGATGGCGTTCTGCATGACGAAGGGCTCGCCCTTGTTGTCGGCGGCAGGCACGTCGAAATAGTGGATGTTGCCGAGGCAGTCGCAGCCGAGCTCAAGCGCGTTGGCGAGCATGCCGAGGCCGTATTCGCCGGCATCGAACGCCGACTTCCAGAAATGGTTCGCGGTCGGATCGGCATAAGGCACCACCATCTCGGTGACGCTCGCGCGGTGGATCAGCGACCGCTTGCGCGCGCCGTCCTGGTAGGCGAGCTGATGCAGCACGAGACCCTCGCGCGGCGTAAAGCCGACGCGAAAGCTCCACTTCTGCCAGTCGACCTTCCAGCCCTCGACCTTGAAGCTCGCCCCTTCGGGCTGCTCGATGTGCAGCGGCTTGATATCGGTGCGCGGGTTTTGCAGCTCGTGCGCGCCGTAGTTCCGTTTCTTGCGCGGAATCGGCACGATCGGGTCTTCGTCCGTGAGCTCGATGACCTTGCCGCCGATCAGGTCAACGACGGCCACCACGCCCTCGATCGGGTGGGCGTAGCCGTTGTCCTGGAGATGCTCGCGAAAATAGCTCACGGCACGCACGATACGCGCGCCGCGCTCGAACTCATTGTCGAAGAAGCCGGAGGAGAACGGATCAACCTGGACCAGCTCGATGTCCTTGTCGGTCAACCCGCGCCGAACCATCGCCGCCCGCCAGGCGGGATCGGCCTTCACCACGGCCTCGCACTTGAAGAACTCTTCCAGCATCACCGGCGGCTGTCCGTAGGGCGTCTCGCGGTTCGGCACGACCTTGCGGCCGACGATCTCGCCGCGGCCCAGGTCGACGATATGCTCGATCGCTTCGCCGGTCGCGACGTCGAGCGTCAACGCGAAGGCGCGGCGCCCTACCTCGCCTGCGGCCAGCTCCTGCTTGGTCGGCTCCTCCAGTCGCACCGTCGGGAAGCGGCAGTTCGCCGCTGAGGCGGACGCCGCCCGCACCAAGGCGCAAGCCGCGGCGATCTCGTCGGCCGTCAGCGGATCAAGCGGATGCGGTGTTGCGGTCTGCGCTCGCAGATCGGCTTTGGTAGTTTCAAGCATGGGGGGCGTCCATAAGTCAGGCGAAATGTGTGGTGATGGCGCGGAAGGCGGCAAACCAGTGCTGGTCGATCGGCACGTCCATTGCCTTGGGCTGTGTTGCGAGCTTGACGATGACGGTGTCGGAGTCGAGGTCGACATAGAGGTGCTGGCCGTGAATGCCGATCGCGGTGAGCGCGTTGCGCGAAGGATCGATCGTGAACCATTTGCTGCGATAGCGCGCGCCGGGGAAGAACTCGGCGAGGTCGCCGTCGGCCCACGCCTTGGGATCGCCGTTCTCGCGGATGTCGTCGATCCACCAGCCCGGCACCACCTGCCGGCCCTCGACCACGCCGCGGCAGCGGATCATCTCGCCGAAGCGGAGGAGGTCGCGCGCGGTGACCGAGATGCCGCCGGCGATGCGGCCCATGCCGTGGCTGTCGAGCGTGAGGGAGCCGTCCTCCTCGGCGCCGAGGGGCTGCCAGAGGTATTCGGAGAGAATGAGATGGTAGGGCATCCCGCAGGCGCGTTCATAGACCCAGCCGAGCACCTCGGTATTGGGCGAGACGTAGTGGAACACCTTGCCGTGCGGCTTGCCCGTGCCGCGCAGCGTCGTGAGATAAGCGCGCTGATGGCCGGGGTCGATGCCCGGCGGCGGCAGGTCCCAGCCCGAGGAGAACCGATAGCGCGCGACGTCGCCGGCGGGGTCCTCGTAATCCTCCTCGAACGCGATGGCGACGGCCATGTCGAGCAAGTTGCGGACGGTGCAGCCGGCGTAGACCGATGTCTCCAGCTCCGGCACGTAGCGCAGCACCCTCGCCTCCGGATCGACCAGGCCGCGCGCGGCAAGCACGCCGCCGAGCGTGCCGGCGATCGCCTTGCTGATCGAGCAGATCAGGTGCGGCGTGGTGGCGCTCATGCCGTCACCGTACCACTCATGGATCAGCGTGCCCCGGTGCATGACGAGGAGCGCATCGGCAAAGGTTTCGCGCAACGCGGATTCGATCGTCGTCGATTTGCCATCAGGCCCGGTGAAACCGAGCTTTGCCAGTTCGCGCGGGGCGCTTCTCATCGGCGTCGGGTGAGCGGAGCGGCGGATCTCTGCGGTCGGCAGCACTTCGCGGGTGTGGGTAAAACCCCAGCGGATCGCGGGAAAGCTGCGCCAATTGGCGCGCGTGACCTGAGCTTCGGATGCAGGCGGGCTGCCGCGCATGATATCGGTCGGTCGCATCTCGATCCCTCCGCGAAGCGCCGCCCCAGCTGCGATGCCGGAACGGCCGGACGGAAGCCTGCACCGCGGCGCTGTCGGGCGTTATCGAGATCCGGCAATATTTTGCTGGACAGCGCCTTTGGCCGTGCCAGTCTGGCGCGGTTCTTGCTCGCCGCGTGCTTCAAGGATTTTGACGTACTGCCATGACCTTAGGGGCAACTTTTTCGATCCAGGACTCGGCTGCCGGCCTGCTGCAGGCAGATAGCACGGATGTCGATGAGCACTGCGCCAGCCTCGGCCGCTGGCGGCTGAGCTACGATCAGATCAGCGCCGGCGCGTTCCGGGGCAGCTTCACGCAACTCTCCCTGCCCCGGCTGGAGGTGTTCCGCGAGATCACCAGCCAGCAGGTCCGCCAATATGGCCAGCTTGGCGCCGACAGTTTCGCCATCGGCCTGCCCTGGCACGGCGACGGCGAGCTCAGCTGCAACGGGACCGGTGCCAGCGGCGCCCGTGTGCTGGCCAGCATCGACGCCGAGATCGACATGTGTACGCCGAAGGCCTTCGAGCTGCGCGGCGTCGTTGCCAGCACGGTGTTGATCGCAGAGCTCGCGGCCCGGCTCGACATCGAGCTGCCGCGCACAGCCTGGCACCGGCTGCAGGTGATCGAAATGGCGGAAGCGCCGGTCGCGCGTTTGCGGGCGCATCTGGCTGCCATTCAGGCGACGATCGCGACCGCTCCGGACGCGCTCAACGATCCGGCCGCGCGGCAGGCCCTGGAAGACGCCCTTCTCGTCGAGATCATGGACATGCTGCCGACCGCACGCCCAAGCGCGCCCGGCCGCAGCGCGGCGGCTCGGAAGCGGACCGTGGATCGTGCCCGCGAGCTGATGCATGGCAGCGGCGATCGCTCGCTCTCGCTGCTGGAGGTCTGCAAAGCGGTCGGCGCCAGCCCGCGCAAGCTCGGCTATTGCTTCCAGGAGGTCTTGGGCACGAGCCCGATGCATTATTGGCGCGCGATGCGGCTGAACCGCGTGCGGCGCGATCTCAAGCGCGCCGGAGACGACGAGACCTCGGTCTACGACGTCGCGGTGCGGCACGGGTTCTGGCACTTCAGCCAGTTCTCGCTCGACTACAAGCGCCACTTTGCCGAGTTGCCCTCGCAGACGCTACGGCGCGCCAGGCTGGCGGCCTGACGCGCATCTGCCGAAAGACATGGCGATCAGATCGCCAGCGGGGGGTCTATGCCGGCCGAGCCCGTTACCAGGTGGGCAGATACGTTCCCTTAAAGCGGGTCTCCACGAACGCCTTGACGGCATCGGAGTGGTAGACGGCGATCAGCTGCTTCACCCAGGGCTTGTCCTTGTCCTCCTCGCGCACGGCGAGGATGTTGACCCAGGGTCCATCGGGGTTCTCGCGCGCAATCGCGTCGGTGGCGGGATTGAGGCCGGCCTGGACGGCGTAATTGTTGTTGATCGAGACGAGGTCGACGTCCTGGAGCGCGCGCGGCAGCTGGGCGGCATCGAGCTCGACGAAGCGGAGCTTCTTCGGGTTCTCGGTGATGTCGGCGATGGTCGAAGCGACGTTGTTCGGGTCCTTCAGCTTGATCACGCCGTGCAGCGCCAGGATCATCAGGCCGCGCGCGCCGTTGGAGGGATCGTTGGCGATGGCGACGCGTGCGCCTTCCGGCAGATCACCGAGCTTCTTGTATTTCTGCGAATAGACGCCCTGCGGCGAGCCGATCGTGTTGGCGACCTTGACGATCTTCCAGCCGGTCTTGGATATCTGGTTCTTCAGATACGGCTCGTGCTGGAACGAGTTGGCTTCCAGATCCTTCAGCGCCAGCGCCTGGTTCGGGATCACGTAGTCGGTGAATTCGACCACCTTGATGTCGATGCCGCGCTCGGCGCCGACCTTCTTCACGACATCGAGGATTTCCGCGTGAGGACCGGCGGTGACGCCGACCCGGATGGTTTCGGCCTGGGCCGTGGTGGCGAGCAAGGCTGCAGCCGCAAGGGTTGCGAGAAAGCGCATTGAAGTCTCCAGTTTCAGCAAGCTTAATTCAGTGATGCCGCAGCCGGCGGTTGACCCGGCGTGCGAGATAGTCGCCGGCACTTTGGACGATCTGCACCAGTGCGATCAGCACGACCACGACGGCGAGCATCATCTCCGGCATGAAGCGCTGGTAGCCGTAGCGGATGCCGAGATCGCCGAGCCCCCCGCCGCCGACCGCGCCGACCATGGCGGAGTAGCCGAGCAAGCTCACGACCGCGAGCGTCAGCGCCAGCAGCAGGCCGGGCAGTGCCTCGGGGATCAGGACCTTGAACACGATCTGAAGCGGCGAAGCGCCGAACGAGGACGCGGTCTCGATCAGGCCGCCGTCGACTTCGCGGATCGCGGCTTCGACCAGCCGCGCGATGAACGGCGTCGAGGCGATGGTCAGAGGCACGATCGCGGCGGAAGACCCGATCGATGTCCCGGCAACGAGGCGCGTGAACGGGATGATGGCGACGACCAGGATGATGAAAGGCGTCGACCGCGTCGCATTGACGACGACGCCGAGCAGGCGATTGGCGATAGGTGCCGCGAACAGCTCGCCCTTGCGGCTGGTGGCGAGAAAGACGCCGAGCGGCAGTCCGAAGGCGGTGCCGAGCGCCGCGGCGATGCCGACCATGTACAGGCTTTCACCCGTGGCCTGGACGATCAGGTTGATGAGTTCAGGCGACATAACCGAGACGCTCCGCCGAAAAATGATATTGAGAGAGCCAGGCGAGCGTTCGCGTCACAGCGCCCTCGCCGTCGGGAATTCCGAGCGTGAGCGAGCCCACATGCTGGCCCCCGATCTCGTCGATGCGGGCGGACAGCAGCGCGACGTCGAGGCCGAGCTCGCGGGCGAGCCGGGCCACCACCGTGTCGCCGGCCCCTGCCCCGCGCACCTGGACGCGGATCACGGCCTGCCCGCCGGCGGAAGGCGCCGAGACGATCCGGCTCGCCAGCGAGACCGGGAGGCTGTCGCCGATCACCTCGGCCAGGAAGGTCTGCGTGATCGCATGCTTGGGATGGGTGAAGATGTCGGCGACATGGCCGCTCTCGACGATGCTGCCGGCATCGAGCACCACCACTTCCTTGGCAAGCTGGCGCACCACGGACATTTCATGGGTGATCAGCACGATGGTCACGCCGAGCTCGCGGTTGATGTTCGCCAGCAGGTCGAGGATCGCGCGCGTGGTCTGCGGATCGAGCGCGGAGGTCGCCTCGTCCGACAATAGCACGCTCGGCCGCGTGGCGAGGGCTCGCGCGATGCCGACGCGCTGCTTCTGGCCGCCGGAGAGTTCCTTGGGATAGCGGTCGTGCTTGTCGGCGATACCGACCAGCGCGAGCAGTTCGGCGACACGAGCCTTGATATCGGTTTTGGTCCAGCCGGCGATCTCGAGCGGCAACGCGATGTTGTCGGCGGCGGTTCGCGAGGACAGCAGGTTGAAGTGCTGGAAGATCATGCCGATCGAGCGCTGCGCCAACCGAAGCTCGCGGCCGGTTAGTGCCGAGATATCCTTGTCGTCGACGATCACGCGGCCCGCGGTCGGCTTTTCCAGGCCGTTGATCAATCGCACCAGGCTCGACTTGCCGGCGCCGGAGCGGCCGATCACGCCGGTGATCGAACCGCGGGGAATCGCGAAGTCGATGTCTTGCAGCGCGTTGACGCCGGGCTTGCCGCGATAGGCCGGATAAGTCTTCGAGATGCCGGCAAAACGGACCATCGCGTCCGGCTCGACCTGCGCAAGTGAAACCGCTTCAGTCGGCCCGATCGGCTGTCCGACGGCAAGCGATTGGTGAGCGTTCATGGAAAGCCTTCATGCACAATAGTTCCCTCGACGGCCCGACAGGGCAAACGAGAGCCGGTCGCATCGGCGACTGGGAGGTGAAGCAGCAGCAGACTGCCTTCCGATGGCCGCCGCGCTGCATCGCAGCACGCACCATCGCCTTTTCCAGTCTTGCTTGCAATT
>NZ_JAEMSD010000204.1:0-2139 GCF_016462955.1 Bradyrhizobium sp. | reverse complement strand
TATTTGCCGGGAGATGGATGAAGTTTTCCCGATCTCGCCAAGCCAAGAAAAATCCATCTGCCCGAGGTCAATGTACCGGCGGTGGGGCGAGCTACCGCCCCTTGAACCGGGGCTTGCGGCGGCCGAGGAATGCCTCGACGCCCTCCTTGTGGTCCTCGCTCAGGCTTGCCAGCGCGAACTGGTCGACGTCCATGTGGCTGGCGAGATCGTCCAGGGCATGCGCAAGGCGGTTCACGGTGAGTTTCGTCATGGCGACCGAGAGCGGCGGCTGCGCGGCGACCTTTCGGGCGAGATCCATCGCGGCCTCGAAGGCATGGCCGGGATCGGTCACCTGCTCTACCAAGCCCCATTCATAGGCCTCGTCCGCGCTGATACGCTCGTCCGCCAGAATGACCGCCTGCTTGGTGCGGGCCGGGCCGATCAGGTGCAGCATGCGCGGGATGCTCTGCCAGCTCATGTTCATGCCCAGCCCGATCTCGGGCACACGCAGATGCGCGTTGCGCCCCATGATGCGGAAGTCGAGTGCCACGGCCAGTGCGACGCCACCGCCGACGCAAAAGCCCTCGATCGCCGCGATCGTGATCTGCTCCATCTCCTGCCAGGCATGGGTCAGACGCGGGCCGAGTTTGAGATGCCGCCGCAGGGTGCCGAGATCCATCTCCTTGCGCGAGCGTCCCTCGGCGTCCTTGAGGTCGAAGCCGGCGCTGAAGGCGCCCGAGCTGCCGGTCAAGACGACCACCGAAGTCGCAGCGTCGTCCTCGAAGCTTCGTGCCGCTGCGGTCAGCTGGCGCAGCGCTTCGGGCGAGAGGGCGTTGATGCCGTCGCCTCGATCGAAACGCACCACCGCGATCCGCCCTTCGGGCCCAAGGCCTTTCTCGATCTTCACATAGTCCGTCACCGAACGCCTCCCAACTTGGCTTTCCCAACTTGGCTTGCTGCGATTCTAGCCTACATCCGCTCTCACGAATATGGGACCCGGTCGCGCCGCAAGGCATACTCGACAGGTCCCGGCCATTGCGCCTATTCTTTGCCACCATGAGCCACGATCACGACCACCACCACCACGATCATTCCGAACTGTCGGACACCGAGCTGCGCGTGCGCGCGCTCGAGACGATCCTGACCGAAAAAGGCTATGTCGAGCCCGCCGCGCTCGATGCCATCATCCAGGCCTATGAGACCAGGATCGGCCCGCACAATGGCGCGCGCGTGGTCGCAAAGGCCTGGACCGATCCGGCATTCAAGGCGGCGCTGCTGGAAGACGGCACCAAGGCGATCGGCACGCTGGGCCATGTCAGCCGCGTCGGCGACCATCTCGTCGTGGTCGAGAACACGCCCGGGCGGCACAACATGGTCGTATGCACGCTGTGCTCCTGCTACCCCTGGGAAATGCTGGGATTGCCGCCGGTCTGGTACAAGGCTGCGCCCTATCGCTCCCGCGCCGTGAAGGACCCGCGGGGCGTGCTCGCCGATTTCGGCGTCACTCTGCCCACGGACATCGAAATCAGGGTCTGGGATTCCACGGCGGAAACGCGCTTCCTGGTGCTGCCGATGCGGCCCGAAGGTACCGAGGGCTGGAGCGAGGAACAACTCGCCGAGCTCGTCACCCGCGATTCCATGATCGGCACCGGTTTCCCCAAAGCGCCGGGAGCACCGTCGTGAACGGCGTGCACGACATGGGCGGCATGGACGGGTTCGGCAAGGTCGAGCCCGAGCCCAACGAGCCGATGTTTCACGAGGAATGGGAGTCGCGCGTGCTGGCCATGGTGCGCGCGATGGGTGCGGCCGGCGCCTTCAACATCGACACCTCGCGCTTCTATCGCGAGACCTTGCCGCCGCACGTCTATCTGTCGAGCTCTTATTACAAGAAATGGTTTCTCGGGCTCGAGGAGATGCTGATCGACAAGGGCTACCTCACCCGCGAGGAAGTCGCCGCGGGCCATGCGATGCAACCCGGCAAGGCGCTCAAGCACGGCAAGTTCGACCTCGCGAACGTCGAGCGCGTCATGGTGCGCGGCAAGTTCGGCCGCCCCGCCCCGGCGCCGGCGAAATTCAGCATCGGCGACCGCGTGAGGGCGAAGAATATCCATCCGGCGACGCACACGCGGCTGCCGCGCTACGTCCGCGGTCATGTCGGCG
>NZ_JAEMSD010000668.1 GCF_016462955.1 Bradyrhizobium sp. | reverse complement strand
GTCAAAGAGGGCGGGCGGGCCTGAGCGTCGCAGCCGCGAGGGAGGGAGCGCGACGCTCATCGATGCGAGCCCGCCATTCCCGGATACGCGGGAAGGGGCGAACCCGCGAGCGAACCTGGCACCATGCCCGCTTGTCTGGAACCGCGGCAACCGACATCATCAGGCTGTGACTATCCTCGCAGGGGTCATATGAAACGCTTTGCGAACCTGAAGCGCCTGGGCTTCTTCACACGGCTGCTCGACGAGGCCTCGGCCGCCGAGCGGTATCGCATCGCCGCCGAGCAGATCGTCCACGCGGAACAGGCGGGGCTCGATTCCGCGTGGATCGCGCAGCATCATTTCCACGAGCGCGAGGGCGGACTGCCGTCGCCCTTCACCTTCCTCGGCTACGTCGCCGCACAAACCTCGCGCATCCGCCTCGGCACCGGCATCGTGACCTTGCCGCTAGAGAATGCGGTGCGGGTGGCGGAGGACGCCGCGGTGCTCGATCTCCTCTGCAACGGCCGCTTCGAGCTCGGCGTCGGCACCGGCGGCAATCCATCGGCATTCGCCGCTTTCGGCCTCGACAGCGCCCGGCGCAACGAGGTCTTCGCCCGCAATCTCGACATCGTCCGCCAGGCCCTGACCGGCAAGCCGCTTCATGGTGGCGACACGCTCTATCCGCAGCGGCCGCAGCTGGACAAGCGCATCTGGCAGGCTACGTTCTCGGTCGCCGGCGGCGTCCGCGCCGGCGAGGCCGGCGATGGTCTGTTGCTCTCGCGCACCCAGCCGCGAACCAAGGAGGCGCCGAACGCGTCGCTCGCCGAGATCCAGTATCCGATCATCGATGCCTATCTCGCAGCGCTGCCGCCGGGCTGCGAGCCGCGCATCATGGCCTCGCGCAGCGTCTTCGTCGCCGACGACCGTGGTGATGCGCTGCGCTTTGCAGACATAGGATTGCGCCGGGCGCGACCGCAGTTCCTCAAGGGCGGCCACGCCGATCCGGGCGAGGCGCTGGAGGCGATGATCGCGGCGTTCGACACCCATGTCGGTGATGCCGGCGACGTCATCGCCTCGCTCGCCTCGGATACCACGCTGGACCGGGTGACGGATCTCGTGTTCCAGGTGCATTCGGTCGACCCGCCGCACCCGCATGTCCTGCGTTCGATCGATCTCGTTGCGGGGACGGTCGCGCCGGCGCTGGGCTGGACACGCGCTGCGACCGTCTCGCCGCGATGAGGCGTTCCTGATACCGCAGCTCAGAGCGACGCTGCGCGTAGTGCGGGCTCCGCCGCCAAATCGTCGCCATGGGGATCGCCCGGCGCGGTGGCCCAGGCGAGCTCCACCAGCGTCACGATCCGGCGGCCGGCGCCGTCGAGCTGGACCACGATCAGGCCCTGCTCCTCCATATAGCTCAGCAGCCGCTGCGCCCGGCGCAGCGAATGCGAGCCATAGGCGCGCGCGATCGCGGCATCGCCGGGGCAGGGCCAGCCTTCCTTCGCGGCGCGCGCGATCATCATGAACACGCCCTGCATGTCGTCGGGCAGGATCGAGGCGCGCAGCGACACGTCCTGCCAGGCGTCGTCGTCGGTGAGATCGGCGCCAAGCCCGGCGCGCGCATGGGTCAGCATGCGGCGGAATTCGTTGAGATCGGGCACGGCCGCGCCGAGCCCCTCGATGCGGCAGCGGACCACGAACTCCTGATAGAGCACGCCGATGGCGCGGAAGCCGGCATCGGGCTCAGCCATCACGGCGCGTAACGTGCGATCCACGCGCTCGCGCCGTTCGGCGAGCTCCTCGGCGCTGACGGGAATCTCGACCGCTTCTGGCCGGATCTCCGGGGCCGCGGCGGCCTTCGCCGCGCGAAGCTGCTCCAGCAGATCCGGTGCCGGCCGTCGCTGCGGCCGGCTGGCATCCGGCGGCGGCGCCGCCAGGATCACGGCGCGCGCATCCTCCAGCATCGCCTCCGGCAACGGCATCAGCCGCGGCGTCGAGTTGCGCGGTGAGGTCTCGGTCGGGCCGATGTTCAGACGCAAGGGGCGGCGCGACAGCGCAGGTCCCAGCGCCATGAACTGGCCGCGCTCGAGATCGCGAAAGGCTTCGGCCTGCCGCCGCTCCATGCCGAGCAGGTCTGCGGCGCGCGCCATGTCGATGTCGAGGAAGGTGCGGCCCATCAGGAAGTTGGAGGCTTCCGCCGCGACGTTCTTGGCGAGCTTGGCCAAACGTTGCGTCGCGATGATGCCGGCGAGCCCGCGCTTGCGGCCGCGGCACATCAAATTTGTCATGGCGCCGAGCGAGAGCTTTCGCGCCTCGTCCGAGACTTCGCCGGCCACCGCAGGCGCAAACAGCTGCGCCTCGTCGACGACCACCAGCATCGGGTACCAATGGTCGCGGTCGACGTCGAACATCCCGCCGAGGAACGCGGCGGCCCTGCGCATCTGGTTCTCGGCATCCAAGCCTTCGTGATTGAGCACGGTAGAGACGCGATGCAGCCGCGCGCGCTCCCCGGCGACCTGAAGGCCGCGCTCGGTGTGGTCCTCGGCCTCGATCACGAGATGGCCGAAGCGCTCGGCCAGCGTGACGAAGTCGCCCTCGGGGTCGATGATGGCCTGCTGCACCCAGGGCGCGCTCTGCTCCAGCAGCCGCCGCAGCAGATGCGACTTGCCGGAGCCCGAATTGCCCTGCACCAGGAGGCGGGTCGCCAATAGTTCCTCGAGGTCCATGGCGGCCGCGGCGCCTGCCGTGGTCTGCCCCATCTCGATCGCAACCGTCATGTCCCCGACTCAAGTCCCGTCATTCGCGGACAGGGGCTTATCAATCCAGCCGGGGCGCGTCGAGCGGTGCGGGGTGAGTCATGCCGCGTTGCCCACGGCAGCGTTCAGGCGTGGCCGGACAACCGGAGGAGTGCGGGCCGGTACGGGGGCTGCGGATCGTCGTCCTCGTTCGCTGGAATCGCGCACGAGCCGAGTTCCTGCCTGATCCGCTCGATCTCGGCGATGCGCTCGTGAAGCCGCTGCAAATGCTCGGGCGATGTCGCCCGCCAGAACCGGAAGGTATCCGCC
>NZ_JAEMSD010000203.1:5739-11196 GCF_016462955.1 Bradyrhizobium sp. | reverse complement strand
CGTCTTCCACGCCATCGAAACCGCCTGAGTCAGGAAGAGCCATCATGACATCACCCAAGCTCGACCGCCGCCAGATGCTCAAGCTCGAGGCGGCCGCCATCGCCGCCGCCGCGGCCGGCATGCCCGCCCCGGCGCTCGCCGCCAATCTCGTCAGCGAGCGCAACAACAGCGAAATGAAATGGGACAAGGCCGCCTGCCGCTTCTGCGGCACCGGCTGCTCGGTGATGGTCGCGACCAAGGAGAACCGCGTCGTCGCCACCCATGGCGACATCAAGGCCGAGGTCAATCGCGGCCTGAACTGCGTCAAGGGCTACTTCCTCTCCAAGATCATGTACGGCCACGACCGCCTGACCCAGCCGATGCTGCGCAAGACGAACGGCAAGTACGACAAGAACGGCGAATTCACGCCCGTCTCCTGGACCGAAGCCTTCGACATCATGGAGCTGAAGTGGAAGGAGGCGATCAAGAAGCGCGGCCCGAACGGCGTCGCCATGTTCGGCTCAGGCCAGTGGACGATCTGGGAAGGCTATGCCGCCTCGAAGCTGTTCAAGGCCGGCTTCCGCACCAACAACATCGATCCCAATGCGCGCCACTGCATGGCCTCCGCGGTGGCCGGCATGATGCGCACGTTCGGCATCGACGAGCCGCCCGGCTGCTACGACGACATCGAGGCGACCGACGCTTTCGTGCTGTGGGGCTCGAACATGGCGGAGATGCATCCGATCCTGTGGACACGCCTGGCCGACCGCCGTCTCTCCGCGCCGCATGTGCGCGTCGCCGTGCTCTCGACCTTCGAGCACCGGTCGTTCGACCTCGCCGACATCGGCATGGTGTTCAAGCCGCAGACCGACCTCTACATCCTCAACGCCATCGCCAATCACATCATCAAGACCGGCCGGGTCAACAAGGACTTCGTCGCCAGGCATACCGTGTTCAAGCGTGGCCAGACCGACATCGGCTATGGCCTGCGGCCCGAGCATCCGCTGCAGAAGAAGGCGACGGGCGCGGCCAAGCCCAACGACGCCACCGACATGAGCTATGACGAGTTCGTCAAGTTCGTGTCGGAGTACACGCTGGAGAAGGCCGCCGAAATGTCGGGCGTGCCGCTCAACCGCCTGGAAGCGCTCGCCGAACTCTATGCCGATCCCAAGACGAAGGTGGTCTCGTTCTGGACCATGGGCTTCAACCAGCACACCCGCGGCGTCTGGTGCAACAACCTCGTCTACAACATCCATCTGTTGACCGGGAAGATCTCCGCGCCCGGCAACAGCCCGTTCTCGCTGACCGGCCAGCCCTCGGCCTGCGGCACCGCGCGCGAGGTCGGCACCTTCTCGCACCGCCTGCCCGCCGACATGGTCGTGACCAACAAGGCGCATCGCGACCACGCCGAGCACATTTGGCAGCTGCCCGAAGGCACCATCCCCGACAAGAACGGCGCGCACGCCGTGCTGCAAAGCCGGATGCTGAAGGACGGCCTCATCAACGCCTATTGGGTCCAGGTCAACAACAACCTGCAGGCCGGCCCCAACATCAACGAGGAGACCTATCCGGGCTTCCGCAACCCCGACAATTTCATCGTGGTCTCCGATGCCTATCCGTCGGTGACTGCGCTCGCTGCCGATCTGATCCTGCCGACTGCGATGTGGGTGGAAAAGGAGGGCGCCTACGGCAATGCCGAGCGGCGCACCCAGTTCTGGCACCAGTTGGTCACGGCGCCAGGCGAAGCCAAATCCGATCTCTGGCAACTCATGGAATTCTCAAAACGCTTCAAGATCGAGGAGGTCTGGCCCGCGGAGTTGATCGCCAAGAAGCCGGACGTTCGCGGCAAGACGCTGTTCGACGTGCTCTACAAGAACGGCCAGGTCGACAAATTCCCCGTGAGCGACATCGAGCCCGGCTACGCCAATGACGAATCCAAGGCGTTCGGCTTCTACGTCCACAAGGGCCTGTTCGAGGAATATGCCCAGTTCGGCCGCGGCCATGGCCACGACCTTGCGCCGTTCGACACCTATCACAGGGAGCGCGGCCTGCGTTGGCCCGTCGTCAACGGCCAAGAGACGAGGTGGCGTTTCCGAGAGGGCAGCGACCCCTATGTCAAGCAGGGCGCCGAGGTGCAGTTCTACGGCCATGCCGACGGCAAGGCGCGCATCTTCGCGCTGCCTTACGAGCCGCCGGCGGAATCGCCCGACAACGAATATCCCTACTGGCTCTCCACCGGCCGCGTCCTGGAGCACTGGCATTCCGGCACCATGACGCGCCGCGTGCCCGAGCTCTACAAGGCCTTCCCCGAAGCCGTCTGCTTCATGCATCCGGACGATGCCCAGGAAGCCAAGCTCCGCCGCGGCGACGAAGTGAAGGTGGTCTCGCGCCGCGGCTTCATCCGCGCCCGCGTCGAGACGCGCGGCCGCGACCGGCCGCCGCGCGGCCTCGTGTTCGTGCCGTGGTTCGACGAATCCAAGCTGATCAACAAGGTGACGCTTGACGCCACCGATCCGATCTCGCTGCAGACCGATTTCAAGAAATGCGCCGTGCGCATCGAGCGGGTGAACATGTCATGATGAAACGATCCGCAATCGCCCTGCTCGCCTTCGCGATCGCAGCCGGCACGAGCTCACTGACCGCGCAGACCGTGACCTCCGGCCTGCGCGGCCCCACTCCGCTCAACGACGAGGGGCCGGCGCCGCCGATGCTGCCGAACCGCAACACCTCGGAGAAGGAGGTGCGCAACTATCCGGAGCAGCCCCCCGTGATCCCTCACAGTATCGACGGCTACCAGGTCGACCTCAACGGCAACAAGTGCCTGTCCTGCCATGCACGGGCGCGCACCGCGGAGTCGCAGGCGCCGATGGTCTCGATCACGCATTTCATGGACCGGGACGGCCAGTTCCTGGGCTCGGTCTCGCCGCGCCGGTTCTTCTGCACCGAATGCCACGTGCCGCAGAACACCGCCAATCCGCCGGTTAGCAACGATTTCGTCGACATCGACACGCTGCTGTCGCGCGTAAGCCCGGGTGGCCGCCGATGACGACGACCGCTGACGAGTCCAACGCAGAGTTGAAGGCCAAGCGCGGCTTCATCGTGCGGAGCCGGGCTTTCATGCTCGAGCTCTGGCAGGTCCTGACCCGGCCGAGCTCGGTGTTCGCGCTCGGCACCCTGGTGCTGGCCGGCTTCGTTGCCGGCGTGATATTCTGGGGCGGCTTCAACACCGCGCTGGAGATCACCAACACCGAGAAGTTCTGCACCGGCTGCCACGAGATGAAGGACAACGTCTACGCCGAGCTGAAGTCGACCGTCCACTTCACCAACCGCTCCGGCGTGCGCGCGACCTGCCCGGACTGCCACGTGCCGCACAACTGGACCGACAAGATCGCGCGCAAGATGCAGGCGTCCAAGGAGGTCTGGGGCAAGATCTTCGGCACGATCGACACGAGGGAGAAATTTCAGGACCACCGGCTCGAGCTCGCCGCGCACGAATGGGCACGCTTCAAGGCCAATGATTCCCTGGAATGCCGCAACTGCCACAGCGCCGATTCCATGGACATCACCAAACAGTCGCCGCGGGCCTCGGTCGCGCACCAGCGCTTCCTGTTCACCAAGGAAAAGACCTGCATCGACTGCCACAAGGGCATCGCCCACCAGCTGCCCGACATGCGCGGCGTTCCCGGCTGGCAGTAGGCTTGCACTCCCGGCGCACCACGCGGGGAGCGGCGCGCAGACAATTTCAGATCTGCCGAATTCTGATAGCGAAAGTTCCATCTGGAGGTTTCAAAATACCGCTGCGTTATGCCCTGTTTAAATCGCAGGACCGATCATGTCCTGGCGCGGCGGAAGCGTGCGCGGTCCTCCTGCGATGGCCAGAAAAGCATGATGCAGCAGACGAATTCGATCATCGACGAGCTCGAAGACGCGGTCCGTAATGGCTCCTCGGCCAAGCGGATCGAGACCTTGCGCCGGGTGACGGACCTGTTTCTCGACCAGGGGCAGCGCCTCAGCGACGATCAGGTCGAGGTCTTCGATCATGTGCTCTCGCATCTGGTGACGCGGGTGGAAAGTCGGGTCAGGGCCGAGCTCGGCGATCGTCTGGCGCCGCTGGATTACGCACCTGCCGGCGTGCTCGAACGCCTCGCCTGGGACGACGAGATCACCGTCGCTGGCAAGGTGCTGTCCGAGTCCAATCGCCTGAGCACCCCGACGCTGGTCGAGATCGCGAAAGCCAAGGGGCAGGATCACCTGTTCGCCATTTCCGGCCGCGCCGACCTGCCGGAGGTCGTCACGGACGTCCTGGTGGAGCGCGGCGAACGCAAGGTCATCCGCCGCCTTGCCGACAACAGGACAGCCCGCTTTTCCGAGGACGGATATGACAGCATGGTCGCGCACGCGGAAGCCGACGAAGCGCTCGCCGAAGCGCTCGGCCTGCGCATCGACCTTCCCATCAAGTATCTTCGCGACCTGCTGCAGCGCGCGACCGAAGCCGTGCGCGCGCGCCTTGCGGCCATTGCACCGCCGGAGCTGCAGGCGGAGATCAAGCGCATCCTCGCCGCGATCACCAGCAAGGCGGCCCCGCCGGAGCCGAAGCGGGATTTCAGCCTGGCTGAAGCGGCCGTCAAGCGGATGAAGGGCCTCAACGAACTCAACGACACCGCCATCGCCCGCTTCGCGGAAACCAAGAGATTCGACGAGGTTGCCGCCGCGCTCGGACTTCTCAACAACAGCGCGCCCACCGAGCTGATGGCGAAGGTTCTGGAAGGGCCGCGTGCCGATCTCGTGCTGATCCCCTGCAAATCGGCAGGCCTCGGTTGGCCCACGGTCGAAAAAATCCTCTGCAATCGTCCGATCAAGTACCGCATCGACGAGGCCACCCTGAAGCTCGCGGGCACGGATTTCGCCAAGCTGTCCCCCGCGACGGCCGAGCGCACACTGCGCTTCTGGCAGCTGCACGACCGGATCGACAAGTAGCCGAGGCCCCGCAGGACGGCCTGACCGCCGCTTGAACGGCCAGCCGCAATGGTTAGCTTGCGAGAAGCGGCGAATCGCCGGTTCCCTCTCAAGACAGACATGGCCACGTTCACCCCGCATCAGGATGCCGCGCTCAAGGCCGTCGGCGACTGGCTGAAAGCAAAACCCGGACGGGGCGGCACGCCGCCGGTGTTCCGCCTGTTCGGCTTCGCCGGCACCGGCAAGACCACGCTGGCCCGGCACATCGCCGAAGGCGTCGACGGAGAGGTCAAGTTCGCAGCCTTCACCGGCAAGGCCGCCCTCGTCATGCGCAACAAGGGATGCGACGGCGCCTCCACCATTCATTCGCTGATCTATCGTGCCCGCGAATCCGGCGAGGAGCAGCCGAGCTTCGAATTGTGGGACGACGCGCCGGCTTCCAAGGCCAAGCTGATCATCATCGACGAATGCTCGATGGTCGACGCCGAACTCGGGCGCGACCTGATGTCGTTCGACTGTCCC
>NZ_JAEMSD010000203.1:735-5729 GCF_016462955.1 Bradyrhizobium sp. | reverse complement strand
GCGCAGCTGCCGCCGATCCAGGGCGGCGGCTTCTTCACCAATTCAGAGCCGGACGCGATGCTGACCGAGGTGCATCGCCAGGCCCAGGACGATCCGATCGTCCGGATGTCGATGGACGTCCGCGAAGGACGCGAGCTCGATGTCGGCCGCTACGGCGAGAGCGAGGTGGTGCCGCGCAAGGAGCTCGATCCTGACAGGGTCATGGGCGCCGACCAGATCCTGGTCGGCCGCAACAACACCCGACGCGCCTACAACATGCGGGTACGTCAGCGCCAGAGCATCGAGGACGCCTTCCCGGTCGCCGGCGACAAGCTGGTGTGCCTGCGCAACAACCGCAAGAAGGGCCTGTTCAACGGTGGCCTTTGGCGCGTGAAGTCGCGCAACACCTCACGCTCGAAGTCGCGCATCCTCAGCATGCGGCTGTCGCCCGACGAGGATTTCGGCCACAAGGTAACCAAGGTCTCGGTGCGCGCCGATTGCTTCGAGGGCGGCATCGAGCAGATCGGCTGGGAGCAGCGCAAGCCTTATGACGAGTTCGACTACGGCTACGTGCTGACCGTGCACAAGTCGCAGGGCTCGCAATGGGACGATGTCGTGTTGTTCGACGAGAGCTTTGCGTTTCAGGATTCGCGGGCACGGTGGCTGTACACGGGGATCACGCGGGCGGCGAAGCGGCTGAGCGTGGTGGTTTAAAGCCGCGTCAGCATGTTCTCAGGGTCCGCTCCAGCCACCACATGATCTTTCCGGACAACCGCTGCGCACTTTCCCGGATCATGCTTGAGCGGGAGTTCCGCATCCCGCCAAGCCGGCCCGCAGATGTCCCGAGCCGCATGCTCACGGTCTCGTGTCCGCGGCGGCGTAACGATCAGCGGCGACGTCCGTATCTCGGATGTCGGGAAAGCGCGACCGGGCTGTTCGCCCGGTCCCGATCGCCCTAGACTGTCACCTTCCGAGAGAGGATTGCCATGCGCCGAATTGCCCTCGCCTTCCTGGTTGCCGCAGCCGCCCCCCTGACGCTGGCCTTCACGATGCCGTCCGGAGCCGCGGAGGACGCGGTCGTGATCCCGGCCCCGGCCGTGGACGCCGCAGCTTCGAGCGGAATCCAGACCGCCGTACTTGCCGGTGGCTGCTTCTGGGGCGTGCAGGGCGTCTTCCAGCACACGGCGGGCGTGGTCAACGCCGTCTCCGGCTATGCCGGCGGCACCAAGGCGACCGCCGACTACCAGAGCGTCTCGAGCGGCCGCACCAGCCATGCCGAGGTGGTCGAGATCAAGTACGACCCGAAGAAGATCTCCTACGGGAAGATCCTCCAGATCTACTTCTCGGTGGTGCACGATCCGACCCAGCTCAACCGTCAGGGCCCGGACGTCGGTCCGCAATATCGCTCGGCGATCTTCACAACGTCCGACGAGCAGAAGAAAGTGGCGGAAGCCTATATCGCCCAACTCAACGGCGCGAAGGCGTTCAAGAAGCCTATCGTGACCAAGGTCGGCGCGCTGGAGGCGTTCTATCCGGCGGAGGCCTATCACCAGGACTATCTGACGCTGCACCCGAACCAGCCCTACATCGCCTATAACGACATCCCCAAGGTCGAGAACCTGAAAAAGCTGTTCGCGGATAACTACATCGAGAAGCCGACGCTGGTGAATGCCGGCAAGGCCACCAACTGATCGAAAAATCATCCTGAGAACGGGAGACCCATGCCCGATACCAAGACGAAGATCACGGACGACAAAGTCAGCAAGAGCGAAGAGCAGTGGCGGCGCGAATTGACGCCGATGCAATACGCCGTGCTGCGCGAGAAGGCGACCGAGCGTCCCTTCTCGGGCGAGTATGAGCACGAGGAGCGCGCCGGCACTTACGTCTGTGCCGGCTGCGGCAATTCGTTGTTCGAATCCGACGCCAAGTTCGATTCCGGCTGCGGCTGGCCGAGCTTCACCCAGCCGGCGGTCGAGAGCCACATCGACGAGGAGCGGGATACGAGCCATGGCATGGTCCGGACCGAGGTGCTCTGCTCCAAATGCAGCGGCCATCTCGGCCATGTCTTCCCCGATGGACCCGGACCGACCGGCCTGCGCTACTGCATCAACTCGGCGGCGCTGAAGCTGGAGCCGAAATAAACAAATAAACGAAGTCCGACGCCGGGTTCCATCATGGAACCCGGCGTCGCGATATGCTTTCCCCCAGTGGGGTGCGGCCCAACATCCTGTTTCGGCGACCGCCAGGGAGGAGGCCGTGACGCTTGGGACCATCCTGATCATCCTGGTGATCATCTATCTGCTCGGCGGCCTGTCGGGCCGGTTCGGCGGGTATGGCTATGGCCTTGGCCATTCCGGCATCGGCCTCGGCGGGGTCGTGCTGGTGGTCCTGGTCGTGCTGCTGCTTCCTGGCAAAGTGTGAACGACTTAAATAATTGAAATTAATATACTTTTCTCGTTCGCTTGGCTGCCATGCGCGGATTCATCATCTCGCATCGCAGGGGTCGCATTTTTGTCAGATCGGCCTATATTAGAGGGCGACAATGCATGTGGCGGGCCCGCTCGATTGCGGCCTCTGCCCTCCCCCAAACTCACGCGCTTAAAGCCCCAGAGAAGATCACGAGGTCTTTGACCATGCGTCCACTGCGTCCGTTCAACTTCAACACCTCCGCCGAACTCTTCCCCGCCGCAATCCGTAAGAAGAAGCGCGCGGGCTTCACCTATCGCCGGTTCGGCACCGCAGCCGAGGCCGTGCAGTTTGCGATGGAGCAGTTGCCGACGGATTCGCTGAACGGCGCCTATCTCCAGGTCGAGGAAGCACGCTTCGACCAGAATGGCATCCGCTCGCTGTACGAGAGCGAGTCCTTCCCGCTGCCCCGCCGGCCCAAGCCGGCTCCGGCCGCGGAGACCGACGCCGACGCCGCGTAAGCTTTTCCAACACTGTTCGATGTGCGCAGAAGGCGCGACGGCCGAAAGGTCGTCGTGCCTTTTGTGTTTTAGGGAAAGATCTTCGTTTTTCGTGCCCCCGGACGCAGCGCAGCGCTCCTTCGGCGGTGCGCTGCAGAGCCGGGGCCCATCCATCAACATGCCCTTTGGCTCCTGGGTCCCGGCTCTACGGCGCGGCGCTTGCGCGCCGCACCTTGTCCGGGACATGAGAGCAGGAGGCAAGAGCCCCTACATCCGCGGCTGCTTTTCCAGCCAGCGCTGAAGCAGGCGGACGTTGCGCATGTTGGCGCGGAACATGACGTCAAAGGCGTCGCCCGCGAACGGTACGAGGCCGACCACGCCGTCGACCGCGACATTGCCGAGCATGCGAGCGGTGATGTACCACGGCGCTCCCAGCGCCCTCGCCTCGCGCACCAGCCACAGCGAGATTGCGGTCGTGATGATGTCGCCGACCACCGGGATCAGGCCGATCAGCCCGTCGATCCCGTAACGGATGTTGGTGCCGGGCAGGATGAAGGCGACGTCGAGCAGCTTGGCGATGGCCTCGAGCCGCGCGATCCGCTGCTCGCGCGTCAGATTGCCGAACGGGCTCGCTTGCCCGAACTCGAAACGAAACTCGCGAAATCCCTGCTCCAGCGTCTCGGGACGAATTTCCTGGCCTTCCTGGTCGATGATCGGCCCGCGGGCCTGCTTGCCGGAAGAGGCCGCGCGCGGGCTACCCTCGGAACGGGATCGGCGCGGAGCAAGGATATCGTCGTCGGACATGGTCATGGCTTCTCGGCAACGCGCGGGCGCGGTGGAGGTTGCGGGGCCGCGCTCGAAGGTCGCGCGCTTTAGGTCGGCGCCACCACCGCCGGCGGCTCCTCGACATATCTATGCACGAGCCAGGAAGAAATCACCGCCGGGACGAACCCGACGAGGCCGTACAGGATGACCTGCACCGCGCCGGAATCCGGCCCGCGCGAGCTGTGGGTGAACGCGGCCAGGACGAAGGCGAACAGGCCGACCAGGAGCATCCGCACGCCGGGGCTGATCCGGCGGACGTGGATCAGGATGTCGTCGACCGCGCCGATCATCAGCGCGGGCAGGAAGCCGAACAAATAGCTGTATTGCAGGGTCTTGAAGAACACCGCGAACAGCTTGCCGACCTCGCCGAGATTGGTGTGGGCCCAATAGCCGGACTGGTAGGTCGTCGTCAGCAGCAACAGGAACCCGCCGACGAACGGGACGACCAGCGCGAACACCAGATAACGTTTCATCGAGCACCTCACCCTCTGTGAGCTTTATAGCAGTGCCGGGGGAACCTTGAACAGCGGGCGGAGCGCTCTCCCCCTCGAGGAACAAGTGGCAAAGCGCCGAGTTCATGCTGGACCTGATTTTACCCCTGTTTGAATGGAGCGCTGATGGCCCGCAAATTTTTCCTGGCGACGATCGCACTGGCAGCGTTGAGCCTGTCCGACGCGCCCGCATTCGCTCAAGGCCATATGGGAACGCCCCAGGAGCAGAAGGCTTGCTCGCGCGACGCTCAGCGCTTCTGCCGCAAGGACCTCGGCAACGACATGGCGGTGCAAGGCTGCCTTCAAGCCAATCGAGCCAAGCTGTCGAAATCTTGCAACAAGGTGTTTCAGAGCCACGGCATGTGAAGACCGGCACCATCCCGGCGAATGGAGTGTGAAGCCATGTTACGCGACGAACAACTCTCCATCCTCCGGGACATCAGCCAATCCGTTGCCTTTGCCGACGACCGCCAGGGCAAGGTGGGACAGCTGATCGCCGACGGCTACGTGATGAAGGACGGTGATTTGTTCGAGCTCACGGCGAAGGGCGTCACCGCCGTCGAGGAACATGCGGCATCGCTCGGCTTGAGCGATGCGGAACCAGCGAGCGTATCCCCCGAGCGGCTGATCTGACCGCCGACGTGACTCGCGTGCAACAATTGCGAATTCCTTTACGCCGGCCATTGCAGGCGCACGACAATGGCGCATACTTGCCTCGGGCGGCGTAGCACTTTCGATTCGGGCATCAAGAAATCGAGCGACCACATGCGGGACCAAAGTGCCCGACGTGAAG
>NZ_JAEMSD010000203.1:0-725 GCF_016462955.1 Bradyrhizobium sp. | reverse complement strand
GCCCAGGACCTCGGGGACCCATTCCACATGACACGCCTTCAGACGATCGCTTCACTCTTCGCTGTCGCCGTCACCGGCCTCGCACTGCAGATGACACCCGGCCTCGCCTTCTCGTCCGAAGCGCAGCAGATGTGCTCGGGCGATGCGATGCGGCTGTGCTCCAGCGAGATTCCGGATATCCCGCGGATCACCGCCTGCATGGTTCGCAACAAGTCGCAGGTCAGCCCAGGCTGCCGTACCGTGATGGACCGCGAGCACGCCGCCGCGACGGCATCGCGCAAGCGGGAAGCGGCGGCGCAGTAGCGCTACAGGTACATCCAGAAATGTCATTCCGGGGCGACGCGCAGCGTCGAACCCGGAATCCATTTTCCGGCATCACGTGCTGCGCGATGGATTCCGGGCTCGCGCTACGCGCGCCCCGGAATGACGGCGGCGGCCTCAATCGCCCCACTGGGCGAAGGCGTCGTTGAAGGCGCGCTCGCCGGGGGCACCCTTCTCGATGGCGATGATGGCGCGGCGCTGGTTGGCATAGACCAGCGGCACGTCGAACCAGGAGCGCTCCTTCAGGAGCTGCACGTTGCGGGCGCGGTCGGCGTCGACATTGGACAGGCCGACCAGGAAGAAGCCGTCGGTGACCTTGACCGCGAGACCGGCGAGCGGCGTACCGCGCGCCTGCTCGTTCGACTTCATCAATGATTTCGCGGGCAAGCTGCCGATGGACGTCA
>NZ_JAEMSD010000202.1:6113-11206 GCF_016462955.1 Bradyrhizobium sp. | reverse complement strand
CCAGCAGCAGCAGAGCAGCAGGGAGACGACGATGCCTGAGATCACCATCAGCATGGCCGAGGGCCGCACCGACGAGCAGAAGGCCGGCATGATGCGCGACATCACCCAGGCGCTGGTCAAGAATCTCGGCGTCGACGCCGATGCCGTCGTCATCCAGATCAACGAAGCCCCGCTCCGCCACAAGATGAAGGGCGGCAAGACCTTCGTGGAGCGCGCGGCGGCGGCAAAGAAGTGACGCGTTAGCGTCATTCCGGGGCAGCCCGCCAGGGCTGAACCCGGAATCTCGCGCTACAAACTTCTGGATTCCGGGTTCGCGCTTTGCGCGCCCCGGAATGACGAGCAAGCACCATGGACGCACGCGACTTTATTAAGCCTGGCATGAGCGCGGAGCGCACGCTGGTAGTCCCGACCGAGCGTACGGTCGGGCACTTCGTGCCGGGCATGCCCTTTGTCTACGCCACGCCGATGATGATCCTGGAAATGGAGATGACCGCGGGCGATGCGATCCGCTCGGCGCTCCAGCCGGGCTGGGTCACGGTCGGCACCGAGGTCGACATCCGCCATCTTGCCGCCGCGCTGGTTGGGGCTACCGTACGCACCACGGCAAAGGTCGTCGCCGTCGAGCGCCGCGTCATCCGCTTCGAGGTCGAGGCGTTCGAGGGCACGCGCAAGCTCGGCGACGGCCGTCATGCCCGCGGTCTCGTCAATGTCGAGATGTTCAACAAGCGGCTAGCCGCAGGCTCGAAATTGTAGGGTGGGCAAAGGCGCGAAGCGCCGTGCCCACCATTCCTCCACGATGGATAAAGATCGTGGGCACGCTTTCGCTTTGCCCACCCTACTGCATTCTTCTACTTCGCCAATTCCTTCGACCGCTGCGTCGCCGCGGCGACGGCGCGGATCATGAGATCGCGCAGGCCCGGCTCGCCCATCAGCACGCTGAGCGCTGCGGCCGTGGTGCCGCCGGGCGAGGTGACGTTCTGGCGCAGGGTGGCGGCAGGCAGCTCCGACTGGTGCAGCAGCTCGCCGGAGCCCGCGACCGTTTCGCGCGCGAGCTTTGTCGCCAGCGCTTCGGGCAATCCCGCTTCGACGCCCGCACGTGCGAGCTCTTCGGCGAGCAGGAACACATAGGCCGGGCCCGAGCCGGACACGGCGGTGACCGCGTCCATGAGACCCTCGTCCTCGACCCATTCGACCGAGCCGGTGGCGCGCAGCAGCGCATCGGCCACCGCGCGCTGCGCGGCGCTCACCTTGTTCGCCGCAACGGCGACGGTGATGCCGCGGCCGATCGCGGCCGGCGTGTTCGGCATCGCGCGCACCACGGCGCCGCCGCAGACCTGCTCAAGCGAGGCGATCGTGGTGCCCGCCATGATCGAGACCACCAAGGTTGCGTCCGAGACGAATTGCTTCAGCTTCGGGCCGGCCTCGCGGAACATCTGCGGCTTCACCGCGACAACCAGAGTCTCGACCTTGCCGGCGGTGGTCACATCGGGATTGAGCACGACGCCCTTGGCAGCCAGCGCGGAGATCTCGGGCGACGGATGCGGATCCATCACCGCGACGCGGCGAGGATCGAGCCCGCCGGCCAGCCAGCCGGTCAGCATCGCGCCGCCCATCTTGCCGGCGCCGGCGAGAAGGATGGTGCCGGTGATGTTTTGGAGGGGGTTGTCTGCCATCGCCACTGCCACACACTCAGGCGTCATCCCCGCGAAGGCGGGGATCCATAACCACGGGCGGTTCTAGTGGATCGAGGTGTCGGCAACAAGCCGCGTGCCACAAGCGACATCACGCGGTATGGATCCCAGATCTGCGCGCGCTTTATGCGCGCTTGTCTGGGATGACGTGGGGAGGGAGGGTCGGCGCTCCGACGTCGTAGAGGCCCTAGGCCTCGCCGACCGTGTCGAACATCGCCGCGTCCATCGCCTCGGCCGTGGTCTTGCCGGCCCACACCACGAACTGGAACGCCGGGAAGTAGCGCTCGCAGGCGTGGATGGCGCCGGCGAGCATGGCTTCGCACTGCGCGGTCGAGGCGGTGAGGCCGCCCGGCAGCACCAGGGCCTGGCGGTGCATGACCATGCCGGTGTTGGTCCACAAATCGAAATGACCGACCCACAGCTGCTCGTTGACGGCAGCGACGAGCCGCTGCACCTCGCCACGGCGCGCGAGCGGAATCTTCATGTCGAAGGCACAGGCCAGATGCAGCGCCTCGATCTCGCCCATCCAGGTGAAGGAGAGCTGGTAGTCGGTCCATTGTCCCTTGGAGACAATCGTGAGTTCGTCCTCGCCGGAGCGTTCGAACGGCCAGTTGTTGCTGGCAGCGATATCCTCGACCACCGCGAGCGGATGGCTTCTGGAATCGATGGTGCCTTCGAGCAGGGACATGCCGTCTCGACCTCTTGCCTTCTTGTTGTCTTTGATACGCACGCGGTTGGGCCCGGCGCGCACTCCCTCAACGTCGCTGCGGCGTTCCCTCGGATCAGCCTTTGCAATCCCCTCGGAGTCGCTCTTGCGATCCCTCGGATCGGCGCGGGCCTGTCGCGGATCAAGTGATGTGATTTGCGGAATCTGCGCAACGGGGTCGCGAGTCCGTCCACAAGCCAGGACTCGTTCGTCCACAGCTCATCTCCGCCACAATTATTAACGGTGGAGTCCCCCCATCGGGACGGAAGAGAACAAACCGGAATCAAATCGAGGGCGGGACCGCCATCGTTAATTCCGTCCTGCGAGGGCCGAACCGCCGCCGCGGCATGGCACCATGCGATTTGCCTATGCGGAACACGCTTGCCGCGACTGCTCGCCGGCGGCATATTTCCGTAAGGCCGTTCATCCCGGGCGGCCGATGTTCTCAGGGCGGGGTGAAAGTCCCCACCGGCGGTAAGGGCCGAAAGGCCCAAAGCCCGCGAGCGCCTTCCGCGAGGGTTATCCCGAACGGAAGGGTCAGCAGATTCGGTGCAACTCCGAAGCCGACGGTTAAAGTCCGGATGAAAGAGAACGGTCGCTGGCAGACGCATCGCGAGGATGCGGCTGTTTGTCGTTCCGTGTGCCCTGATTCTGGTCCTTGAACCGAGGAAAGCCATGAATCAGATGCTGCAAGATCCCTCCACCGAAACGGCCCCACCCACCCCGACGCCGCCGCCGGTTCCGCAAGATCCGGTGCCGGAGCATCCGCGCTTCGCCAAGCCGCAGCGGGTGGCGTTCGTGCAGGCCTGCTGGCACCGCGACGTGGTCGCGGAGGCCCGCATCGCCTTCGTGAAGGAGGCGGAAGCCCGCCACCTCACCCATGTCGACGTGTTCGAGGTGCCGGGCTCGTTCGAGATCCCGCTGCATGCGCAGATCCTCGCCAAGACGCGGCGCTACACCGCGATCGTGGCGGCCGGTCTCGTCGTCGATGGCGGCATCTACCGCCACGAGTTCGTCGCCGACACCGTGATCAAGGCGCTGATGGATGTGCAGCTCCGCACCGAGGTACCGGTGTTCTCGGCCGTGCTGACCCCGCAGCAATTCCACGAGACCGAGGTGCACTACGACTTCTTCCGCAAGCACTTCGCCATCAAGGGCGTCGAGGTCGCGGCCGCCTGTGCGGAGACGCTGCACGGCCTGGAGCGCCTGCGCGGCCAGGTCGCAGCGGGGATCGTGGGGTAGGCGATGATCATTCCGGGGCGCGCGTCACGCGGGCCCGGAATTCATTGATCGACAGAGATTACGGCAAGATGGATTCCGGGTTCGGCGCGCACGCGCCGCCCGGACCGAACTTCGCCCAGTAACGGACTCTACCTACCCTTCGTCAACCCAAGGATACACCCGCCTTTGCCCGGCTGATCCCGAGATTCAAGATGCGGTGCAGAAGATCCGGATATTTGAGCCCGTCATGATGAGCAGCCGTGGCGAACTCCTGGCTCTTGGCGATTTCGGGATTTGGATTCGCTTCGATGAAATACGGCGTGCCGTCGGCGGTGAGGCGAAAGTCGATGCGCGCATAGCCGTCGAGCCCTAGTGCCTGATAAATGCGTTTTGCGGCGCGCTGGATGCGCGCGGTGACCTCCGGCGAGAGGTCTTTCGCCGGCCCGTCGACGATGCCGACCTTCTCCTGATAGTCGGTGTCGTGCTTGGCCTTTTCGGTGGCGATGTGGCGTGACCTGCGACCGCCCATGCTGCCGAATTTCAGTTCCCAGACCGGCAGAACGCGCAGGCGGTTGTTGCCGAGCACGCCGACGTAAAGCTCGCGTCCCTCGATGAATTGCTCGGCGATGGCGGCGGTTTCGCTCCGATCGTGGATGAAGGCGACGCGCTCTGCGAGCTTTTCGTCGGTGTCGACGATCGAGGCTTGGGAAATGCCGGCAGATCCATCCATGTTCAGGCTCTTGACGATCAGCGGCAGCGCGAGATGCTTCGGCCGCTTGACCTTGCGCCGCATCGGGAAAACGGCGAAGGCCGGCACCGCGATGCGACGGTGGTGCACCAGCGTCTTTGACAGGTCTTTGCCGCGCGCCAGGATAAGGCCGCGCGGATTGCATCCGGTATAAGGGACCTTCATCAGTTCGAGATAGCTCGCGATGTGCTGGTCGAAGGCGACGTTGTTGTGGAATTCCTCCAGCAGCGTGAAGACCACTTGTGGCTTGAATTGCTCGATTGCTTCGCGGACCGGCTTGATCTCCTCCTGCGCTCCGAGCGGGCGAACCTCGTGGCCGGCCTCGCGCAAGGTGCTCACCACGTCGTACTCCGTCTTCCACACGTTGATTTCCTGTGCGGTGTATCCCTCGGAGGAGTCGGGAGGCATGAAGTCCGGGTGCATCAGCACGAGAATGCGGAGACGTCTCATAGTGCGATCCATTTGCGCCGAGACGGGCCAAACAACGCATGCATCGTCTTGGCGGTCACGAGGACGATGAAATCGAGCACGAGCTTCTGTTCGGGGCCTACGGCCCGCAGATCGAGATCCCGGCAGCGGGAGATCATGTCATCGAGCACGGCATCGAGCGTGAGCTGGTTCTCGCCCGTCCACCGCGCAACCAATTGCCGGATTTGCGCTCGGTGCCGCCTGATCAGGGTCGCGGCTGGCATCGACCGATGATGCCGAGGGTCGGCCGAAAACAGCC
>NZ_JAEMSD010000202.1:0-6103 GCF_016462955.1 Bradyrhizobium sp. | reverse complement strand
TTCTTGTAGTGCTCTTCGAGTGTCTCGCTGAGCTGGCTCAACGGGTCGACGCGCTCTCGCGTCGTGATCTGCGGCCGCTTTCCTGCGATCTCGCCCATCAACTCGTCGACATATTCGAGTTTCTTCAGGGCCGGCCAACCGGCATATCGGGTCCGCCAGTTTGAGCGCGGCCGCAGCCACACTGCAAAGGTTTCGGCAAAATCCTCGTCCGGATGGCTCTGTGCATACCAGAGCCGAAGGTGCTGCACGTAACGCCTGCTCGCCGGATTAGGCCGGTAGTAGCGCGGGTAGTGTTTCGAGGAGGGGCCGAACAGCTGTTGCCAGCGCCGCCGCCGCTGCAACTGGTAGCCGTGCTGCAAGGCATGCCCGGCCTCGTGTCGGAGGATGGCCATGCACTCGCGCCAGGTTCCGCCCTCGACGTCGAACATCATCTTCTTCTCGATCTTCATCAAGCGCGGATGGGCGAGATAGAAGGGGATGGCGATGCCGGGCACGTCGCCCGGGCTGAACCATTCACTCGATATCCATGTGTGCGGCCGCAGCCGGATGCCCCGCTCTTCGAGCTCCTCATGGAGAGTCCCGACACAGTCCTCGAGCCAGGTGCCCTCGATCGTGACCTTCAGGCTGCGGAGGCGTTGTTTCAGCAACGCGTCATCCGACAGCTTCTCCCAGGCAAATTTCCGGCGCGGCATCGGGCATCCAGAGGGCAGAGATGACTCGGTAACTGGATGATGTCATGGGCCGCCGCCGCCAACAACCCGCAGCGACTTGCGGCGAGGACCGCCGCGCAGGCCGGATGGTCATCCCGGACGTGCACGGCACGAGCCCGGGTTTCATTGGGCACACGGTGAGCTGAAGCCCCCGGCTCGTCTCTCCGAGGGGACTGAATGACGGGAGTGAAACGATCAGTCGAACAGGCTCGACACCGATTCTTCCGCCGCCGTCCGCGCGATCGCGTCCGAGATCAGGCTGCCGATCGGCAGCGTGCGGATGTTCGGCGCCTTGGTCACCGCATCGGTCGGCAGGATCGAGTCGGTGATCACCAGCTCCTTCAGCTTGGAGCCGGAGATACGCGCCGCCGCGCCGCCGGAGAGCACGCCGTGGGTGATGTAGGCGTAGACGTCCTTGGCGCCCTTGGCGAGCAGTGCGTCGGCCGCATTCACCAGCGTGCCGCCGGAGTCCACGATATCGTCGACGAGGATGCAGGTGTAGCCGGCGACGTCGCCGATCACGTTCATGACCTCGGACTCACCGGGACGCTCGCGGCGCTTGTCGACGATGGCGAGCGGGGTGTTGATGCGCTTGGCGAGGCCGCGCGCGCGGGCCACGCCGCCGACGTCGGGCGAGATCACCATCACCTTGGACAGGTCGAACTTGTCCTTGATGTCGCGCACCATCAGCGGCGCCGCGTAGAGGTTGTCGGTGGGGATGTCGAAGAAGCCCTGGATCTGGCCGGCATGCAGGTCGAGCGTCATGACGCGGTCGACGCCAGCCTGCGTGATCAGGTTGGCAACGAGCTTGGCCGAGATCGGCGTGCGTGAACCGGACTTGCGGTCCTGCCTTGCGTAGCCGAAATAGGGCAGCACCGCGGTGATGCGGCGCGCCGAGGAGCGGCGCAGCGCGTCGGTGATGATCAGCAACTCCATCAGATGGTCGTTTGCCGGGAACGAGGTCGACTGGATGATGAAGGCATCCGAACCGCGGACGTTCTCCTGGATCTCGACGAAGATCTCCATGTCGGCGAAGCGCCGCACCACAGCCTTGGTCAGCGGCAAATCCAGGCCCTGCGCGATGGCCTGGGCGAGGGCCGGATTGGAGTTGCCGGCGACGAGCTTGATGGAGCCGTTCTTGGCCGACATGGACGCTTCCTCCCGCGCTTTGCTGGATACGACATTCAACATCGGAGAATACCCACAGGCAGCACGGTTACGACGGGCGAGGCAATATCAGGCGGAAGGCTGCGATGGCAACCCGGGATGCTACGTTTTCCCTTTGAAATCCCGAGTCGCGCCAACGGCTTGGCCGCAAACTGAGGCCGTGGTTGAGCGGAGGTTATTGCTCAGCATAGCCGAGCACCGAGGCCGGCATGTCCGGCGCCGGGGCGTCCCCGATGACGCTCGCCACCGCCGGTCCCCGCAACGCCGGAGCGGCGCCGGGTGCATCCGGCGTTCCGTTGATCATGTTGGAAAGTCCGCTGAATCCGGCTTGGGCGATCTTCCGCAGCACCAAATCATCGGCGGCTTGCCAGGGATCGCGGCCGCCCTTGGCCGAGGTCGGTTCCTCGCCGGAGAGGCGCAGCGCGCGTTGCTGGTTGGCGTCGTAGACGTCCCAGACCCAGGCGATCACGGTCTTGCCGCGCACCACCTGGGCGGAGAGGTAACTGCGCACGCGGTAGGCAGCCGAGCCCTCGCGGGAAACGACCGACAGGCTGCGCAGCTTGGATTCGCTGTCGAGCACGCCAACCATGCGATCGAACACCGGCGGCGGGGGGCCGTCGATGGATTCGAAGGCCACAGTCGCCCCGCTGCCGCCGCCCGGCGCCATCGCATAGGAATTGGCGGCACCGCCGCCCCCAGCGCAGCCGCCCAGCGCGGTCGCCGCGGCCACCAGCATGACCGCCAGCACGCGCGAACCCGCGCGGCCCAAGATGAATGACGAGTCCCTCATTATGGAGGGCAGCGATATCGTTAAAACGCATTAACGTCTAGGGCAGGCGCGACACATCCCCACCGTCATTCCGGGGCGCTCCACTTGGCGCGAGCCCGGAATCCATTTCGCCGCATCGATTGTTGCACAATGGATTCCGGGTTCTCGCTACGCGAGCCCCGGAATGACACGGGGTTGCCCCTGTGTTCACCCGTCCAGCGCAATCGCGTGAACGTGGCGGCCGTAATCCGGCTCCTTGCGATGCACCGAGCGGCGATAGCTGAAGAAACGTTCGTCGGAATAGGTGTCGAGCCCGAGATCGTCGATCATCAGGATGCCGGCGGCCTCCAGCCGCTTGCGGATGAAGCCGGCGAGATCGAACATCGCGTGGCCCTCGCGCACCGACGGGATGAAGAACATTGCATTGTCCGCATCCGCCTCGATGAAGCGCGCCACGAACTCGTTGCCGACCTCGTAGCTGTCCTGCCGGATCAGGGGGCCGATCGCGGCGATGATGCCGCCACGCGTGGCGCCGAGGGTCTCCATCGCCGAGATCGTTGCCTCCAGCACGCCCGTCAGCGCGCCCTTCCAGCCGGCATGGGCGCCGCCGATCACGCGGGCATGGGGATCGACGAACAGCACCGGGCCGCAATCGGCGGTGGAAATGCCGAGCGCGATGCCGGGCGTCTTCGTCACCAGCGCATCGCCTTTCGGCCGCGGACCGCCCGGCCATGGCGCATCAGCCACGAGCACGTCGGGTGAATGGATCTGGTGCAGGCTGAGGAAGCGCTCCGGCGCAACGCCGACATGCTCGGCCATGCGGCGGCGATTTTCCGCGACGAGGGCCTGGTCGTCGTTGGAGCCGAGCCCGCCGTTCAACGCGGAATAGATGCCGCCGGACACGCCGCCTTCGCGGGTGAAGAAGGCATGGCGCAGGCCGGGCACGGCGGACAGCAGCGACGAAGCCAGCGTCATCAGGTCTCTCCCGCCTGTTCGAGATCGCTGAGGCCGGCAAGGGCCGTCAGCCGCGGCTCGGAGATGCCGAGCACCTTGAACATCGAGCCCATGCCGCCACGCCCGGTATCGGTCAGGCGCTTGAGCGCGACCGAGATGTCGGTGGCGACCTCGGGCGCGGCTTTCTGCATCAAGGCGGCCGCGCGAGTGTCGATGCCGATCCGCTTGAGGAAGTCGCCTTGCGTCACCGGCCCGTGCACGCGCGCGCCGACATCCTCGGCTGCGCGCGCCAGCGCCTGGAAATCGACATGGGCGGTGACGTCGGCCTGGCCTGGCGCCTTCAGGGGATCGGCGAAGGTGTGGCGCGCAATCGCCTGGAAGGTGTCGCCGGCATCGCTGCGCAGATGGCCGTAGTCGATGATCAGCGCCGCGCCGTCCTGGTCGCGCACGCGCGTGGCGAGCTTCATGATCTCGCCGTCGGGGCGCCACTCGAACACGGCGCCCACGGGGGCGGCGCGCACCAAAGGCGGCAGTAGCACCTCGAAGCGCGGCGTCGGCTCCGGCGCTGCGCCGAACTGAAGCCTGCTATTGGCATCGAGCTCGATCACGCGCTCGTGCCAGCCGTGCTCGTGGCGGATCATCTGGTGGATCGGCAGCACGTCGAAATATTCATTGGCGAGGATGATGCTGGGGCCTTCCGGCACCTCGTCGATGCTGTCGTGCCAGGCGATGTTGCGCACGTTAGCGAGCGTCGCGCTCTGCCGTTCCCGCAGGATTGGATTGACCTCGACCAGATGGATGTGAAGCGCCTGGTAGAGCGGCGGCAACACGCGGAGTGCGCGCAGCGCATCCGCCATCATGGTGCCCCGGCCGGGACCGATCTCGATCAGCCGCAGGAATTGCGGCGAGCCCATCTGCTTCCAGACCGAGGCGGTCCACAACCCCAGGAGCTCGCCGAACATCTGGCTGACCTCGGGTGCGGTGGTGAAGTCGCCTTCGCGCCCGAGCGGATCCCGCGAGACGTAATAGCCGTGGCGCGGATGCATCAGGCACAGTTCCATGTACCGCCAGACCGGCATCGGCCCGGAGGACTTGATCAGCGCCTT
The DNA here is from genome assembly GCF_016462955.1 of Bradyrhizobium sp. Classification (GTDB taxonomy): domain Bacteria; phylum Pseudomonadota; class Alphaproteobacteria; order Rhizobiales; family Xanthobacteraceae; genus Bradyrhizobium. The sequence goes on along the minus strand of NZ_JAEMSD010000202.1, from coordinate 1,397 downwards.
GATCTCGTTGAGTAGCGGCTGTTCGCTCACGGCTATCTTCTCGAAATGAATTAACGAATGGCCCGGACGGGTTTCGGCGCACCGCGCCTGACAGCCCATACGATAAGTATGAGGCCGACGATAAGCATCGGGATCGACAACAGCATGCCCATGGTTAATCCGCCCCAGAGGAAGCCGAGTTGCGCGTCCGGTTCGCGGAAATGCTCGCCGGCGATGCGGGCGAGGCCGTAGAGCAGGATGAAGGCGCCGAGGATCATGCCCGGCCGCTTCAAGGCACCGAAGCGGATCATGACCGCGAGCGCGGTGAACAGCAGGATGCCTTCCATGCCGGCCTGGTAGAGCTGGCTTGGATGCCGCGGCAGCTGCGTGGGGTCGTTGGGGAAGATCATCGCCCAGGGCAGGCTCGCATCGGTGGCGCGTCCCCACAATTCGCCGTTGATGAAATTGGCGATGCGCCCGAGCAGCAGCCCCACCGGCGCGACTGCGGTGGTGATGTCGCCGAGCGACAGGATCGAGATGCCGTTGCGATAGGCAAACACCATCACCGCGACGACGCAGCCGAGGAAGCCGCCATGGAACGACATGCCGCCCTCCCACAATCTGAAGATCGCGGCGGGATGATCGATGAAGAACGGCAGATTGTAGAACAGCACGTAGCCCGTGCGGCCGCCGAGGATGATGCCGAGCGTCACCCAGAGGATGAAGTCGTCGATCTGCACCAGCGAAATCGGCGCCGGCCCACCCCACAGCCGCCGGTTCTTGAGCAGCGCGCGCGCATAGAGCCAGCCGAACACGATGCCGCAGATATAGGCCAGCGCATACCAGCGGATCGCGAACGGACCGATCTCGAACGCGATCGGCTGGAAGGCGGGAAAATCGATCAGCAGGAAGGGCATCGCGCCTTCTATGTCCAGACGGGATTGCGGCGATAGCGCGCCGGCAGACGCGTGTGATTCTTCTTATGCAGGGCAGTTGAATACGATTGCAAGGAAACCGGTCGATGACAAGGATACCGCCGATCGGCCCTTGAACCATTCCCTCCAGATTGCCATTGTCTCTCGACCGTTCGCGCAAAGTTTATCGGAGACCGACATGACCCAGACCAACAACCGGTTTTTCGACGAGATCGGCCGCCTGATGAACGATGCCGCCGGTGCCGCCCAGGGTGTCAAGCGCGAGTTCGACACGGTGATGCGCACCCAGGCCGAAAAATTCCTGCGCGACATGGACCTCGTCAAGCGCGAGGAGTTCGAGGCGGTCAAGGACATGGCGCGCCTGGCGCGGGAGGAGAACGAGGCGCTGAAGGCGCGGATCGCGGCGCTGGAGGCCAAGCTCGGGGGGACCCCGACGTAAGGCGCGGTCTCTCTGAACCCTCCCCTGGAGGGGGAGGGTCGGCG
>NZ_JAEMSD010000667.1 GCF_016462955.1 Bradyrhizobium sp. | reverse complement strand
CGACACCGATTCGCGAGGAGAACCAGGCGGTGACGGCACCGGCGCCGTGGCCGACGCGTTCCTGGCGGCGTTTCAGCTCGTCAACGTGGTGCGGCGGCTGCTCAGCGAGGGCGCGCTGAACGCGGCGCTGATCCCGGCCTGGCTACGGAGCCGCGACCGCGACGGGACGGCGGCTGCGGCGGCATTCGCCGGACGCGTGCTCGGCACCGTCAGCGCGGCGCTGATCGCGACCTCGATCGTCGTTGCGCTCCTGATGCCGCTGATCATGACGGTCATCGCGCCTGGATTCGTCGGCAGCGGCACGCTCGATCGCGCGGTCGAGTATGCGCAGCTGATGCTGCCCTATCTCGCCTTTGCCGGTCCCGTCACCGTGCTGATGGGGCTGCTGAACGCGCAGGGGCGATTTGCGCTGACGGCGTTCTCTCCGCTGCTGTTCAACATCGCGCTGATCGCCGCCATCGCCGTGCTGCTCGTCCGGCACGCAGACGCCGGCTTCGCCGCATGGATCCTGGCAGCGACCGTCGGCGTCGCCGGCTTGCTGCAACTGATGATGCTGCTGTCGCAGCGAAGCGCGCGCCTTGCGACGCCGCTGCGCGTCAGCTTCGACCGGGAGATGCGGGCGTTTTTCGCCAAGGCCATTCCCGGCATGATCGCAAGCTCGGGCCCGCAATGGCTGATGGTGGCGGGCGCGATCATCGCTTCCGCCACGCCGTCCGCGGTGTCCTGGCTCTATTTCGCCAACCGCCTGATCGAGCTGCCGCTCGGCATCGTCGGCGTCGCCATGGGAACGGTGCTGGTGCCGGAGCTGACGCGTGCGGTGAATAGCGGCGACCGCGGTGCCGTGGCGCACGCCGAATCCCGCGCGCTGGAGCTTGCGGCCGGGCTTGCGCTGCCGGCAACCCTCGGCCTGGTCGTGCTCGCGGAGCCGATCGTGCGGCTGCTGTTCGAACATGGCGCGTTCGGCGCCGAGGACAGCGCGGCCACCGCGCGCGCGCTGATGTGGCTGGCGCTGGGACTGCCGGCGCATGTGCTGATCAAGGCGCTGTCGCCGGCCTTCTATGCCCGCGGCGATACGATGACGCCGTTGCGCGCGACCATGGCAGGCTTCGTGGTGACCGTCGCGCTCGCGCTACTGCTCGGCCATGCCTTCGGCGCGAGCGGGATCGCCGCAAGCATCGCGTCCGGCGCATGGTGCAGCACGCTCTTCCTGCTTCGCAAAGGCACGAGCGAATTCGGCTTCTCGGTGGACGCGAGCGCCCGCGCGCGGCTGCCGCGCATCGTGCTGGCCGCGATCGTCATGGGCGCCCTGCTCTGGCTGACGACGGGCCTCGTGCCAGCCGAGAGCCACGGCTTGATCCAATTCATCGCACTCTGCGTGCAGATCGCGGCCGGGATCGTCGTCTACGGCCTGCTGCTGCAGATCCTCGGAGCCGCCTCCTGGCGCGAGGCGGTTCATGCTTTGAAACGGCCCGGCTGAACCGCCAGGCCGGCGAAATACCCTTGACGGAGCAGCGCCGCTGTTGGAAACGACGGCGCCAATACCTATGGGAAGGCTGACCATGCCATTCGTTGAACGGGTCTTTTCGGGCGTCCAGCCGACGGGCAATCTGCACCTCGGCAATTACCTCGGCGCCATCGTCAACTTCGTGAAGATGCAGGAAACCCACAACTGCATTTATTGCGTCGTCGACATGCACGCGATCACGCAAGGGGTGGACGTCTGGGGCGGACCGGCCGAGCTCACGCGCAACACCCGCGAGGTGACCGCGGCGTTCATCGCGGCCGGCATCGATCCGAAGAAGCACATCGTGTTCAACCAGAGCCAGGTCTCCGGCCATGCCGAGCTCGCCTGGATCTTCAACTGCGTCGCCCGCATGGGCTGGCTCGGCCGCATGACCCAGTTCAAGGAGAAGGCCGGCAAGGACCGCGAGAATGCCTCCGTCGGCCTGTTCGACTATCCCGTGCTGATGGCGGCCGACATTCTGCTCTACCGCGCCACCCACGTTCCCGTGGGCGAGGACCAGAAGCAGCATCTCGAGCTTTCGCGCGACATCGCGCAGAAGTTCAACAACGACTTCGGCGACTCCATCCGGGCCCAGGGCAACGATGACGGCCTGTTCTTCCCGCTGCCGGAACCGCTGATCACGGGTCCGGCGACGCGCGTGATGAGCCTGCGCGACGGCACCAAGAAGATGTCGAAGTCGGAAGCCTCCGACAATTCGCGCATCAACCTGACCGACGACGCCGACACCATCGCGCAGAAGATCCGCAAGGCGAAGACCGATCCGGAGCCGCTGCCGACGGAAGAGAAGGGTCTGGAAGCCCGGCCCGAGGCCGACAATCTGGTCGGCATCTTCGCCGCGCTCTCCGGCCGCTCCAAGGCCGACGTGCTGCGCGAGTTCGGTAGCGGCCAGTTCTCCAGCTTCAAGAACGCGCTGGCGGAGCTGTGCGTGACAAAACTCGCGCCGATCGCCGGCGAGATGAAACGCCTCGTCGCCGACCCCGGCCATATCGACGCGATCCTCATCGACGGCTCGGACCGGGCCCGTGCCATCGCGGACGAGACGATGAAGCTCTCCAAGGACATCGTCGGCTTCATTCGCCGGCGCTAAGGCGCGCTTTGCAAGACCGGCTGGCGCCGCGGCGCCCGCCGCTTCGCCTCTCCCAAACATCGCGGGAGTGTGGCAGCATGGTCGCCATGCACATTCCGGGACATGCATGACCAGCAAGCGACTTTGCTACGAGCCGGGCCACAAGCCCAAATGCCTCGTCATCGTCGATGACACCGCCGAATGGGATCGCGCCGTCTATTATGCCAGCCGCTGGGCGATCCGCGCCGGCGGCGGCGTCGTGATGCTGCGCATCATCGAGCCGGAGCAGCAGAGCCAGGAATGGCTGGGCGTCGCCGACATCATGCGCGCCGAGGCGCAGGAGGCCGCCGAAGCCGCGCTCGACCGTGCCGCCGGCCGCGCCAACGGCATCGCCGCGATCACGCCGGAGCGGGTGATCCGCGAGGGCGCACCGATGGAACAGCTGTTCGCAGTGATAGAC
>NZ_JAEMSD010000666.1 GCF_016462955.1 Bradyrhizobium sp. | reverse complement strand
GAAATGTCGGTCTATCCGCGCGTCGAACTGCAGCGGGCCGGACTCGCGCCCATGACCAGCATGTTCTTCTACGGTCCGAACGACCGCAACGGCATCGACGATTTCCGCCCCTCGGTCCACGATTCCGACGGTCTTGCGATCTTCAACGGGCAGGGCGAAAGCCTGTGGCGGCCCCTCAGCAATCCCCGCGACCTCCAGATCAGCACCTTCCAGGATCTCAATCCGCGCGGGTTCGGCTTGATGCAGCGGGAGAGAAACTTCGCCGCCTACCAGGACATCGAATCCAGCTTCGAGAAACGCCCAAGCCTCTGGATGGAGCCGATCGGCGATTGGGGCGAGGGCGGGGTCATGCTGTTCGAGATCCCGACCAAGGAGGAAGTTCACGACAACATCGCCGCATTCTGGCGGCCAAAGAACCCGCTGCAGGCCAAGGGCGAGCACAACTACACCTATCGGCTGCATTGGGGGCCAGATAGCCCGAAGCCGCATTCCCTCGCCAGGTTCACCCGAAGCGCGATAGGGGCAAAGGGCGAGGATGCGCGCCTCTTCGTGCTCGATCTGCTCGGCGACAACTTGAAGGGCATCGATCCTGCCGGCGTCAAGGGCGTGGTGGCGGCGGAAAAATCCGAGATCAAGAACATCGTCACGCAGCCCAATCCCTATACCGGCGGTTGGCGGCTCAGCTTCCAGTGCCAGGTGAAGGGTGAGCCGATCGAGATTCGGGCGTTTCTGGCCGCAGGCGACAAGCCCTTGTCGGAAGTCTGGGTCTACCGATGGGCCCCCTGAGTACGGCACCGCGGCCCGTTGTTGGCGAGATCGCCAGCCAACGCCTGCTGCCGCACGAGTCCCCCCTTCCGATGGCGCCGGGCGACCTCGGAAAGAACCGGGTATTGGACCGCATTCCTGCGCAGATCGCCCGCACGATGGTTTGGCGGCGCGGCCTCATCCTGCTCTCGACGGCGGCGCTCACGTGGGCGGGCGGCTACGAGATGTATCGCGTGCTGCAGGTCGGCGGCGTCACGGTCCTCGAAGGCATGGTGCTGGCGCTCTTTCTGGTCCTGCTCGCCTGGGTCGCGTTTTCGTTCGCCTCCGCCGTGGCAGGCTTCGTTGTGCTGCTGACCCATCGTCCGGACGAGGGTGCCTTGGCTTCCAGCGCCGAACAGCCGGTCATTGCAAGCCGCACCGCCATGCTGCTTCCCACCTACAACGAAGACCCGCACCGATTGACGGCGCGGCTCCGTGCAATGATCGAATCCTTGGAGGCGACCGCGCACGGAGAGCTGTTCGACTGGTTCGTTCTGAGCGACAGCACCGATCCCGACATCTGGGTCGCCGAAGAAAAAGCGCTGCTCGCGCTGCGGCAGGCCGTCGGAACGCGGCTGTACTATCGCCACCGAGCCGAGAACAGGGAGCGGAAGGCCGGCAACATCTCCGAGTGGATCACGCGGTTCGGCGGCGTCTACGACTTCATGATCGTGCTCGACGCCGACAGTCTCATGAGCGGTCAGACCGTCGTCCGACTGGTGCATGCCATCGAGACCAATCCCAGTGCCGGGCTCGTCCAGACGCTCCCGATGATCGTCAACGCGCGAAGTCTGTTCAGCCGCGTCCAGCAATTCGCCGGCCGCTTGTACGGCCCGATGATCGCCGCCGGCGTTGCCTGGTGGCACGGCTCCGAAGGCAACTACTGGGGCCACAACGCGATCATCCGCGTGAGGGCGTTTGCCGAAGCGGCAGCATTGCCGCAGCTGCGCGGGCGCAAGCCCTTCGGCGGACACATCCTCAGCCACGATTTCGTCGAAGCCGCGCTGCTGCGGCGAGCCGGGTGGGGCATCTACATGTTGCCGATGCTCGGCGGAAGCTACGAAGAGGTGCCGCCGTCGCTGCTCGACTTCGCCGCGCGCGACCGACGCTGGTGTCAGGGCAATCTTCAGCATCTCGCTGTTGTGCCTGCGCGGGGCCTGCATTGGGTGTCGCGCCTGCATTTCATGGTGGGAATCGGAGCCTATTTGACGGCGCCGCTGTGGCTGCTGTTCCTGCTGCTGGGAATGCTGATCTCGCTGCAGGCCCGCTTCGCGCGTCCGGAGTATTTTCCCAAGGGTTTCTCCCTGTTTCCGACCTGGCCGGCCCAGGATTCGGTGCTCGCCATCTGGGTGTTCGTCGCCACCATGGCGCTGCTGCTGTTGCCCAAGCTGCTCAGCCTGGTCCTGCTTTGGCTGCAACGCCCGGTGCGACGCCAATTCGGCGGCGCTCTGCGGGCCTCGGCCGGAGTCTTCGCAGAGGTCGTGGTATCCGCGTTGATGGCGCCCGTGATGATGATCTTTCAGTCGATCGCGGTGGTCGAGATTCTGGCCGGCCGCGATGCGGGCTGGCAGACGCAAAGGCGGGACGACGGCACGGTGGAGCGCCGCGAGCTCTATCGAAAATACGGCGTCCCGACCTTGTGCGGCGTTGCGATGGCGGCAAGTGCGTACGCGGTTTCGCTGCCCCTTCTGCTCTGGATGTCCCCGGTCGTCGTTGGGCTGCTGTTCGCGGTTCCGATCGGCGCGCTGACTGCCAGGCCCGCGTCCGACAAATTGTTCGTCACGCCCGAGGAGGTAGCGCCGCCTTCGGTGCTACGTCGCGCGAACCAATTGAGCGAATCGCCGGATGCAGGGATCAGACCCGCGTTGCTGGAACTGCGCGAAGATGCCAGGCTTTTGGCCTTCCACGTCGCACAACTATCGCTTCCACGCGCCGTCCGGCCCGACACGATCGACGCGAACCTGGCGGTCGGCCGTGCCAAGGTCGATGCGAGCGATACTTTCGAGGAGGCCGTCGCCCATCTGTCCTCCCGCGAGGTTTTCTCGATCCTGAACGACGGTTCGGTGTTGCCGGCGGTATTGCAGAAGCAATGAACACGCGGCCGGACGTTGGCTGCGATCTATCCTCCGCTGTCTCAGCGAAGGCGCGTCTGCCCGTCGATACTCACCCGACCAGATACTTCCTCACCGCCTCCTCATCCCATTCGATCCCGTTGCCGGGCTCCTCGCCCGGCAGCGCAAAGCCATCCTTGA